>NZ_JBJGYI010000006.1:0-166545 GCF_054049915.1 Geodermatophilus sp. SYSU D00766
GGGGGGGGGGGGGGGGGGGGGGGGGGGGGGGGGGGGGGGGGGGTGGGGGGGGGGGGGGGGGGGGGGGGGGGGGGGGGGGGGGGGGGGGGGGGGGGGGGGGGGTGGGGGGGGGGGGGGGGGGGCGGGGGGGGGGGGGGGGGGGGGGGGGGGGGGCCCCGGCCCCCCCCCCCCCCCCCCCCCCCCCCCCCCCCCCCGGGAGTCGGTCAGGACAGCAGGTCGTCGAGGTCGCCGGTCATGCAGTGCTCCACCACGGGCCGGACCGTCTCGAAGGTGCACTCCTTGGCGTTGCCAGGGGTGCACGCGTCGCCGAGGACGTGGTGGGTGATCCGGTCGACGTCCTTGTCGTCGCCGAGGATCGTCGGGGCGTTCTCGTAGAACCGGGTCGGGCCGACGCCCAGCCGGTTCTTCGAGTAGCTGTCCTGGGTGACGTCGACGAACCGCTCGGGGATGCCCACGTCTCGCAGCAGCCGGATGGCCGCGGCCAGCGCGGCGTCGGCAGCCTGCACGTCGGTCATCCCGTGGGTGTCCACGCCCATGGCCTGCGCGATGTCGGCGAAGCGCCGGTACTGGGTGGGCATGTTGAAGGCCCACACGCGGGGCAGCGCGATGGCGTTGTTCAGGCCGTGGTGGGTGTCGTAGAACGCGCTCACCGCGTGGCTGATCGAGTGGATGATCCCCAGGCCGCCGGAGTTGAACGCCTGCGCGGCGATGTACTGGGCGTACATCATCCCCTGCCGGCCACCGAGGTCCTGGCCGTTCCACACCGCCTGCCGCAGGTGCTGGTTGGTCAGCCGGATCGCGTAGAGGGCGTTGCCCAGCGACGGCGGGAAGTCCAGCCGCGACACGTAGGGCTCGCTGGCGTGGGCGAGGACGTCGAAGCCGCACTGGGCGGTGTAGTCGATCGGGCAGTCGTAGTAGAGGACCGGGTCGTCGATCGCCAGCGTCGCCAGGCAGTGGTCGTCGAAGGCCACGTACTTGTGCGGGTTCTCCGGGTCGGTGGTCGTGTCGGTGATGACGTAGGCCCAGGAGGTCTCCGAGCCCGTGCCGGCCGTCGTCGAGACGGCGATGTGCGGCGGGTTCTTCGGGTTCTCCGACTGGTTGAAGCCCTCGAACTCGTTGACGCTGCGACCGTCGTGGGCCACCGAGATGCGCGCGCCCTTGCACGCGTCGTGGCTGGAGCCGCCGCCGATGGAGACGAAGCTGTCGCACTCGTTCTCCTGGTACATCGCCACGGCGTCCATGACGTTGTAGTCCTTGGGGTTGGACTCCACCTGGTCGTAGACCACGACCTCCAGGCCGTGGTAGCGCATCGACCCGGCGATCCTCTCGACGATGTCCGAGCCGCGCAGGCCGGACGTCATGACCAGCGTCTTCCGGAACCCCAGCTTCAGCGCCTCGGGGCCGATGATCTCGTGCGCCCCGGGGCCCATGAGCGCCCGCGGGAACGGGTGGAACTCCTTGATGGGGAAGGGCTTGAGGAGTTCTTCGACCTTCATCGAGGGGTCCTTCCAGGCGGGGGCGGGGCGGTCCGGCCGGACGCTAGGACCGGCGTCCCGGCCCGCGGGATCCCCACGGGCCGGGAACCGTCCGTCCGGAGGAGCAGGTCCGGCCACCCGGCCAGGCCGCCCTGCCCGACCGGCCAGGGCCGTCGGCCCCTGCGACCGGGCCCCGACAGGGCGGGGGCGCCGGGCCGGTCGGGTGAGGGGCGGGCGGCGGCGGCATGCTGCGGAGGTGACCACCGCGAGCACCGCCTACGACGTCGCCGCCGTCCGTGCCGACTTCCCCGCCCTGCGCGCCGGCGCCGCCCACTTCGACGGTCCCGGCGGCTCGCAGGTGCCGCGGCAGGTGGCCGAGGCGGTGGCCACCACGCTCACCGCACCGATCGCCAACCGCGGGCAGGTGACCGCGGCCGAGCGCAACGCCGACGCGATCGTCGTCGCCGCCCGCGCCGCGGTGGCCGACCTGACCGCGGGCGACCCCGGCGGCGTCGTCTTCGGCCGGTCGATGACCCAGCTGACCTACGACCTCTCCCGCGCGCTGGCCGCCGGGTGGGGTCCCGGCGACGAGGTCGTGGTGACCCGGCTCGACCACGACGCCAACGTCCGGCCCTGGGTGCAGGCCGCGACCGCGCGGGGCGCCACCGTCCGCTGGGCCGACCTCGACCCCGGCACCGGCGAGCTCACCGCCGGGGCGCTGGCGGCGGTGCTGTCCGACCGCACCCGGCTGGTCGCGCTCACCGGCGCCTCCAACCTGATCGGCACCCGCCCCGACGTCGCCGCGCTGACCGCGCTGGCACACCGGGCCGGCGCGCTCACCTACGTCGACGGCGTGCACCTCACCGCGCACGCGCCGGTCGACGTCGCCGCGCTCGGTGCCGACCTCTACGCCTGCTCGCCCTACAAGTTCCTCGGCCCGCACCTCGGCTGCGTCGTCGCCGCGCCGTCGCTGCTGGAGACGCTGCACCCGGACAAGCTGCTGCCCTCCACCGACGCCGTCCCCGAGCGGTTCGAGCTCGGCACGCTGCCCTACGAGCTGCTGGCCGGCACCACCGCCGCCGTGGACTACCTGGCCGCGCTCGGCGGGGACGACGGCGACCGCCGCGGCCGGCTGGTCGCGGGCCTGACCGCCGTCGAGGCGCACGAGGACCTGCTGCGGGAGCGGATCGAGGAGGGCGTTGCGGAGCTGCCCGGCGTGACGGCGTGGTCGCGGGCCGCCCACCGCACGCCCACGCTGCTCTACACGTTCGCCGACCGCCCGGCCGCCGAGGTGTCGCGTGCGCTGGCCGAGCGGGGCGTCAACGCGCCGGCGGGCAGCTTCTACGCCGTCGAGGTGTCCCGGCGGCTGGGCCTCGGCGACGCCGGCGGGCTGCGCGTGGGTCTGGCGCCCTACAGCGACGACGACGACGTGGACCGGCTGCTCGACGGCCTGCGCGCGACCCTGGGGCAGGCATAGGAAGCACTCCGCACGTCGTGCGGCCCAGGACGTGCGGATCGCTTCCGATGCCTGGAGCAGGCGGAGGGGTCAGCGCAGGCCGGGGAAGCCCGCCGCGAGCTGGCCGAACGCGGTCCGCAGCGCCTCGGCCAGCGACGGGACGTCGCCGGACAGCCAGGCCTCGAAGGCCGTCGTCGCGGCGGCGCGGGTGGCCGTGGCCACCAGCCGCGGCACCAGTGAGGTCGGGGCCTGCCCGCAGCGCCGCGCCACGTAGCCGGCCACCACCCGGTCGACGTCGGCGTAGCGCAGCTGCGAGTGGGCCTGCAGCGCGGGCTCGGTGAGGATCAGCCGCATCCGCTGGCGCAGCACCGGCAGGTCGTCGGGGGCGTAGTCGTTGGCCTCGACGTAGGCGGTGAGGACGGCGGTCAGCACGGGGACGTCGTCGCCGGAGCGGTCCAGCAGCCCCGCCAGCCGGTCGACGTGCCCGTCGAAGTCGCCCCACACCGCGTCGGCCTTGCCGCCCACCGTGCGGAAGAACGTGCGCCGGCTGGTGCCCGCGGCCGCGGCGATCTCCTCGATCGTGACCTGCTCGAAGCCCGCGGCGGTGAACAGCTCGAGCGCGGCCCGCTCGATGCGGGCGCGGGTGTCCTCGCGGGGGTCCTCGCGGGGGACGCCGCGGTCGGACTCGCGCAGCACGCTCACCGGCCCATCTTCACCCGTGGCGCCCCGGTCGCCGTCCAGGCTGTGCCGTGGCTCACCTCCTCGGTTGCCCGTGGCACCCGGTGCCCCTACCGTCCTCGGCATCCCCGCTCCCCTGATCCGGAGGTCGGCATGCCCGAGACGCCCGCCCAGACCGAGGTCCAGACCGTCGCCCAGGACGGGGCCGCGCCCGCCGTCGCCGAGGAGGCGCTGGTCGAGGAGTCCCTCGTCGAGGAGGTCTCCATCGACGGCATGTGCGGCGTCTACTGAGCCTGCGGTCGTGACCCCCGCCGCTCCGGCCGCGAGCGCCTTCGACCCGGGGCTGCCCTGGCGGCGTGCCCGGTCGGTGGCGCTGCGGCCGGAGCCGTTCGGGGCGCTGGTCTACCACTTCGGCAACCGGAAGCTGTCGTTCCTGAAGTCGAGGACGCTGGTCACCGTCGTGGAGACGCTGGCCGACCACCCCAGCGCCGACGCGACGCTGGCCGCGTGCGGTGTCCCCGAGGCCCAGCGGCCGGCCTACGTCAAGGCGCTGGCCGACCTCGCCCGTTCCCAGATGATCGAGGTGCGCGCATGACCGCCGTCGTCCCCGACCGGCCCGTGGGTGGGCGCCTGGTCGACCAGTTCGAGTACGGCCTGGACGCCCCGATCTGCCTGACCTGGGAGCTCACCTACGCCTGCAACCTGGCGTGCGTGCACTGCCTCTCCTCCTCCGGCCGGCGTGACCCACGAGAGCTGTCCACCGCCGAGGCCGAGGGCGTCATCGACGAGCTGCAGCGCATGCAGGTCTTCTACGTCAACGTCGGCGGCGGCGAGCCCACCGTGCGGCCGGACTTCTGGCACCTGCTCGACTACGCGATCGGCCACGACGTCGGCGTCAAGTTCTCCACCAACGGCGTCAAGCTCGACCGGGCTCGCGCGCAGCAGCTGGCGGCCACCGACTACGTCGACGTGCAGATCTCCCTCGACGGCGCCACCGCCGAGGTCAACGACCGCGTCCGCGGCACCGGCTCCTTCGCCACCGCCACGAGGGCGCTGGAGAACCTGGCCGAGGCCGGGATGAAGGACTTCAAGGTCTCCGTCGTGGTGACCCGGGAGAACGTCTCCCAGCTCGACGCGTTCAGGGAGCTCACCGACCGCTACGGCGCCCAGCTGCGGATCACCCGGCTGCGCCCCTCGGGCCGCGGCGCCGACGTCTGGGACCAGCTGCACCCCACCCAGGCCCAGCAGCGCGAGCTCTACGCCTGGCTGCTGGCCAACGGCGAGCGCGTCCTCACCGGCGACTCGTTCTTCCACCTGTCGGCCTACGGCGAGGCCCTGCCCGGCCTGAACCTGTGCGGCGCCGGGCGGGTGGTGTGCCTGATCGACCCGGTCGGCGACGTCTACGCCTGCCCGTTCGCCATCCACGAGCAGTTCCTCGCCGGCAACGTGCGCGGCGAGGGCGGCTTCCAGCGGGTGTGGCAGTCCTCGGACCTCTTCCGGGAGCTGCGCAGCCCGCAGACCGGGGGCGCCTGCACGCGGTGCGCGCACTTCGACGCCTGCCGCGGCGGCTGCATGGCGGCCAAGTTCTTCACCGGCCTGCCGCTGGACGGCCCGGACCCGGAGTGCGTGCAGGGGTACGGCGAGACGGCGCTGGCCGCGCGCGAGGCGGACCTGGTCACCCCCCGCAGCCACCTGGACCACTCCCACACCGGCCCGGTGCGCGGTCAGCCCACGCTGCTCGGCATGCCCGCGATCCCGGCCAAGCCGTGCGACGAGTCGCCGCTGGCGGGCCTGCAGCCCCGCTGAGGGACCCCGGCTCAGCGGATCTGGCGGACGCCGTCCGTGGCGCCCCACGCGGTGTCGGCCGTCCACACGGTGGCACCGAGGCGGCGGCCGGTGGCCAGGCACAGGCGGTCGGCCAGGGAGAGCCCCGATCCGGTGCGCCACAGGCGGGCAGCCACCTCCGCGTCGTCCACCAGCACGGGCTCCACCCGGAGCCCGTAGCTGCGCAGCAGGCCCTGCGGCAGTCCCCAGTCGCGACCGTTCTGCACGATCTTCTGGGCCACCTCGGACCAGTTGACGGCACTGCACACCGGGTCCGCCTGCTCCATCGCGGCCTCGACGACCTCCGCCCCCGGCTCGCCCAGCAGGAAGCACAGCAGGGCGGAGCTGTCGAAGAGGTTCACCCGGCGTCGTCAGCAGCCGAGTCGGAGCGCCGTTCGGCCAGCAGTTCGGAGACCAGGTCGAGTCCGGCCAGGTCCTCACGCACCAGGGCCTTGAGCTGCTCGCGGGTGGCCAGGACGACTCCCCGGGGTGTGTCGAGGAGGACCAGGTGGTCGCCGGCGGAGACGTGCAGGCGCTCCCTCAGCTCGGCCGGGATGACCAGGCGGCCGCGGTCGCCCAGGACCACGGGATACGTCCCACCCACGAATCGACCGTACCACCGGGACCTCATCGGTGGGAGGGGCGGTGGGAGTCGACCGCGCCCCGCGCTCAGCGGGTGGGCGCCACCGCCGCGGGCCCCGGACCGTCGGGCAGCAGCGCCGGGGCGAGGTCGGCGAGGGTCATGGTGAGGAGCAGGGCCACGAGCACGGCGACGGTCAGCACGGGATACCTCCTGGATGTCTCGGATCCCCACCCTCGCCGTCGTCCATGAGGGTCGGCAGGACACCGGCTGGGAGTCGGCTGGACGCCGGCCGGTCGCCCTGACCAGGGCGTTGCCGATCGGCGCAACCCTCCCTAGGTTGAGACCCGCGTCACCTGGCACGCCCCCTCGACCCGGGAGTCCGGATGGGCAAGCTCGACGGCAAGGTCGCGTTCATCACCGGTGCCGCGCGCGGTCAGGGCCGCAGTCACGCGGTCCGGCTCGCCCAGGAGGGTGCCGACGTCGTCGCGGTGGACATCTGCGCCGACGTCCCCACCGTCGGCTACCCCATGGCGACCGAGGAGGACCTGGCCGAGACCGTCCGCCAGGTCGAGGCGCTCGACCGGCGGATCGTCGCCCGGGTGGCCGACGTGCGTGACAGTGCCGCGCTGGAGTCCGCCGTCGGCGAGGGGGTCGCAGAGCTCGGCCGGCTCGACATCGTGCTGGCCAACGCCGGCATCGCCAGCTTCGCGCCGGTGGAGGACCTCACCGACGAGATGTGGGACCAGATGATCGGCATCAACCTCACCGGCGTCTTCCGCACGGTGCGGGCCGCGGTGCCGCACCTGCGGGCGCACGGGCAGGGCGGGGCGATCGTCATCACCAGCTCGACGGCCGGCATCAAGGGCCTGGCGAACCTCGCGCACTACGTCGCGGCCAAGCACGGCGTCGTCGGCCTGGTGAAGACGCTGGCCAACGAGCTGGCCCCCGACATGATCCGGGTCAACTCGGTGCACCCGACCTCGGTGAGCACCGACATGATCCACAACCGCGAGACCTACGGGAACTTCGTCCCGGACAAGCCCCCGGACGAGGTCACCCGCGACGACGTCGCCCCGATGTTCCAGGGGCTCAACGCGCTGCCGATCCCGTGGGTGGACCCGGTCGACATCAGCAACGCGATCCTCTGGCTGGTCAGCGACGACGCCCGCTACGTCACCGGCGTCCAGCTCCCGGTCGACGCGGGGTCGGTCGTCAAGTAACGCCGGCAGTCGAGCATCTCCCGGACAGGAGGACACCGTGGCAGGACGCGTCGAGGGCAAGGTCGCCTTCATCACCGGGGCCGCGCGCAGCCAGGGCCGCAGCCACGCGCTGCGGCTGGCGCAGGAGGGCGCCGACGTCATCGCCGTCGACCTCTGCGGGCCGGTCGAGACGGTGACCATGTACCCACCGGCCACCGAGGAGGACCTCGCCGAGACGGTGCGGCAGGTCGAGGCCCTCGACCGGCGGATCGTCGCGACGAAGGCCGACGTCCGCGACCCGGCGGCGCTGCGCGCGGCGGTCGACGACGGCGTCGCGCAACTGGGCCGGCTCGACATCGTGCTGGCCAACGCGGGCGTGTTCGAGCTGGCGCCCGCACTGGAACTCACCGACCACGCCTGGCAGGAGATGATCGACATCAACCTGACCGGCGTGTGGAACACCTGCCGGGTCGCCCTGCCGCACCTGGTCGACTCCGGAGGCGGGTCGATCGTGATCACCAGCTCGACCGCCGGCCTCAAGGGGACGCCGAACACGATCCACTACACCGCGGCCAAGCACGGCGTCATCGGCATCATGCGGACGCTGGCCAACGAGTTCGGCAAGCAGTCGATCCGGGTCAACACCGTGCACCCGACCGGCGTGGACACCGTCATGATCCAGAACGAGAAGACGTGGGGCCTGTTCACCCCCGACGACCCGAACCCCACGAGGGAGAAGTTCACCGAGCTGTTCGAGACGCTGCACCCGCTGCCGGTGCCCTACGTCGACCCGGTGGACATCTCCAACGCGATCCTCTTCCTGGTCTCCGACGAGGCCCGCTACATCACCGGCGTGACGCTGCCGGTGGACGCCGGCTACACGGTCCGCTGACCAGGGGCCGGCGGCCGGTCAGGACAGTCCCGACAGCAGTGCGGCCAGCAGGCGCTCGAAGGAGGCCTCGGGGTCCCCGGCCTGGGTGACCCCGGCCAGCTCCAGGCTGACCGCGCCGTGCACGGCCGACCAGATGACCTGGGCGGTCTCGGCCGGGTCGTCGCGGCGCAGGACGCCGGCGTCCATCGCCCGCGACACCTCGCCGACCAGCACCCCGAAGGCGGCCGCGGCGTGCTCGTCGAGCTCGGCGGTGGAGGCGGCCGCGCGCGCGTCGGAGGGCACGGCGGTGCCGAACATCGCCTCGTAGTGCTCCCGGTTGCCCAGGGCGAACCGCCGGTAGCGCCGCCCGCAGCCGGCCAGCCGGTCCTGCGGCGCGTCGGCGTCGTCCCCGCGGACGCTGGCGGCCAGCGCGTCGAACCCGCGGACCAGGACGGCGGCCACCAGGCCGTACTTGTTGCCGAAGCGGTTGTAGACGCCCATCGGGGCCACGCCGGCCTCGGTGGCGACGGCCCGGACGGTCAGCCCCGCGGTCCCGTCGCGCACCAGCACCCGCTCGGCCGCGTCGACCAGCGCGCCCTGCACTTCGCGGCTCGGCGTCCGCTGCCCCGTCTCGGTCATGCCGTCATCCTCCCTTGCGCCTTGTAGAACGCCGTTCTACCGTTCTGGAACGTCGTTCTACGAGAGGAGGGCCCCGTGGAGGTCCGATCCCCGGCCCAGCCCACCCGCCGGTGGTGGGTGCTGGCCGTGCTGTGCCTGTCGGTGCTCCTGGTCAGCGTCGACAACACGATCGTCAACGTGGCCCTGCCGACGCTCGCGGCGGAGCTGTCGGCCGACACCAGCGGCCTGCAGTGGGTCGTGGACGGCTACACGCTGGTGTTCGCCGCCCTGCTGCTCCTGGGCGGGCACCTCGGTGACCGGTTCGGCCGGCTGCGCGTCCTGCAGGTGGGCCTGGTGCTGTTCGGGCTGACCTCCCTGCTCGCAGCGCTGGCCGGGACCACCGGGCAGCTCGTCGCCGCCCGCGCGGCCATGGGCGCCGCGGCCGCCCTCGTCTTCCCGGCCACCCTGGCGCTGCTCGTCGTCGCCTTCCCCGACCGGCGCGAGCGCGCGACGGCGATCGGCGTGTGGTCGGCGGTCACCGGGCTGTCGGTCGCGATCGGACCGGTCACCGGCGGGCTGCTGCTCGAGCACTTCGCGTGGGGCTCGGTGTTCCTCGTCAACCTGCCGCTCGTCGCGGTGGCCCTGGTGGCCGGGCGCGTGCTGCTGCGCGAGTCCCGCTCCGCCGAGCACGGCCGCTTCGACGTCGGCGGGGTGGTCGGCTCGGTCGCCGGCGTCGGCCTGCTGGTGTGGACCACGATCGAGGCGCCCGGCCACGGCTGGACCTCGCCGCTCACCCTCGCCGGCTACGCCGCCGCGGCCGCGCTGCTGGCCGGGTTCGTCCGGTGGGAGCTGCGCCGACCCGACCCGCTGCTCGACGTCCGGCTCTTCACCGACCGCCGGGTGTCGGCGGCGAGCGTGGCGATCGCGCTGGCGTTCTTCGCACTCTTCGGGTTCATCTTCCTGATCACCCAGTACCTGCAGGCGGTGCTCGGCTACGGCACGCTCGCCGCCGGCCTGGCGACGCTGCCGTTCGCCACGGTCATCGCCGTGACCAGCCCGGTCGCGGTGCTCCTGGTGCGGCGCGTGGGCACGGCGGTCGTCGTCACCGCGGGGCTGCTGGTCATGGCGGCGGGCTTCGCCGTCGCCGCGGGCGCCGCGGTGGACTCGCAGTACTGGGGCCGGATCGTCGTCTCCATGGTGCTCATGGCCGCCGGGCTCGGCCTGGTCACCAGCCCGGCCACCGAGACGGTCATGGGCGCCCTGCGGACCGGCCAGGCCGGCGCCGGCTCGGCGGTCAACGACACCGTCCGCGAGGTGGGCGGCACCCTCGGCGTCGCCGTCGTGGGGTCGGTGATGAGCACCGTCTACGCACCGGCGGTGCGCGACGGGCTGGCGGGGCTGCCGGCCGCGGTGCGCGACGCGGCCACCGACTCGGTGGTGGCCGGCCTCGCCGCCGCCTCACGGCTGCCCGACGGGCTCACCGCCGCCGACGTCGTCCGCCGGTCCTTCGTCGACGGGCTGTCGGCCGGGTCCTGGGTGTGCGCCGCGGCCTGCGCGGCCGGGGCGCTGGTGGCGGCGGTGTGGCTGCCGGCCCGGCGCCCGGCGGCCGTGCCGGTGCCCGAGCCGGTCCCGGCGGCGTGAGGGCGGGGTGCGGCGGCCGCCCGGCCGCCGCACCCCGTGCGTCCTAGAGGTCGACCTTCTCGTGCTCGCCGGTGTCGGGCTGCGACCCGGTGGCCTTGGCCTTGACGAAGCTGAACGCGGTGGCCAGCCGGTTGCCCGGGCTGTCCCAGTACTCGGCGGAGTCGGCGTCGACCTTCACCAGCACCACCGTGGGGTCGTCGGGTCCCTGCGGCAGCCACGCCTCGACGCCGCTGTTCCACAGCTCCCGCTTCTTCGCGACGTCGTCGACGACGAGCGCGTGCCCGGTCAGCGACACCCAGCTGCCGCCCGAGCCGACCCCGACGTTGACCTGCGGGGAGACCGCGACGTGGCCGAGCCAGGGCGCGTGCGCCTCGGCGAAGAACCACAGGTCGCCGTCGAACTCGACCTCCTGCAGCGACATCGGGCGGCTGGTGAGCTTGCCCTCCGGCGTCGTGGTGGTGAGGAAGCCGAACTTCTGCCCCCTCAGCAGCTCGGCGACCTTGCGGGTGGGGTCCGTCGTGTTCTCGCTCATGTCCCTGCCGTTCCCCGGATCGGCCGCCTGACACCGCCGGTGGGCCGGGCGCTCCGTAGGCTCGGGTGGTGCCCGACCTGGCCGGCGCCGTCTGGCCGGAGCTCCCCGAGCGGCCGCTGCTGGTGGTGGCGCTGGGCTCGGTCGAGCAGCACGGCTCCCACCTGCCGCTGGCCACCGACACCGCCGTCGCCACCGCGGTGGTCGCCGCCGCCGACCTCGGCGCGGCGCTGGTGGCACCGGCCCTCCCGTACGGCGCCAGCGGCGAGCACGAGGGCTTCCCCGGCACCGTGTCGATCGGCACCGAGGCGCTGAGCGCGCTGCTGGTCGAGTACGGCCGCTCGGCGTGCCGCTGGGCCGGGCGGCTGCTGGTCGTCAACGGCCACGGCGGCAACCTCGACGCCCTCCGCCGGGCGGTGCCGCTGCTGCGCGCCGAGGGCCGCGACG
The DNA here is from genome assembly GCF_054049915.1 of Geodermatophilus sp. SYSU D00766. NCBI lineage: Bacteria > Bacillati > Actinomycetota > Actinomycetes > Geodermatophilales > Geodermatophilaceae > Geodermatophilus > Geodermatophilus sp. SYSU D00766. The sequence goes on from NZ_JBJGYI010000006.1 coordinate 11,322, forward strand.
CCGCCTGGTTCCCCTGCGCCGTGCCGGGCGGGGACGCGCACGCCGGCCGCACCGAGACCGCGCTGCTGTTGCACGTGGAACCGGACGCGGTCCGCACCGACCGCGCCGTCGCGGGCGTGACGACGCCGGTCGGCGCGCTGCTGCCCCGGCTGCGGGCCGAGGGCGTGCGCGGCGTCAGCCCCACCGGCGTGCTGGGCGACCCGGCCGGCGCCACGGCGGCGGAGGGCGCGCGGCTGCTCGGCGACCTCGCCGCCCGGCTGACGGCGGCGGTGGCCGGCTGGGACGTCGGCGACGACGGGCGGCTGCGCGGCTGACCCGACCGGTGCGGGCAGCGCCGTCCGGGAACCCGTCGCGGGCGCCGGGCGCCCACGGCACGATCATGGCGGGACGGGGCCGGGGACGGCGGGCCCGCCGAGCGAGGAGGTCGGGATGGCGCAGCGGCAGGCCCTGGACGACGGGACCGGCGCGCCCGGGACGCGCGTCGCCGTCGAGACCAACGGCATCAACGTCATCGCCGAGGAGGAGCGCCGCGGCCGCCCGCGGCAGCTGTTCTGGCCGTGGTTCGGCGCCAACGTCAGCGTGCTGGGCCTGGCCTACGGCTCGTTCCTGCTCGGCTTCGGCATCTCCGCGACGCAGGCGCTGGTGGCCGGCGTCGTCGGCATCGTCGTGTCCTTCCTGCTGTGCGGGCTGGTCGCGATCGCCGGCAAGCGCGGCTCGGCTCCCACGCTGGTGCTCAGCCGGGCCGCGTTCGGGGTGCACGGCAACCGGGTCCCCGCGGCGCTGTCGTGGGTCCTCACCGTCGGCTGGGAGACGGTGCTGGTCAGCCTGGCGACGCTGGCCACCGCCACCGTCTTCGACCAGCTCGGCTGGAGCGGCGGGACGGCGACGCAGGTCGTCGCGCTGCTCGTCGTCGCCGCGCTGGTCGTGGCCGGCGGCGTCCTCGGCTTCGACGCGATCATCCGGATGCAGACGGTCATCACCGTGGTCAGCGGCGTGCTGACCGTCGTCTACCTGGTCCTGGTGGCCGACTCCGTCGACTGGTCGGCGGTCACCGGCATCCCGGGCGGCTCGACGGCGGCCGTCGTCGGCGCGCTGGTCCTGGCCATGACCGGGTACGGCTTCGGCTGGGTCAACGCGGCCGCCGACTACTCCCGCTACCTGCCGCGCACGGCGTCGACCGGTGGCGTCGTGGGCTGGACGACGTTCGGCGGCGCGCTGGCCCCGGTCGTGCTGCTCGGCACCGGGCTGCTGCTGGCGGCCTCGGACCCGGAGCTGTCGGCGGCGATCGGCGCGGACCCGATCGGGGCGCTCGGGTCGATCCTGCCGACCTGGTTCCTCGTGCCGTTCGTCGTCGTGGCGGTGCTCGGCCTGGTCGGCGGCGCGCTGCTGGACATCTACTCCTCGGGGCTGTCGCTGCTGGCCGCCGGGGTGCGGGTGCCCCGGCCGGTGGCCGCGTCGATCGACGGTGCGCTGATGGTGCTGGGCGCGATCTGGGTGGTCTTCGTCGCCACCGGCGGCTTCTTCTTCCAGTTCCAGGGGTTCCTCATCACCCTGGGCGTCCCGATCGCCGCCTGGTGCGGCGTCTTCCTCGGCGACCTCGCGCTGCGCCGCCGGCCCTACGCCGAGGCCGACCTCTACGACCCGCGCGGCCGCTACGGCGCCGCCCCCGCGGTGCCGCTGGTGCTGCTGGCGATCGGCACCCTGCTCGGCTGGGGGCTGGTCACCAACACCTACGCCGGCTGGTTGGACTGGCAGGGCTACCTGCTCGGGCCGCTGGGGCTGGGCGGCCGGGAGGGCGACTGGGCCTTCGCCAACCTCGGCGTGCTGGCCGCCTTCCTCGTCGGGCTGCTGGGCACCCTGGCGCTGCGCCGCGGAGCGGTCCGGGCGCAGGAGGCCGCCGGGGTCCGGCCAGGGGCGCCGTCCTGAGGATCTGCTCCGGCCTCAGGGGGGCACTGCCGCCGACGAACGACGTGCAGATGCGTGCAGATCCAGCCCTACAGCTGCCCCCCCAGCGCACACTGTCCGGCCGCTGACAGGTCCCGGGAGGACGTGAGCGCGCACCACGTCCCCGCGGGAACGCCCCGCACACCGAGGAGCCGCTGAGCGGGCCGGTCGGGGCAGCCGGCCACGGTTCCCCACGAGGTGCCGGCCGGCGGTGCAGACACGGGCACGTCACGGCTCCCGGATCCGCCCTGAGCGCACCGTGTCCGGCCGCTGGTGCGCCCCAGGATCAGCGGGCCGCCGCTCCCGTGGTCCCCAGGCCGGCCCTCAGGACCTCAGCGCAGCGTCTCGGCGAACAGCGGGACGGCCTGCTCGAGCGCGTACCCCGTCCCGAGCACCGAGCCGCTGGAGAAGGCGTTCACCAGCGTCTGGTCCTCCAGGACGACGGCGTTGCCCTGCTGCACCGAGCCCAGCGTCTGCCACAGCGGGTTCGAGGTGATCTGCGCGGGGTCGACGAAGATCGGGAAGACGACGGTCAGCGGCGCGTCGAGCAGCGAGACCTGCTCCTCCGACACCGGCACGAAGAAGCTCTCGGTCGCCAGGTTCTGGATCCCCGGGTCGTTCACGAAGCCGAGCGCCTCCATGAAGTCGACGCGGGTGTCGCCGCGGACGTAGGCGCCGAAGCCCTCGGAGGTGTACGCGCCGACGGCGACCTCGGTGCCGGCGAACTCCGGGTGCGCGGCGGCGGCGTCGGCGAAGGCCTGCTCGAGGTCGCCGCGCAGCTGCCCGGCCTCCTCCGTGCGGCCCAGCGCCTGCCCGACCAGGTCCAGCTGCTGCTGCCAGGTGGTCTGGTAGGCACCCACGCCCTCGGGCGCGCCGACCACCGGGGCGATCTCGCTGAGGGAGTCGTAGCGCTCCTGCGTCCCGTCGGAGCGGGTGTCCAGGATGAGGTCGGGTTCCAGCGCCGCTATCGCCTCGAGGCTGGGCTCGAGCGTCTCGATGATCTCCGGTGCCTCGTCGTAGCGACCCTCGGCCCACGGGCCGACGCCCTCGCCGCCGAAGCCGAGCCAGTCGCTGGCCCCGACCGGCTGCACGCCGAGCGCCAGCGCCGTCTCCGCGTCGGACCAGCCCAGGGCGACGACGCGCTGCGGCTCCTCCTCGATCTCGGTGTCGCCGAACGCGGTGCTCACGGTGACCGGGAACTCCCCGCTCCCGCCGGAGGAGGACGCCGACCCCGCCTCGCCGTCGTCGTCGGCGGAGCCGCACGCGGTCAGCGACGCGGCGGTGGTCAGGGCGGCCGCCAGCAGGACGGCGCGGCGGGGCAGGGGGTGGGACATCGGGACTCCTCCGGTGCGGCTACTGAGGGCAGCCTAACCAAAGTCGCGTGGGGCCCCGGCCGCCCGGCTAGGGTCCGGGCGTGGCAGAGCCCTCCGGCCGGCTGGTCGTCGTCGACGCGCAGCGGGTGTTCGCCGATCCGGACTCCCCGTGGGCGGCGCCCCGGTTCGCCGAGGCCCACCCGCGCATCCAGCGGCTGGTGGAGGCCTTCGGCGACCGGGTCGTGTACACCCGCTTCGTCGCCCCGGCCCAGCCGGCCGGTGCCTGGGTCGGCTACTACGAGGTGTTCCCCTTCGCCCTGCAGCCGCCCGACGCCCCGCTCTACGACCTCGTCGAGGACCCCGGGGCGGCCGCCGTGGTCACCGCGACCACCTTCGGCAAGTGGGGCCCCGAGCTCGCCGCGCTGGTCGGTGACGGCCCGATGACGGTGGCCGGCGTGGCCACCGACTGCTGCGTCGTCTCCACCGTGCTGCCCGCCGCCGACGCCGGCGTGCCGGTGCGCGTGGTCGGCGACGCCTGCGCCGGCAGCAGCGACGACGACCACCGCAAGGCGCTGGGCCTCATGGGCCTCTACGCCCCGCTGGTCGAGGTCACCACCACCGACGACGTCCTGGGCGGGTGAGCGTCCCGCCGCCACCGCACGCCCGCCTGCCCGACGGCTACGCGGTCCGGCTCGCCGGGGGCACCCGCCGGGTGGAGGGCGGCGCGGCGCTGCTGGGCGGCTCGCCGCTGCGGCTGCTGCGGCTGTCTGCGGCCGCCCGGGACCTGCTCGACGGCGACCGGCTGGTGGTCTCGTCCACGGCGACGGCGGCCCTGGCCGCCCGGCTGCTCGACGCCGGCGCCGCCGTCCCCGAGCCCGCCGGTCCCGCACCCGGCCCCCACGACGTCACCGTCGTCGTCCCCGTGCGCGACCGCCCCGAGGGGATCGCCCGGCTGCTGGCCGCGCTGCGGGCCGACCCCGCCACCGCGGCCGCGCGGGTGCTGGTCGTCGACGACGGCTCGGTCGACCCGGGCGCCCTGGCCGCCGCGGCGGGGACGGCGGAGGTGCTGCGGCACCAGCGCCCGCTCGGCCCGGCCGCGGCCCGCAACACCGGCCTGCGCGCCGCCACCACCCGGGCGGTGGCCTTCCTCGACTCCGACTGCGTGCCGCTGCCCGGCTGGCTCGACGTGCTGCTGCCGCACCTGGCCGACCCGCGGCTGGCGCTCGTCGCGCCGCGGGTCGTCGCGCTGCCGCCCGCGCGGCCGGGCTGGACCACGCCCTACGAGACGGCGGTCAGCGCGCTGGACATGGGGCCCGTGCCCGCGCGGGTGGCCCCGCTGAGCGCGCTGTCCTACCTGCCCAGCGCCGCCCTGCTGGCCCGCCGGACGGCGCTCGGGGAGGGCTTCGACGCCGCGATGCCGGTGGCCGAGGACGTCGACCTGGTCTGGCGGCTCACCGCGGCCGGCTGGCGGGTGCGCTACGACCCGGCCGCGCGGGTGGCGCACGAGCACCCGGCCACGACCGCGGCGTGGCTGCGACGCCGCGCCGTCTACGGCACCGGGGCCGCACCGCTGGCCGCCCGGCACGGCGGCCTGGTCGCCCCGGTCGTCGTCAGCCCCTGGTCGGCGGTGCCCGTGGCGCTCGCCCTCGCCGGCGGGCGGGCGGGCCGGGTCGCCGCGGGCGGGGTCCTCGCCGTCGCCACGGCCGGCCTGGCCCGGCGGCTCGCGCCTCCCGGCGGGGCACCGCCGTACCGGCTGGCCGCCGCCCTGGTGCTGCGCGGCACCGCCGCGGGCGGGCGCACGCTCGCCCGCGCCGCCACCCGCCACCACTGGCCGCTGACCGTCGCGGCCGCCGCCGTCTCCCCGCGGGCCCGGCGCGCCGCGGCCGCCGTCGCCGCCGCCGACGCCGTCCTGGCGTGGTGGCCGCACCGGGCCGAGGTCGGCCTGCCGCGCTTCGCCGCCGCCCGCCGGCTGGAGGACCTCGCCTACGGCGCCGGGCTGTGGGCCGGCGCGCTGCGGGCCCGGAGCGCCCGGGCGCTGCTGCCGGCGCGTCCACCCGGCGGCTGACCTGCGGCGGGGGGACCTGGCGCGGACCGGTGACAGGGGTCACCATGGGCGGACCATGAGCCACACGTCGGGGAGCGCGCCGTGACCGGCGTCAGCCCGTGGCTCGCACTGCCCGCCGGCCGGCCGCCCCCCGGGCTGACCCGGCAGCTGCGCGCCGCGCACGAGACGCTGGTGACCCACGGCGCGCCGCCGCCCCGCCCCGGCGTGCGGTCGGTCGTCTGGGACTCCTGGCGGCGCAGCCTCGGCAGCGGCGTCGACCCCGACGGCCAGGGGCCGCCGGTCGACCTGCTCGACGACGACCTGGCCGCCTACCGCGCCGCCCACCCGCTCGCCCCGGTGCTGCCGGTCATCCGGCGGCTGCTGGTCGAGGACGCCGAGGCCGACCGGATGATCGTGGGCGTCACCGACGCCGACGGCCGGATGCTGTGGGTGGAGGGCGACCGCCGGCTGCGCTCCCTGGCCGAGACGATGAACTTCGTCGCCGGCGCACGGTGGTCGGAGGAGGTCGCCGGCACCAACGCCCCCGGAACCGCGCTGGCCCTCGACCACCCGGTGCAGATCTACGGCAGCGAGCACTACCGCCGGCCGGTGCAGCCGTGGAGCTGCTCGGCCGCGCCGGTGCACCACCCGGTCACCGGCGTGCTGCTCGGCGCCATCGACGTCACCGGCGGCGACCACGTGGCCACCCCGCACGTGCTCACCCTGGTGCGCGCCACCGTGGCCGCCGTCGAGTCCGAGCTGCGCTGGCTGCACCGCGAGGAGCAGTCCCGCGGGCCGGTGCGCCCCGCGCCGGCCCGGCCGCCCGCGCCGCTGCTGGAGGTGCTCGGCCGCGACCGCGCCCGCCTGACCCTGCCGTCGGGACGCCAGGAGCTGTCCCTGCGGCACTCCGAGCTGCTCCTGCTGCTCGCCGAGGCCGCCGCGGCGGGGGAGGAGGGCCGCAGCGCCGAGCGGCTGGCCGCCGAGTGCCACCCGGCCGGCAGCGCCGCGGTCACCGTCCGCGCGGAGCTGTCGCGGCTGCGCCGGCTGGTGGGCGCCGACCTCGTCGGCTCGCGGCCCTACCGGCTGCTCGCCCCGCTGGAGACCGACCTCGACCGGGTCCGGGTGCTGCTCGACCGCGGCACCGTCGGCGCGGCGCTGGACCGCTACCCCGGCCCGGTGCTGCCGCGCTCGGCCGCGCCGGGCGTCGTCGCCGCCCGCCGCCGCACCGCCGCGGCGCTGCGCGCGGCCGTGCTGCGCAGCCGCCGGCCGGAGCTGCTGCTGCGCTGGACGGCGCTGCCCGAGGCGCGCGAGGACGCCGTCGCGTGGCAGGCCTGTCTCGAGGCGCTGCCGGCCGGCTCACCCCGCCGCGGCCCGGTCGCGGCGCACCTGCTGGCGCTGCGGCGGTCCTCCCGCGGCTGAGCCGACCCGCCCGGCGCGGGAATACGGTCCGGCTCCGTCCCCTTGGCACGGTCACGTGACCGCCCGCGCCGCCGCCCCGCCCGACGCCGTGCCCTCCGCTGCGCCTCCCGCCGTGTCCCTCACCACCCCGCGGGTCGCCGCCGCGCTGCTGGCCCTCGCACTGGGCGGGTTCGCGATCGGGACCACCGAGTTCGTCACGATGGGCCTGCTCCCCGACATCGCCACCGGCATCGGCGTGGACATCCCGACCGCGGGACACGTGATCTCCTCCTACGCGCTGGGCGTCGTCGTCGGCGCCCCCGTCCTCGCCGCGCTGGGGGCACGGCTGCCGCGGCGCGGCGTGCTGGTCGGGCTGGCGGCCGTCCTCCTCGGCGGCAGCGCGCTCAGCGCGGTGGCGTCGGGCCCGACGGCGCTGCTGCTCGCGCGCTTCGTCAGCGGGCTGCCGCACGGCGCCTACCTCGGCGTGGCCTCGCTGGTCGCCGCCTCCCTCGTGCCGCCGACGCTGCGCGGCCGGGCGGTGAGCACGGTGATGCTCGGCCTCGCGGTGGCCACCGTCGCCGGCGTCCCGGCCGCCACCTGGCTGGGACAGACGCTGGGCTGGCGCGCGGCGTACTGGGCCGTCGTCGTCCTCGCCGCGCTCACCGTGGCGGCCGTGCTCGCCGTCGTCCCCTCCACGCCCGGCGACCGGGACGCCACCGTCCGCACCGAGCTCGGCGCGCTGCGCCGGCCGCAGGTGCTGCTCACCCTCGCGGTCGGCACCGTCGGGTTCGGCGGCATGTTCGCCGTCTACAGCTACGTCGCGCCGCTGGCCACCGAGGTCACCGGCCTGTCCCGGGGCACCGTCCCGTGGGTGCTGTTCGCCTTCGGCGTCGGCGGGGTGCTCGGCACCGCGCTCGGCGGGCGGCTGGCCGACGTGGCGCTGTTCCGCTCGCTGGTCGGCACCCTGGTCGCCCTCGCCGTGCTGCTGACCCTCCTGGCCCCTGCCGCGGGGAGCGCGCCGACCCTGCTGACCGGGATCTTCCTCGTGGCGGTGAGCGCCTCGACGCTCGTCGTCTGCCTGCAGCTGCGGCTCATGGAGGTCGCCGGGGAGGCGCAGATGCTCGGCGCCGCCCTCAACCACTCCGCGCTCAACGCCGCCAACGCCCTCGGCGCCTGGCTCGGCGGCGTGGTCATCGCCGCCGGGTACGGCTACACCGCCCCGAGCCTGGTCGGAGCCGGGCTGGCCGGGCTCGGCCTCGTCGCGCTGGGCGCCAGCGCGCTGCTGCGCCGCCGGGAGCTGCGCGCCGTCCCGGCGGGCTGAGCGCCCGCTGCAACGGGATTGCAACCTCTCCGCTGCGGCGCCGCCCCGGGCCCGGTCGGCCGCGACCGCGGACCCTGCAGCGTGACGGCTCCGCATCCGCGGAACCGGTGGTCCCCGCATGGCAGGTAAGCGTGGCCTAAGTCACGCTCCCGTTGGTTGACTCCGCCGTGGAGCGCCCGGCCACCGGGCGCACTCGCCCCCTGCAACCAAGCGGAGGATCCATGACACGGGTGAGCATGCGGGTCGACGGAGTGACCTACACCGACGAGGTCGAACCCCGGACCCTGCTGGTGCACCACCTGCGCGAGGCGCTCGGCAAGGTGGGCACCGTCGTGGGCTGCGACACCAGCAACTGCGGCGCGTGCACCGTCCACCTCGACGGACAGGCCGTGAAGTCCTGCACCGTCCTGGCCGTGCAGGCCGACGGCGCCGAGGTCACCACCATCGAGGGCATCGGCAGCAACGGCACGCTGCACCCGGTGCAGAAGGCCTTCCACGAGATGCACGGCCTGCAGTGCGGATTCTGCACGCCCGGCATGATCATGGCCTCGATCGACCTGCTCAAGGAGAACCCGGCCCCCAGCGAGGACGAGGTCCGCGAGGGCATCGAGGGCAACCTCTGTCGCTGTACCGGCTACCAGAACATCGTCCGCGCCGTGCAGCAGGCCGCCGGCGAGATGTCGGGCACCTCCGAGACCCTGGGAGCGCAGTCGTGACGGTCACCGAGGACGCGGCCACCACCCAGACCCCCGGACCGGAGAAGGAGGTCGGGAAGGCCCGCCGCCGCAAGGAGGACGCCCGCCTGATCACCGGGCGGACCACCTGGACCGACAACATGGTCCTGCCCGGGATGCTGCACATGGCCGTGGTCCGCAGCCCCGTGGCCCACGGGAAGATCACCAACGTCGACGTCAGCGCCGCGCTCGAGGCGCCGGGCGTCGTCGCCGTCTACACCGGCCGCGACCTCGCCGAGGAGCAGGGCTCCATCCCGTGCGCCTGGCCGGTCACCCCGGAGATGCTCAACCCCGGGCACCCCTCGATCGCCGTCGAGGAGGTCAACCACGTCGGCGAGGCCGTCGCGGTGATCGTCGCGCGCTCGCGGGCCGCGGCCACCGACGCCATCGAGCTGGTCGACGTCGACTACGACCTGCTGCCGCCGGTGCTCGACATGGAGCAGGCCGTCGCGCAGGAGGCCGAGCTCTGCCACGACCACCTCGACACCAACACCAGCTACCACTTCGTCTTCGACGCCGGCGAGATCGGCACGGGCGCCGACACCGAGCAGGCGTTCGCCGACGCCGACGTCGTCGTCAGCCGGCGGTTCGTCAACCAGCGGCTGATCCCGGCGTTCATGGAGCCGCGGTCGGTCGTCGTCCAGCCGCAGGGCGACAACTTCACGATGTGGTCGGCGACCCAGATCCCGCACGTGCTGCGGGTGATGCTGGCGATGGTCACCGGCATCCCGGAGCACAAGCTGCGCGTGGTCGCCCCCGACGTCGGCGGCGGCTTCGGCGGCAAGCTGCAGGTCAACCCCGAGGAGATCCTCGCGCTGCTCATCGCGCGGCGGCTCGGCAAGCCGGTCAAGTGGACCGAGACCCGCAGCGAGTCGCTGATGACCGCCCACCACGGGCGTGACCAGATCCAGTACGTCGACATCGCCGCCGACCGGGAGGGCCACGTCAAGGGCCTGAAGGTGCGGATCCTCGCCGACATGGGCTCCTACCTGCGGCTGATCACCCCCGGCGTCCCGGCCCTGGGCGCGTTCATGTTCCCCGGCATCTACAAGTTCCCGGCCTACCGCTTCGAGTGCGACGGCATCTTCACCAACAAGGTGCCCACCGACGCCTACCGCGGCGCCGGCCGCCCCGAGGCCACCTTCGCCGTCGAGCGGATCATGGACGAGCTCGCCACCGAGCTCGGCATGGACCCGCTGGAGCTGCGCCGCCGGAACTGGATCCGCGCCGAGGAGTTCCCGTTCACCACCGTGGCGGGCCTGGAGTACGACAGCGGCGACTACGAGGGCGCCACCCAGCGGGCCCTGGAGCTCATCGGCTACGACGAGCTGCGCGAGGAGCAGCGCCGCCGCCGGGAGTCCGGTGACCCGGTGCAGCTGGGCATCGGCTTCTCCACCTTCACCGAGATGTGCGGCCTGGCCCCCTCCCGGGTGCTCGGCTCGCTGTCCTACGGCGCGGGTGGCTGGGAGTCGGCGTCGATCCGGATGCTGCCCACCGGCAAGGTCGAGGTGGTCACCGGCTCCACCCCGCACGGCCAGGGCCACGAGACGGCGTGGAGCCAGCTGGTCGCCGACCAGCTCGGCGTGCCGTTCGAGGACGTCGAGGTCCTGCACGGCGACACCGCCGTCGCGCACAAGGGCATGGACACCTACGGCTCGCGGTCGCTGGTCGTCGGCGGCACCGCCGTCGTCAAGGCCGCCGACAAGGTGATCGCCAAGGCCCGCCGGGTCGCCGCCCACCTGCTCGAGGCCAACGAGGACGACCTGGACTTCTCCGGCGGGAAGTTCACCGTCCGCGGCACCCCGGGCGCCGGCCTGTCGATCCAGGAGATCGCGCTGGCCGTCTTCGCGGCGCACAACTACCCGGAGGACATCGAGCCGTCGATCGACGCGGACGCGACCTTCGACCCGGTCAACTTCTCCTTCCCCCACGGCACGCACATCTGCGCCCTGGAGGTCGACACCGACACCGGGATGGTGAAGATCCGCAAGTACGCCTGCGTCGACGACGTCGGCACGATCGTCAACCCGCTGATCGTCGAGGGGCAGATCCACGGCGGCCTCGCCCAGGGCATCGCGCAGGCGCTGTACGAGGAGGCCGTGTACGACGCCGACGGCAACCTCACCACCGGCACCTTCGTCGACTACCTGGTCCCCTCGGCCGCCGACCTGCCGCACTTCGACACGGACAACACCGTGCACGTGGCGCCGGGCAACCCGATCGGCGCGAAGGGGGTCGGCGAGGCCGGCACCATCGCGAGCACGCCCGCGGTGGTCAACGCCGCGCTGGACGCCGTCCGTCACCTGGGGGTGCAGGACATCCGCATGCCGCTGACGCCGGAACGCGTCTGGCGGGCCGTCCACCAGGGCGGCGACGGCGGCGACCGGGCCACCGCCAAGACCAACGCGCAGGGTGCCGAGTCGGCCGAGGCGCCGTCCACCGGCACGTCGTCCACCGGAGGTGCCCTGTGATCCCCGCCCCGTTCGAGTACGTCCGGCCGACCACCGTCGAGGAGGCCGTGCAGGCGGTCGCCGAGGGCGGTGACGACGTCAAGATCATGGCCGGTGGGCAGTCGCTCATCCCGGTCATGCGGCTGCGGCTGGCCGCACCCGAGACGATCGTCGACCTCGGCCGGGTCGCCGAGATGCGCGGCGTCCGCGAGGACGGCGACGCGCTGGTGATCGGCGCGATGACCACCCACGCGGAGGTCATCGCCGACCCGCTGATCGCCCAGCACGCGCGGCTCATCGCCGAGGCGACCGAGACGGTCGCCGACCGGCAGACCCGCCGGCGGGGCACCTTCGGTGGGGCGCTGGCCCACGCCGACCCGGCCGGGGACCTGCCGTCGGTGGCGCTGGCGCTCGACGCGGAGATGGTGGTCGCCGGGCCCGGGGGACGACGCACCGTGCCGGCCCGCGAGTTCTTCGTCGACTACCTCACCACCGCCCTCGACGAGGGTGAGGTGCTCGTGGAGATCCGGGTGCCCAAGCTCGCCGGCGACTGGGGGGTGCGCTACGAGAAGTTCAACCGCGTGGCGCAGGCCTGGTCGATCGTCGCGGTCGCCGCGGCGGTGCGGCGGGAGAACGGGCACATCGCCGAGGCGCGCATCGGGCTGACCAACATGGGCCCGGTCCCGCTGCGCGCGTCGGCCACCGAGGCGGCCCTGGCCGGCGCGTCGGCCTCACCGGACGCGGTCGCCTCGGCGGCCCGCTCGGCGGCCGAGGGCACCAGCCCGAGCAGCGACCTCAACGCCCAGGCCGACTACCGCCAGCACCTGGCCCAGGTGCTGACCCGCCGGGCGGTCGCGACCGCCGCCGGGCTGTAGTTTCCGACACAACCCCGGCACCCGCCTGCCCTCGGCCGGCCCGCCCTCCCCGGGCGGACCGGCCGAGGTCCTCTCCCACCCCGGAGGTCGCACCGTGCAGCTGGAGAACTCCTTCACCGTCCCCGTCCCCGTCGACGAGGCCTGGCGGGTGCTGCTCGACATCGAGCGCATCGCCCCCTGCATGCCCGGCGCCGCGCTGGACTCGGTCGAGGGTGACTCGTTCACCGGCCGGGTCAAGGTCAAGCTCGGCCCGATCAACCTGACCTACCAGGGCAAGGCGTCCTTCGTGGAGAAGGACGAGGCGGCGCACAAGGCGGTCATCGACGGCCGCGGCAAGGACCAGCGCGGCAACGGCACCGCGGCCGCCCTCATCACCGCCCAGCTCAAGGGCGAGGGGAACACCACCCGCGTCGACGTCCTCACCGACCTCAACATCACCGGTCGCCCGGCGCAGTTCGGCCGCGGCGTCATGACCGACGTCGGCAACAAGCTGCTCGGCCAGTTCGCCGACAAGCTCGCCGCCCAGCTCGCCAGCGGCGACGACGTCACCGTCGACCGCCAGGCGGCGGCGCAGCAGCAGGAGCCGACCGTGGCCACGACGGTCGCCGCCACCGCGACCGGGGCGGCCGAGGAGGTCGCGCAGTCGGTCGAGCAGGTGCCGGGGGACAACGCCGCCGCCGAGACGGTCCGCAAGGCCGGCACCAAGGCCCGCACGGCGGCGGCCGCGGCCACCGACAAGGTGACGTCCAGCGGGACGACCGACGCCGCCCCGCCGCCCACCGACACCGCGCCGATCACGCCGGTCGGGGCGACGGACACGGTCTCCATCGCGGCGGTCGACGCCGACGCCCCGGCGGCCAGCGACGCCGCTCCCGCCGCCGCGGACACCGCGCCGTCGGCCTCCGACACCGCGCCCGTGGCCGCCGTCGGTGGGGTGCCCAGCACGCCGCCGTCGGGCAACACCGCCCCGCCGAGCCGCCCGGCCACCGGCGCGCCGGCGCGCAGCACCCCCGCGGCGGCCACCGTCCGCTCGCAGCCCGTCGCCGAGCCCGAGCCGATCGACCTGCTCGAGGTCGCCGGCGGTGCGGCGATGGCCCGCTACGCCGGCCCCGCGGCGGGCGTGCTGGCGGTGCTGCTGCTCGTGCTGTTCGCCGTCCGGCGCCGCCGCCGCTGAGGGAGGCGTTTCGACTGTTCCAGGGCGTGGAGGTCATCGCCGGCCGCCACGGAGTCGATCATCGGGTCGTTGCCGTTCCCGTCGGCGTGTCCGCGCGTGTCCGCGGCAACAAGTCGATGATCAACCGCTGAGCAGGTCCTCCAGCCAGGACGTCGCCGCCGCGGCCACCACGTCGGGGGCCCGACGCAGCGAGTGGTCGCCCGGCACCGCGTAGACCGACGCCGTCGGAACGCCGGTGAGCACCGCGGCGACCTCCTCCGGGCGGCCGAAGGCGTCGGTCCCGCCCTGCACCACGCCCACCGGCACGCCGGCGCCGGTCAGCTCGCCGGCGCGGCTGCGCTCGGGCCGACGGGGCGGGTGCAGCGGGAACGCCAGGCACAGCACGCCGTCGGCACCGGCGCCGACGGCGGTGCGGCAGGCCACCCGCGCGCCGGCGCTGCGGCCGCCGAGCACCAGCGGCCCGGCCAGCGCGCCGCCGGCGCGCAGTGCGTCCAGGACGGCGGTCCAGGCGAGGTCCAGGCGCGGCGGCGCGGGGGCGATCCGCCCGCCGGCCACCCGCCACGGCTGCTCCACCAGCAGCACCCGCCACCCGGCCGCGACGGCGGAGCCGCCGACGGCGACCAGGTCGGGCGACCCCACCCCGCCGCCGGCGCCGTGGCCGAGCACCAGCGTCCCGCGGGCGCCCGCGACCGGGCCGTCGGCGTGCACCGCGGCCGGTCCGAGCGGGGTGTCGACCAGCGCGGGGGAGCTCACAGCGCCAGCAGCGCGTCGACCACCCCGGCCAGGTCCCCCGCGACGACGGTCGGGACGGGGAACGCCGGCGGGTACACGCGCTCTCCGCGCGGGAACCAGGCGCCGGTGAGGCCCGCGCGCTCGGCACCGAGGACGTCCCAGCCGTGCGCGGCCACCAGCGCCATCCGCCCGGGCGGCACGTCGCACACGCCGGCCGCCCACAGGTAGGCCTCCCGCGAGGGCTTCCACGCGTGCACCGTCTCGCTGGAGAGGGTCCGCTCGACCAGCGGCGCGATGCCGCCCCGCTCGAGGCCGGCCTCGGCGACGCCGGGCGAGCCGTGCGACAGCGTCACCACCCGCACCCCGGCGGCGGCCAGCCGGCGCAGTGCGGGCTCGACGTCGGGGTGCGGGACGAGCTCGAGGAAGGTGTCGGCCACCCGGGCGCGCTCGCCGGCGGAGAGGTCGGTGAGCTGCGCCAGCGCCGACTCGAAGGCGGCGCGGAAGGTCAGCCGGACGCCGGCCACGGTCGCCGCCGCGCCGGTGTGCAGGGTGCGGCCGAAGACGGTGGGCAGCAGGTGCGCCGGGCGGCCGAGCTCGACCAGTGCCGCGGCGACGGGGGAGAGGTCGAGCAGCGTCTCGTTGACGTCGAACGCGACGACCTCGGGGCGGCTCACGCGGCGGGGCGGTCGCCGGTCCCGCGGACCTCCCCGGAGCGGTCCGCGGCGGTCTGCCGGCGGCGGTGGTGACGGATGTCTCGGACCCGCTTGTAGACCAGGTAGCCCACCGCGAGGACGAAGACCGCGACGACGGCGTAGTCGAGGTAGTGCAGGTTCGCCTCGATGAAGTCGCGGGCCAGCCAGCCGAGGGTGACCAGCACGGCGTTCCAGATGAGGCTGCCGGCCGCGGAGTAGAGGAGGAACTGCGCGAAGGGCATCCGCACGACGCCGGCGGGCACCGAGATGAAGCTGCGCACGATCGGCACCATGCGGCCGAAGAAGACCGCCGAGCGCCCGTGCCGCTCGAACCAGGCGAAGGTCTTGTCGACGTCGGCGGTCTCCACCAGCGGCAGCCGGTCGAGGAAGGCGTGCGAGCGGCGCGGGCCCAGCGCGCGGCCCACGTAGTAGAAGAAGATCGCCCCGAGGATCGAGCCGATGGTCGCGCAGCCGACGACGGCCACGAACGCCCACGGGCTGTCGATGAGCACGCCGGCCGCGCCGAGGACCGCCTCGCTGGGGATCGGGGGGATCACCGTCTCCAGCAGGATGCTGAAGCCCACGCCGATCGGGCCGAGGGAGTCCACGAGGGAGAGCAGCCACGCGGTGAGCCCGCCCTGGTCGGAGGAGGCCGCGGCGGCCAGGAAGGACATGGCTCCCACGGTACGGGCGGCTCCGGGGCGCTGCCTGCACGTCGGCCGGGCGGACGGGGCCGGTGGGGCTAGCGTGCCGACCATGCGCCAGCGACTCGCCGCCCGGGCCGTCGTCGTGGGGGACCGGCCCGGCACCGTCGTCCCGGACGCCGTCGTCGACGTCGAGGACGGGCGGATCGCGTGGACCGGCCCGGCCGCCGACGCCCCGCCGGCCGGGGACGCCGAGGTGGTGACCCTGCCCGGCCTGCTGCTGCCGGGGCTGGTCAACACCCACTCGCACGCGCCGATGGTGCTGTTCCGCGGGCAGGGTGAGGGCCTGCCGCTGGACCGCTGGCTGCGCGAGGTGATGTGGCCCCGGGAGGCGCGGCTCACGCCCGACGACGTCGAGGTCGCGATGACCGCCGCGTCGGCGGAGATGCTGCGCGGCGGGGTGACCACCAGCGTGGAGATGTACTTCTCACCCGAGCGGATCGCCGCCGCGGTCGGCGCCACCGGCGCGCGGGCGGTCATCCCGGCGCCGATGGTGCCGCTGCCGGGGATGCCGCCGCTGGAGGAGCAGATGGCCGCTGCCGTCGACCTCGCGCGCGGGGCACCCGGCGACGGCACCGTCGAGTACGGCCTGGGCCCGCACGCCGCCTACACGGTGCCGCTGCCGCTGCTGCGGCGGGCCGCGGCGCTGTGCCGGGAGCACGGGATGCTGCTGCACCTGCACGTG
The DNA here is from genome assembly GCF_054049915.1 of Geodermatophilus sp. SYSU D00766. Taxonomy (NCBI): domain Bacteria; kingdom Bacillati; phylum Actinomycetota; class Actinomycetes; order Geodermatophilales; family Geodermatophilaceae; genus Geodermatophilus; species Geodermatophilus sp. SYSU D00766. Next base: position 27,388 of record NZ_JBJGYI010000006.1, read on the forward strand.
GCCGAGACCGCCGGCGAGGGTGCCGACCTGCTGGCCCGGCACGGGCTGTCGGTGCCGGCGCTGCTGGCCGCGCACGACGTCCTCGGCGGGCGGGTGCTCGCCGCGCACAGCGTGCACGTCGACGACGGCGACCTCGAGCTGTGGCGGGAGTACGACGTCGCCGTCGCGCACTGCCCGGCCAGCAACGCCAAGCTCGCCAGCGGCATCGCGCCGGTGCGGGCGATGCTCGACCGCGGCATCCGGGTGGGGCTGGGCACCGACGGGCCGGCGTCCAACGACGGGCTGGACCTGCTGGCCGACGTCCGGCTGGCCGCCGGGCTCGCGCGGCTGCGCGAGACGTCGGCGACCGCGCTGACCGCCGCGGAGGCGTTCTGGCTGGCCACCGGCGGCGCCGCCGACGCGATCGACCGGCCCGACCTCGGCCAGCTGGAGGCCGGGCGGCGGGCCGACCTGGTGCACCTCGACACCCGCGACCTCGGCTTCGAGCCGGTGGGCGACGCCGCCGACCTGCTCACCCACCTGGTCTGGTCCGGCGTCTCCCGGCTGGTGCACGACGTGTGGGTCGGCGGCCGGCAGGTGGTCGCGGGCGGTGAGGTCACCACCGTCGACGCCGGTGCGCTGCGGGCCGAGGTGGCGGAGCGCGCCGCCCGACTGGCCGGCTGAGCGCGAGGGGCACGCCGGGATCAGGTGACCTGATCGTGGGGCGTCCTCCCGCACGGTGGGACGTGAGGGAGGACGCGCTGCGGTGGGGGAGGACGCGCCGGCCGTACGGGGAGGGATGCGCCGGCCGCACGCCAGGACGCCCCGCCGCACGCCAGGACGCCCCGCCGCGACCGCGGTTGACTGCGACGCATGACGGCGTCCCTGCGGGTCCTGACCCTCAACGTGCTCGGCCCGGCCAACCCGGACTGGGCCCGCCGGCGGGAGTTGATCGCCGCGACGCTGCGCCGCACCGACGCCGACGTCGTCGCGCTGCAGGAGGTGCCCGTCGCCGACGGCACCGTCGAGGAGCTGCTCGGTCCCGGGTACTGCGTGACCCCGTTCTCCCGCACCGCCGACGACGGCGTGGGCGGCGCGCTGGCCACCCGGGCGCCGCACCGCGTGGTCGAGGAGGTCGACGGGCACTGCACGCCCCGCACGGCCGACTTCCCGTGGTGCGCCACGCTCGTCGTCGAGGCCGACACCCCGGTCGGGCGCACGCTCGTCGCCCACCACAAGCCGAGCTGGCAGTTCGGCTACGAGCACGAGCGCGAGCAGCAGGCGCTCGCCGCCGCCCGGGTGCTCGAGCTCCTGGCGGACGGCGCCGACCACGCCGTCGTCCTGGGCGACCTCGACGCGACCCCCGACGCCGCGAGCCTGCAGTTCTGGCGCGGACGGCGGTCGCTCGACGGCACCAGCGTCTGCTACCAGGACGCCTGGGAGACCCTGCACCCGACCGATCCCGGCTGGACCTTCGACGCGCGCAACCCGCTGGTGCGGGCCGGCGAGGTGGCCACCGCCGTCAGCCGCCGCATCGACCACGTCCTCGTCCGCGCCGGCGTGCACGGCCCGACGCTGCAGGTGGTGTCCTGCGCCCGGGTGCTCGACGAGCCGGTCGGCGGGGTGTGGGCCAGCGACCACTTCGGCGTCGTCGCCGACCTCGCGCTCCCCGGCCACCCGCCCGGCTCGTGGGCTCCTCAACCGATCGGTTGACAAAGGGGGCGCGACGGCGCTAGCGTCGTCGTCAACCGAGAGGTTGAACGAGGAGGTCGGCGGTGGCGGCAGACGCGCTGTCCCGGGTGTTCGCGGCGCTGGCCGACCCGACCCGGCGCGACATCGTCGCCCGGCTCGCGGTCGGTGACGCGACGGTCGGCGAGCTGGCGGCCCCCTACGACGTGACCGTGCAAGCGGTCTCCAAGCACCTGCGGGTGCTGGAGGACGCCGGCCTGGTCAGCCGGACCCGGGAGGCCCAGCGCCGCCCGGTGCACCTCGAGGCGGAGGTGTTCGACCTGATGACGAAGTGGATCGAGCGCTACCGCCGGCAGGCCGAGGAGCGCTACCGCCGCCTCGACGACGTCCTGCGGTCCATGCCGGAGGGCGACCCACCCCAGGAGAGGAACCCGTCGTGACCACCAGCACCCGCGAGACGCAGATCGCCGCCGACCCCGACGTCCCGCTCATCCGCATCACCCGCGAGTTCGACGCCCCGCCGGACCGGGTGTTCCGGGCGCACACCGACCCGGACCTGGTCGTGCAGTGGCTGGGGCCGCGCGGGCTGGAGATGCGGATCGACCACTACGACTGCCGCACCGGCGGCTCCTACCGCTACGTGCACAGCGACGGGAACGGCGAGTACGCCTTCCGCGGCTGCTTCCACGAGGTGCGCCCCGACGAGCTCATCGTGCAGACGTTCACCTTCGAGGGCGCGCCCGACGGTGTCGCGCTGGAGAAGCTCGTGCTCACCGACCTCGGCGACGGCCGCACCCGCCTCACGTCCACCTCGCTGTGCGACTCCTTCGCCGACCGCGACGCGATGCTCGCCAGCGGCATGGAGGTCGGCGTCGTGCAGGGCTACGAGCGACTCGACGAGGTGCTGGGTCGCTGATCAGGCGCGCAGCGAGATCGTCTCCCCGCGCAGGGCGGTCCGCAGCTCCCCCGGCGCCCGCCGCTGGGCGACCTCCCGCACGAAGTCGCCCAGCGGCGAGGCGAACCGGTCGTAGTCGTCGTAGTGCACCGGCACGGTCACCGGCGGCCGCAGCAGCTCCACCAGGTCGGCGCCCTGCCGGCCGTCCATGGTCACCGTGACGCCGAGCGCCTTCGTGCCACCCAGGTGCGGGATGACGACGTCGAGCGGGCCGCAGCGCTGCAGCACCTCGCCCAGCCAGGGCCGGAACAGCGTGTCCCCGGTGATGTAGCCGCGCCAGGTCACCTCGCCGTCGCGCAGCAGCTCCAGCACGCTGCCCATGACCGGCGGGAGCACCCGCGCCAGCGGGCCCGGGCCGTGCACGCCCGGCACCGAGGTGATCCGCAGCGTCTCCTCGCCGCGGCCGACCTCGTGCACCTGCCAGGGCCGCAGGTCCGCGGTCGCCGAGAAGCCGCGGGAGGACAGCGTGCGGGCCGCGGCCGGCGTGGTGACGATCGGCGTGGCCCGGTCGACGGTGGCGTAGGCGATCCGGTCCCAGTGGTCGCCGTGCAGGTGGGAGAGCAGGACGGCGTCGAGGTCGGGCAGGTCCTCGGGCAGGATCGCGGGGTCGGTCAGCCGCTTGGCGAACAGGCCCTTGCCCAGGTAGACCCGCTGCCCCCGCCGGATGAAGTTCGGGTCGGTGAGCAGGGTGAACCCGCCCAGCCGCAGCAGCGTCGTCGCGTTGCCGCCGAAGGTCAGCGTGACGTCGGAGGTGCGCTCGTCGGTGAGGTCGGCGCTGCGGTCGGCGCTGCCCGGGTCGGCCGTCATGCGGCGGTGCTACCCCCGGGCACGGGTGCGTGCACGTCCGCGGAAGTACACGGAGGGGGAGCGGGGGCGGCTGGTAGACAGGGGCGGTGGTGCAGCCCCGCGACGTCGACGAGTCGTTCCTCGCCCTGCCCCTGTCCGCACTGACGGAGGCCGCGCTGACCCGCGCGGTCGACCTCGGCTGCGAGCACGCCGACCTGCGGGTCGAGCGGATCCGCACGCAGGCGATCACCCTGCGCGACGCCCGCCTCGAGGCGCTGGCCACCGGTGAGGACCTCGGCCTGGCCGTCCGCGTGGTCCACGAGGGCACCTGGGGCTTCGCCGCCGGCGTGGTGCTCACCGCGGCCGAGGCGGTGCGGCTGGCCGAGCAGGCGGTCGCCGTCGCGAGGGTGTCCGCGGCGCTGGCCACCGACCGGGTGGAGCTCGCCCCCGAGCCGGTGCACCAGGGCGCGTGGGTGTCGGCCTACGACGTCGACCCCTTCGACGTCCCCGACGCGGAGAAGACGGCGCTGCTCACCGAGTGGTCGGAGCGGTTGCTGGCCGCCGACGGCGTCGAGCACGTGCAGTCGGGGTGCATGCACGTCAAGGAGCAGAAGTACTACGCCGACACCTCCGGCACCCGCACCCGCCAGCAGCGGGTGCGCATCTCCCCGGAGTTCACCGCGCTCACCGTCGACCGGACGACGGGCGCCTTCGAGAGCATGCGCACCCTCGCGCCGCCGGTGGGCCGCGGCTGGGAGTACCTCACCGGCGGGCACTGGGACTGGGACGGCGAGCTCGCGCAGCTCCCCGAGCTGCTGCGCGAGAAGACCAAGGCGCCGTCGGTCGAGCCGGGCCGCTACGACCTCGTCGTCGACCCGTCCAACCTGTGGCTGACCATCCACGAGTCGGTCGGGCACGCCACCGAGCTCGACCGGGCGCTGGGCTACGAGGCGGCCTACGCCGGGACGTCGTTCGCCACCGTCGACGGGCTGGGCAGCCTGCGCTACGGCTCGGAGCTCATGCAGGTCACCGGCGACCGCACCGTCGAGCACGGCCTGTCGACCGTCGGCTGGGACGACGAGGGCGTCGAGGCCCAGCGGTGGGACATCGTCCGCGACGGCGTGCTGGTCGGCTACCAGGTCGACCGCAACACCGCGCGCCTGGGCGGCATGGCGCGCTCCAACGGCTGCGCGTTCGCCGACTCGCCGCACCACGTGCCGGTGCAGCGGATGGCCAACGTCTCGCTGCAGCCGGTGGCCGGCGGCCCCGACCTCGACGGGCTCGTCGGCGGCGTCGAGCGGGGCATCTACGTCGTCGGCGACAAGAGCTGGTCGATCGACATGCAGCGCTACAACTTCCAGTTCACCGGCCAGCGCTTCTACCGCATCGAGGGCGGGCGGCTGGCCGGGCAGCTGCGCGACGTCGCCTACCAGGCCACCACGACGGACTTCTGGGGCTCGATGCGCGCCGTCGGCGGGCCCGACACCTACCGCCTCGGCGGGGCGTTCAACTGCGGCAAGGCCCAGCCCGGGCAGGTCGCGCCGGTGAGCCACGGCTGCCCGGCGGCGCTCTTCGAGGGCGTCACGATCCTCAACACGGTCCAGGAGGGCGGGCGATGAGCCAGCTGACCGCGCAGCAGCTGGTCGAGAAGGCGCTGGCCGCCTCGACCGCCGACGGCTGCGTCGTCCACGTCGTCGAGAGCACCGAGGCCAACCTGCGGTGGGCGTCGAACAGCCTGACGACGAACGGGGCGATGCGCTCGCGCCAGGTCGTCGTCGTCTCGTTCGTCGACGGCGGGTCCGGAACGGCCGCCGGCACCGTGGCGCGCACCGGCACGCCCGACGTCGCCGAGCTGGTGGCCGCCAGCGAGCAGGCCGCCCGGGACGCCGGGCCCGCCGAGGACGCCGTGCCGCTGGTCGACCAGGCGCCGCCGGGCGGCGGGGACTGGGACGCCGACCCCGCCGAGACCTCGATCGAGGTGTTCGCCGAGTTCGCGCCGGCGCTGGGCGAGGCGTTCGGCGCCGCCCGCGACCGCGGCGAGCTGCTGTTCGGCTACGCGGAGCACGCCATGACCACGACCTACCTCGGCACCTCGACCGGGCTGCGGCTGCGCCACGACCAGCCCACCGGCCGCGTCGAGCTCAACGGCAAGAGCACCGACTACTCCCGTTCGGTGTGGGCCGGCGTGGGCACCCGCGACTTCCGCGACGTCTCGGTGGCCGACCTCGCCGCCGACGTCGAGCGCAGGCTCGGCTGGGCGCAGCGCCGTGTCGACCTGCCCGCCGGGCGCTACGAGACGCTGCTGCCGCCGTCGGCGGTGAGCGACCTGATGCTCTACGCGTACTGGACGATGGAGGCCCGCGACGCCGACGAGGGGCGCAACGTGTTCGCCCGCGCCGGCGGCGGCAACCGCATCGGCGACCGGCTCGCCGCGCTGCCGCTGACCCTGCGCAGCGACCCCGCCGCACCGGGCCTGGAGGCCGCGCCGTTCCAGGTGGTGAGCACCTCGTCGGGGTCGGCCAGCGTGTTCGACAACGGCATGGCGACGCCGGCGGTCGACTGGATCCGGGACGGCGTGCTCACCAACCTGGTGCGGCCGCGGGCGTGGGCGCTGAAGACCACCGCACCGGCCGTGGCCGCCGTCGACAACCTGGTCCTCGAGGACGCCGGCGCGACCGCCACGCAGGACGGGATGGTGGCCGCCACCGACCGCGGGCTGCTGCTGACCACCCTCTGGTACATCCGCGAGGTCGACCCGCAGACGCTGCTGCTCACCGGTCTCACCCGCGACGGCGTCTTCCTCGTCGAGGGCGGCGAGGTGACCGGCGCGGTGAACAACTTCCGGTGGAACGAGTCCCCGGTGGACCTGCTGGCGCGGATCACCGAGGTCGGCCGCACCGAGCGGACCCTGCCGCGCGAGTGGAACGACTGGTTCACCCGCGCCGCGATGCCGCCGGTGCGGGTGCCGGACTTCAACATGAGCTCGGTGTCGCCCGCCAGCTGAGCGCCGCGTCGCCGGGCCGGGGCCGCCCACGGGCGCGGCTTGCCGGCGTTCCTCGTGCGTTGCCGGTGCTGCAGCGCCCGCACTGCGCGAGGAACCCCGGCAACGCGCTCAGGAAGGGGTCAGGCGTCGGGGACGGCGAGGTGGCGGGGGGCGGCCACCCGCAGCCGGTCCCGCACCCCCTCGCGGACGGCGTCGACCACCGCGTCCCAGCGGTCGTCGAGCGTGCCGTCGGCGACCGCCTCCGACAGCCCGGCGTCGTCGGTCAGGCCCAGGCCCGCCAGCCGGGCCCGCCGGCGCGCCCGGGCGCCGTCGCCGAGCAGCAGCTCGCGGCGCACGGTGGCGACGACGTTGGCCGCCACCTGCGCGTGGAAGGACGTCCGCCCGCCGGTGGCCGCCCGCACCTCGCCGGCCAGGAAGTCCCCGACGGCGGCGGCGAGCTCGGCCGCGGTGGGCCGGCCGAAGAGCAGCTCGTCGTCGCCCGCCGGGTCCTCGGGCGCGGTCGCGTCCGGGGTGTCGAGGCCGAGGGCGAGCAGGACGTCGAACTCCTGCTCGGCGGCGCGCCGACCGATCGCGGCCAGCTCCACCGACGGCTCGGCGCCCGACAGGTGGCGCTCGGTCATCGCCCGGGTCATCAGGCCCCACTGGACGGTGCCGTGGAGCTCCCACCAGTGCAGCTCCGCCGCCGTCGGCCGCCACCCGGCGACCGCGGCGTAGCCGTCGAGCAGCTCCTCGCGGGTGCCGACCCCGGCGGCGGGCAGCCGGGAGCCGAAGCGCCAGACCTTCGCGCAGCACCAGCCGAGGTCCTCCAGCGGGTCGCCGCGGTGCACCAGCTCCCAGTCCAGGACGGCGCGCAGCCCGTCGGGACCCACCACGAGGTTGCCCAGCCGGAAGTCGCCGTGCACGAGCACCGGCCCGTGCGCCGGCGGGCGGTGCTCGCGCAGCCACCGCAGGCCCAGGGCCAGCCCGGGCGGGGGCGGCCCGCCGGTGAGGTAGGCCGCCGTCAGCTGCTCCAGCGGGTCGCCGACCGCCGGGACCGCGGTCAGCCCGTCGAGCGGGGCGGCGTGCAGCCGGGCGAGGACGGCGCCGAGCTCGCGGGCCAGCCCCGCCCGCGCCGTCGCGTAGGTCTCGTCGCGCAGCAGGCGGCGCGGGATCGTCTCGCCGGCCACGCGGCCCATCAGCAGGTACTCCGCCGGCAGGCCCTCCTCCCCGCCGCCGACGTCGACCAGCTCGGGCACCGGCACCCCCGCCCGGGCGGCCGCGGCGATCGCCTCGGCCTCCACCGCCAGCGGGGCGCCGCCGGTGCCGACGCCGCCGCGCAGCACCAGGCCCCGGCGCCCTGTGGAGTCCACCGCGGTGAGCGCCCACGTCTCGCGGTTGGCCCCGCCGGTGAGCCGGGTCAGGTCCTCGACGGTCACCGGCCGGCCGGTGAGCCGGGTCAGCCGCCGGGCGAGCGCGCTCGCCGGCACCCCGGTCACCGCAGGAAGCCGAACAGCTGCCCGGCCACCCGCCGCATCTGGATCTCCTCGCTGCCCTCGGTGATCCGGTAGCGGCGGTGGTGGCGGTAGATGTGCTCGAAGGGCAGGTGGCGTGAGTAGCCCATGCCGCCGTGCACCTGCATCGCGCGGTCGGCGGCGTCGCAGACCAGCCGGTTGCCGCGGTAGTTGCACATCGACACGCGGTGGCCGATGGTCACCGCCGGCTCGCCGCGGGCGGTCAGCTCGTCGAGGTCGGCGGCGGTGGCGCGGATGAGCGTGCGGACCAGCTCGGCCTCGGTGTGCAGCTCGACCAGCGGCCACTGGATCGCCTGCCGCTCGGCCAGCGGCCTGCCGAAGGTGTGCCGCTGACGGGCGTGGGCGACCGAGCGGTCGATGCAGAACTGCGCGGCGCCCACGCCGGACGCGGCCTGGCGGATGCGGTTCTCGTGCACGAAGGTCTGCGCGACCGCGAGCCCCTCGCCCTCGGCGCCGAGCACCGCGGACCCGGGTACCCGGACGCCGTCGAGCACCACCTCGCCGTGGTCGGTGGGCATGTTGAGCGTCCACCAGAACTGCGGGACGGACAGGCCCGGGGCGTCGGCGGGCACCAGCAGGGCGCTGATCCCGCGGGCCTCGCCCGGGCGGCCCGAGGTGCGGGCGAAGACCAGCAGGTCGGTGCCGGTGTGCACACCGGTGATCCAGCGCTTGCGGCCCGTGATCACCCAGTCGCCGCCGGCGCGCTCCGCGCGGGTCTCCATCCACGTGGCGTCGCTGCCGTGGTCGGGCTCGGTGAGCGCGAAGGGCATCCGGCGCTCGCCGGTGACCAGCGCCTCGACGAGCTCCTCGCGCTGCTCGGCGGTGCCGAACAGGTGCACCAGGTGCGGCACCACGAGGTTGCCGACGACGCTGTGCTCGTTCTGCAGGTCGTTGTGCAGGCCCAATCCGCGGTGGGCGAGGTGCTCGCGGACCACGGCCATGTCCACGTTGCTGCCGTCCCGCCCGCCCAGCTCGGCGGGCAGCGAGTACCGCAGCCACCCGGCGGCGTCGGCGCGGCGGCGCACCTCGGCCAGCAGCTCCTCCCACTCCGCCCGCGGCACCCCGCCGGCCTCGACGTCGGTGCGGGCGAACTCGCGGCGGTGGTCGAAGAAGCGGACGTTGTCGTCCTGCTCCTCGAGCGGGTCGACCTCCGCCGCGACGAAGGCGTCGAGGTCGGCGAGCAGGGCGGTCAGCCGGGCGGGCAGCGCGGATCCGGCGACCTCGCCGCGGGACGCGGACGGCGCGGCAGGCCGGTCGTGCGGGGCCATGCGACCTCCTGTCCGGCGGCGGTGCCGGTGGCCCCGACCCTGGCAGCGGCACCCCCCGGGGTCAACGTCGCCCGCTGGCGGCCCGCGGTACCAGGGAGCGCGGCTTGCCGGTGTTCCTCGTGCGTTGCCGGTGCTGCAGCGCCGTCACTGCGCGAGGAACCCCGGCAGTCCACGGCGCCCGGACGGCGCCCGCCCGTAGGGTGACGCCGGTTCCGGTCGAGGAGGCGGTGGGCCGTGCGCGTCGGCATGCGGATCCGGTACGACGGCGGCTTCCGGCAGGTCGCCGAGGAGATCGGCGAGCTCGAGCGCGCCGGGCTGCAGCTGGTCTCGGTCGCCGAGGCCTACAGCTTCGACGCCGTCAGCCAGCTCGGGTACCTCGCCGCGGTCACCGAGCGGATGGAGCTGACCAGCGGCATCCTGCAGGCCTTCACCCGGACCCCGACGCTGACGGCGATGACCGCCGCCGGCCTCGACATGGTCTCCGGCGGCCGGTTCACCCTGGGGCTGGGCGCCAGCGGTCCGCAGGTGGTGGAGGGCTTCCACGGCGTCCGCTACGACGCGCCGCTGGCCCGCCAGCGGGAGATCGTGGAGATCTGCCGGATGGTGTGGCGGCGCGAGCGGGTCGTCTACGACGGGCAGCACTACACGCTCCCGCTGCCGCCGGACCAGGGCACCGGCCTGGGCAAGCCGCTCAAGCTGATCTCCACCCCGGTCCGCGAGCGCATCCCGGTCACCATCGCCGCGATCGGGCCGAGGAACGTGGAGCTGACCGCGGAGATCGCCGAGGGCTGGGAGCCGATCTTCTTCGTCCCCGAGCGGGCCGCCGAGACCTGGGGCGACGCGCTCGCGGCCGGCGCGGCCCGGCGGGACCCGGCGCTGGGCCCGCTCGACGTGCGCGTCGGCGTCCCGTGCGCCATCGGGGAGGACCTCGGCGAGCTGCGCGAGCGGTCCCGGGCCGACCTCGCGCTCTACATCGGCGGCATGGGCGCCCGCGGCCGCAACTTCTACAACGAGCTCGCCGTCCGCTACGGGCACGCCGAGGCCGCCGCCACCGTGCAGGACCTCTACCTCGCCGGCCGCCGGGAGGAGGCCGCCGCGGCGGTCCCGGCCGAGCTGGTGGAGGCGACGTCGCTGGTCGGCCCGAGGAGCTGGGTGGCCGAGCGGCTGGCCGCGCTCCGCGACGCCGGCGTCACCACGCTGGTGGCCTCCCTGGTGCAGCCCGAGCGGGCCGGCCGGCTGCACACCGTCGAGCAGCTGCGGGAGCTGGCGCAGGACCTGTGACCGGCGGCCGCCGCTGGGCCGTCGGCTAGCGTCCGGCCGGGTGCTCCGCCGGGGAGCACGGCGAGGAGGCGTCCTGTGACCGAGGCGAACGGGGCCGGCGTGCCCGAGGGCCTGACCGTGGCGGTGCTGGGCGGCACCGGCCCGCAGGGGCGCGGCCTGGCCCGGCGGTTCGCCGCCGCCGGCGTGCGGGTGGTGCTGGGGAGCCGGGACGCCGGGCGCGCCTCCGCCACCGCCGCCGACCTCGCCGGGGCCACGGGGGGCGACGTCGTGGGCGCGGACAACCACGGTGCGGCCCGAGCCGGCGACGTCGTCGTCGTGGCGGTGCCCTGGGAGGGGCACGGCCACCTGCTGGCCGGCCTGCGCGAGGAGCTCGCGGGCAAGGTCGTGGTCGACTGCGTCAACCCGCTCGGCTTCGACAAGCAGGGCTGCTTCGCCCTACCGGTCGAGGAGGGCTCGGCCGCCCAGCAGGCCGCGGCGCTGCTGCCCGACAGCCGCGTCGTCGCCGCCTTCCACCACGTGAGCGCCGTCCTGCTGGAGGACCCGGAGGTGACCGACGTCGGCACCGACGTCCTGGTGCTCGGCGACGACCGCGAGGCCACCGACCTGGTGCAGGCGCTGGCCGGCCTGGTGCCGGGCATGCGCGGGGTCTACGCCGGCCGGCTGCGCAACGCGCGCCAGGTGGAGGCGTTGACCGCCAACCTGATCAGCGTCAACCGGCGGTACAAGGCGCACGCGGGGCTGCGGGTCACCGACGTGTGAGGCGCTGCCCCACGCGTGGGGCAGCTGTGACGCAAGGCGTCGAAACGCCGTGTCATACCGCAGGGGTGATGCCCTCAAACCCGGTTCGCGGATTACTTTTCCGCGCAGCCGCAGCAGCCTCCGGACGTGGGGGCGTCGAGGGGAGCACTCCATGACCCGCACGCAGAAGCCCTCCGTCTTCCAGGTGGGCCAGATCTGGGACGACGGCCGGACGGTCGTCGTCTCCGGGTGGGGCATCGGCCTGTGCGCCTCCGGGTGCGCCTGCCACCGCTCACCGTCGGGCGGGCACCTGTCGATCGACGAGGACCAGGCCGGCGGGACGCTGGGCCTGCGCTGCTTCCGCGAGGACGGCTGCGACTGCTGCGAGCCGTGGACCGCCGACGAGCTGTCGGCCGTCCTGCGCGACCTGCAGCGCGTGGCCGGTCTGGACGCCCAGGAGCCCCTGGCCGGCTGAGGACGGACCCCTCTGCGCCCCACCGCTCGCACGCTCGCGGCGGGACCCTGCGGAGGGGCCGTTCCAGCACGTCACCACGCGAGGTTCGGGGAGCCCCGGCCCGCGGGTAGGGGACGGCTGTGCTGGGACGAGCGGCGGCGTGCGGTGCCCTGGCCGGTCTGGCCGGCACCGCGGCGATGACCCTGGCCACGAAGGCCGAGCAGCAGGTGACCGGGCGGCCGGACTCCTACGTGCCCGGGCGCACGCTCACCGCGCTGGCCACCCGGCGCCGCCCGCCCGGCTCGGAGCGCCCGTTCGTCCGCAACCACCTCATGCACTGGGGGACCGGCGCCGCCGTCGGCGCGCTGCGCGGCGTCTGGTCGGCCAGCGGGCTGCGCGGCTGGCGCGCCTCGGCCTGGCACACCTCCGTCCGGCTGGCCACCGACCAGACCCTGGAGAACGCCACCGGCGTCGGTGACCCGCCGTGGACGTGGGACCGCCGCGACCGGGTCGTCGACGTCGCCGGCAAGGCCATCTACTCCTTCGTCACCGGAGCCGTCTCCGACGCGCTCGTGCCGATGGCGCCCGACCGGCGGCGCAGCACCGCCTCCTGACAGCACCGCCCCCTGACAGGACCGGTCGCCCGCCGCGGCCCCTGGGGTGGGTGGGACGAACGGGGCCGGTGAGGTCCCGCCCGTCCCGATCACCGCGCGCCCTGCACACGCTCCGCTGATGACCTCCCTACGGTCCGTGTCGACCACAGCGGGCCGCCCGGGACGGCGGCAGGGGGAGGCCGATCGTGCAGCGCAACCGGACGACGGGACGCCGCTGGACGGGCGCGGTCCTCGCCGCCACCGGCCTGGTGGCCCTCGTGCTGGTCCCCGGGTCGGCCGCGGCCGCGCCCTCGACCGCCGAGGAGGCCGCGCGGCTGGTCGAGGAGGCCGGCCGGCGGCTCACCGCGCTCGACGAGCAGGTGCACCAGGCCGAGCTGGCCGTCGCGGCCCAGCAGCAGGCCGCCACCGACGCCGACCGCACCGCCGACGACGCCGAGGCCACCCTGGCGACCTACGAGCCGGCGATCCGCGCCATCGCCCAGAGCGGCTACACCGGCACCACCCGGTCCCGCGTGGCCGCGTTCCTCGGCAGCGACTCCGCCGACGACCTCATCGCGCAGATGACCATGATCGACCTCATCGCCGACCACACCGACGGCGTCCTCACCGAGGTCGCCGCCGCGCAGGCCCGTGCCGCCGCGACCCGTGCCACGGCCGACGCGGCCGCCGCCGAGGCCACCACGGCGCTGCGGACGCTGGAGGAGCAGCAGGCGCAGGTGCAGGCGGAGGTCGACCGCTACGAGGCCGACTTCGAGCGGCTGACGGCTGCCGAGCAGGCGCGGGTCACCACGGCGCTGGCCGGCCCGGTCCTCGCCGCACCGCCGGCCGCCGTCGCCGCGGCCGGCGCCCCCGGCCCCGCCGCCGCGACCGCCGTCGAGACCGCCCTGGCCCAGCTCGGCGACCCCTACGTGTGGGGCTCCTCCGGTCCCGACGGGTTCGACTGCTCGGGGCTGACCCAGTACGCCTACGCCGCCGCCGGGATCTCGCTGCCGCACTCGAGCAAGGCGCAGTCGACGATGGGCACGCCGGTCTCGCGCGCCGAGCTGCTGCCCGGCGACATCGTGTACTTCTACTCGCCGGTCAGCCACGTCGGCATCTACATCGGCGACGGCCGCATGGTGCACGCCCGCACGTTCGGGCAGCCGGTCGCGGTGACCAGCGTCGACCAGGCCGGGTACCGCGGCGCCGTCCGCGTCGCCTGAGTCACGCGTGGGGCCGGCGGCCCTCGGCGAGCACCTGCACCAGCGCGGCGATCCGCTTCGCCCGGGTGGCCGGGGTCGCGGCGGTCTGCACCCGGTACAGGACGGCGTAGCGGTTCTGCCGGTCGAGCGCGTCGAAGGCCGCGCGCGCGGCGGGCGAGGCGTCCAGCGCGGCGGTGAGGTCGTCGGGCACGGTGGCGGTGGCCGGGCCGGCGTAGGCGCGGTCCCAGCGGCCGTCGGCCTGCGCCGCCGCCACCTGCGCCAGGCCCGCCGGGCGCATCCGCCCGGCCGCGGTGAGCTCGGCGACGGCGGCCACGTTCTTCTGCGACCACACGCTGCGCGGCCGGCGCGGGGTGACGCGGATGAGGTACCACTGCTCGTCGAAGCGGTTGGAGCGGCCGTCGATCCAGCCGAAGCACAGCACGGACTCGACCAGCTCGGCGTAGGTCAGCGACGGCACCCCGGCGCCCTTCTTGGCCAGCTTGACGTACAGGCCGGGCGCGGAGGCGTGCTCGGCCTCCAGCCACGCCTCGAAGGCGGCCTGATCGGGGAAGGCGAGCACCGGCAGGTCGGTCGGCACGGTCACGGCCGCCGATCCTGGCCGCCGTCCCGGGTGCCGTCCAGGGGCCGGTTGTGCTGGGGTGGGGCCGTGGCGGACAACTACATCGCAGAACTGGGGTTCGGGGCGCCGGCCATCGACGACGAGGCGTTCGTCGCGCCGACGGCGGTGGTGGTCGGCGCGGTCACGATGGGACCGCACTCGAGCATCTGGTACGGCGCGGTCGCGCGCGCCGACCACGAGGTGATCGAGATCGGCGAGGGCTCCAACGTCCAGGACGGCAGCACGCTGCACTCCGACCCCGGTTTCCCGCTGGTCATCGGCCGCGGTGTGACCGTGGGCCACCGGGTGGTGCTGCACGGCGCGCGCATCGACGACGACGTCCTGATCGGTATGGGCAGCGTCGTCATGAACGGCGCGCACATTGGCGCGGGCTCGATCGTGGCCGCCGGCGCCGTCGTCACCCAGGGCACCGAGGTGCCCGCCGGCTCCCTGGTGGCCGGTGTCCCGGCGACGGTGCGCCGGCAGGTCACCGACGACGACCTGACCCACATCCGGCTCAACGCGCAGAGCTACACCGAGCGGCTGCCCGCGGCGCGCAGGGTGCGCCCGGTGGTGCGCCGCCCGCTGCCCCCGGCCGGCCACATCCCGGGCGACGCCGCCGACTGAGGAAGGACCCCCTCGCCCCCCACCGCTCGCAGGCTCGCGGCGGGACCCTGCGAGGGGGCCGTTCCATCCGCTCGCGAGGGGCCGTTCCCTCACGTCACCAGGTGGGCGACGGCGGCGCGGATCTCGTCGAGGGACAGCGCCAGCGTCGCGTCACCGGCGCCCAGCTCGACGCGCAGCACGCCCGGGTCGCCGGTGGACGCCGCCGAGGGCCAGGTCCACAGCCCGCCCTCGGCGAGCTCCCGCGCGGCGGCGCCGAACGCCTCCGGCGTGGTCTCCAGCAGCAGGTGCAGCATCGGCGTCTGCGGCGGGTCGGGGACGACGCGCACGCCGGGCAGGTCGCGCACGCAGGCGGCCACCTCGCGCGCCCGCTCCAGGTAGCGCGGCATCAGCGGCAGCCGCTGCCGCAGGCAGGTCAGCGCCGACGCCGCGCCCGGCCACAGCCCGAACAGTGTCCCGCCCATGCGGTGCCGCCACTCTTGCACCTCGGCGACGACGTCGGCCGGCCCCGCCAGGCAGCACCCGGCGAGCGCGCCGAGGCCCTTGTAGAAGCTGACGTAGACGGTGTCGAACGGGGCGGCGACGTCGGCCGGCGGCAGGTCGTAGCCGGCCGTGGCCTCCCACAGCCGGGCGCCGTCGAGGTGGGCCACGGAGTGCACGTCGTGCGCCCACGCCGTCTGCTCGACGACGTCCTCCCACGGCGGCAGCTGCCCGCCGAGGTCGCGCTGGGGCAGCTCCACCACCAGCGCGGCCGGCGACTCGGCGACGGCGTCGAGGTCGGCGCGCAGCAGCAGCCGGTGCCGGTCGCCGACCGGGCGCGGCACCAGCCCGTGCAGCCGCTCGAGCGCGCCACCCTCGTGCTGGAACAGGTGGCAGTGGGGGTGGGCGACGACGGTGCGCCGCAGCGTGCGCCCGGCGTGCACCCGCAGCACGGCCTGCTGGGCCATCGTGCCGCTGGGCAGGTACACCGCCGCGGGCTTGCCCAGCAGGCCGGCCACCTCGGCCTCCAGCTCCGCGACGACGCCGCCGGCGCCGTAGCGGTCCACCGCGGTGTCGGCCGGGATCGTCGCCAGCAGCGCGCCGGCGCGCACCGGCCCGTGCCCGGACAGGGCGCGGTCGCAGGACGGGCGGAGGGCCTCGAGGTCGCTCACCCGCGCCAGTCTGCCCGGCCAGCTCTGCGCGAGATCGGCGGTCTCGTGGCGATCGGCCGCTGATGACCACGAGACCGCCGATCTCGCCGAGGAGGGGAGGGCCTCAGCCGCCCAGCAGCTCGCGCACCAGCGCGCCGACGGCGTCGGCCTCGATGAGGAACCCGTCGTGCCCGTACGGCGAGGAGATCACCCGCAGCGGCACCCCCAGCCCGTCGGCCACCCGCTGCTGCAGGTCCAGCGGGTAGAGCCGGTCGCTGTCCACCCCGGCGACGACGGCGCGCGCGGTCACCCGGGCCAGCGCCGCCTCCACCCCGCCCCGGCCGCGGCCGACGTCCCAGGTGTTCATCGCCTCGGTGAGCACCAGGTAGCTGCCGGCGTCGAAGCGGCGGGTGAGCTTGTCGGCGTGGTGCTCCAGGTAGGAGGCGACGGCGAACCGGCCGTCGTCCTGCACGGTCGCGCCGAAGCGCTCCTCCAGCTCCAGCGCGCTGCGGTAGGTCAGGTGCGCGATCCGCCGGGCGACGCCGAGCCCGGCGGCCGGGTCGGCGCGGATGGCGGCCTGCTGGGTGGTCTGCGTGCCCAGCTGGTCGGCGGTGACCGCGGCGCCCGAGGCGAGGAAGAACAGCCCGGCCACCCGGTCGGGCAGCGCCACCGCCCACTCCAGCGCCCGCATGCCGCCCATCGACCCGCCGACGACGGCCGCCCACCGGCGCACCCCCAGCGCGTCGGCCAGCGCCGCCTCGACCAGGACCTGGTCGCCGACCGTCACCTCGGGGAACCGCGACCCCCACGGGGAGCCGTCGGGCGCCGTCGACGACGGTCCGGTGGTCCCCTGGCACCCGCCGAGCACGTTGGCGCAGACGACGAAGAGCCGGTCGGTGTCCAGCGGCGCGCCCGGCCCGACCAGCGACGCCCACCAGCCGGGTGTCGGGTGGCCGGGCCCGGCGGGGCCGGTGACGTGGCTGTCGCCGGTGAGCGCGTGCTCGACCAGCACCGCGTTGCCGCCGTCGGGGGCGAGCGTCCCCCACGTCTCGTAGGCGACCCGGACGCCGGGCAGCACCCCACCGCGCTCGAGGCGGACCGGTCCGTCCAGGTCGAGGAACAGCCGGTCCCCGGCGGGGTCGCCGTCGCGCCACCCGCCGGTGCGCGGCGGGGTGCGGGACCCGGGGAGGTCCCGCACCCCCGTCACGTCAGGCTCCCTTGGCGGCGCGGAACCCGGCCTCGAGGTCGGCCAGGACGTCCTCGATCCCCTCCAGGCCGGCGGCCAGCCGCACCAGGCCCGGGGTGACGCCGGCGGTCAGCTGCTCGTCCGCGGTCAGCTGCGAGTGGGTCGTGGACGCCGGGTGGATGACCAGGCTGCGCACGTCGCCGATGTTGGCCACGTGGCTGTGCAGCTCCAGCCCCTCGACGAACCGCTTCCCGGCCTCGATGCCGCCGCGGATCTCGAACGCCAGCACCGCGCCGGCGCCCTTGGGCGCGTAGCGCTGCTGGGCGGCGTGCCACGGCGAGGACGGCAGGCCGGCGTAGTGCACCGCCTCCACCTCGTCGTGCGCCTCGAGGAACTCGGCCACCCGCTGGGCGTTGGCCACGTGCCGCTCCATGCGCAGCGACAGCGTCTCGATGCCCTGCACCACCAGCCAGGCGTTGAACGGGCTGATCGCCGGTCCGAGGTCGCGCAGCAGCTGCACCCGCGCCTTGAGCGCGTAGGCCGGCGCGCCGAGGTCGGCGTAGACGACGCCGTGGTAGGTGGGGTCCGGCGTGGTGAACCCGGGGAACTTCCCGGACGTCCAGTCGAACCCGCCGCCGTCGACGATGACGCCGGCGATCGCGGTGCCGTGCCCGCCGAGGTACTTGGTGGCCGAGTGCACGACGACGTCGGCACCGTGCTCGAGCGGGCGCACCAGGTACGGCGTGGCGATGGTGTTGTCGACGATCAGCGGCACGCCGTTGCGGTGCGCCACCTCGGCCACGGCGGCGATGTCCAGGACGTCGCCCTTCGGGTTGCCGATGGACTCGCCGTAGAACGCCTTGGTGTTCTCGCGGACCAGCGCCTGCCAGTTCTGCGGGTCGTCGGGCTCCTCGACGAAGGACACCTCGACGCCGAGCTTGGGCAGCGAGTGGTGCAGCAGGTTGTACGTGCCGCCGTAGAGCGAGGCGGAGGCGACGACGTGGCTGCCGGCCTCGGCGACGTTGAGCAGCGCGAGGGTCTCCGCGGCCTGGCCGCTGGCCACCGCGAGCGCCGCGACCCCGCCCTCGAGGGAGGCGACGCGCTGCTCGAGCGCGTCCTGCGTGGGGTTCATGATCCGCGTGTAGATGTTGCCCAGCTCCGCCAGCGCGAACAGGTCCGCGGCGTGCTGGGTGTCGCGGAACTGGTAGCTGGTGGTGGCGTAGATGGGCAGCGCCCGGGCCCCGGTGGTGGGGTCGGGGCTGGTCCCGGCGTGGATCTGCCGGGTCTCGAAGCTCCAGCTCTTCGGGTCGGTCACGCGCCGTCTCCTCTCGTCCCGGAGGACCTGCGGCGCACAGGTGCTCCGTCCTTGCCGGGCGGCGGGCGCCGCACGGCCGGCTCTTCCCCTGGGAGCACCTCAGACGGAGGAAGAGGTTGCCGGGCAGCCAGCCAGGTGCTTCGCGCTGCCTCTCGTGAGCCTGGTCCGACGATAGCCGAGGTCAGCGACTCCCGGTCCCGGGGTACGGGCGGGCCAGGGCCGCGCGGGCGTCCTCGTCGAGGCGGCGCACCAGCTCGGCGGCGGGGACGGCCTCGACGAGGGGGTGGGCCTGCCCGGCCCACAGGTTGTAGCCGCCGTCGTCGCCGGCCCGCCGGGCGGCGGCGCGCAGCGGCGCGGTCAGGTGGTGCACCTCGGGGTAGGCCGCCGGCGCGGCGGCGGAGTGCTCGGTGAGGAACCGGTTGACCAGCCCGCGGGCGCGCCGGCCGCTGAAGGCCCGGGTGAGCGCCGTCCGCCCGTGCGTGGTCAGCGCCGCGCGGTGCTCCGGGGTGGTCCCCGCCTCGGGGCAGCAGAGGAACGCGGTCCCCAGCTGCGCGGCCTCGGCGCCGGCGACGAGCACCGCGGCGACGGCGGCGCCGTCGGGGATGCCGCCGGCGGCGACCAGCGGCAGGTCCACGGCCCGGGCGACCAGCCGCAGCAGCGGCAGCAGCCCGTACTCGCCCTCGCCGTCGCGGTCGGCGAAGCTTCCGCGGTGCCCGCCGGCCTCGACGCCCTGCACGACCAGCGCGTCGGCGCCGACGTCGCGGGCGGCGACCGCCTCCTCCGGGGTGGTGACGGTCACGAGCACGGTGGCCCCGGCGTCGTGCAGCGCGGCGACCGCGTCGGCGGGGGGCAGGCCGAAGGTGGAGGAGACCACCGGCACCCGCTCCTCGGCGAGCAGGGCGACCTTGTCCTCCCAGGCGTCGTCGTCGGCTCGGGGCTCGCCCAGCCCGACGCCCCAGCGGCGGGCCTCGGCGTCGAGCTCGCGGGCGTAGCGGCCCACGGCGCCGGCGTCACCGGGCGGGCCGGGCACGAACACGTTGACGGCGAACCGCTGCTGGGTCCTCGCGCGGACGGCGTG
Source organism: Geodermatophilus sp. SYSU D00766 (assembly GCF_054049915.1). Taxonomy (NCBI): domain Bacteria; kingdom Bacillati; phylum Actinomycetota; class Actinomycetes; order Geodermatophilales; family Geodermatophilaceae; genus Geodermatophilus; species Geodermatophilus sp. SYSU D00766. The sequence goes on from NZ_JBJGYI010000006.1 coordinate 46,800, forward strand.
GATCTCCTCGCGCACCGCCGCCGGCGTGCGGTAGCCGGCGGCCAGGCAGCCCAGCCCGCCCGCCTCGGACACGGCCGCGGCCAGGGCCGGGGTCGACGGCCCGCCGGCCATCGGGGCCTGCACGATCGGGCGGCGCAGCTCCAGGACCATGCCGGCCATCCTCCGCCCCGGCGGGGCCGGCCGGGCGCGGGTCAGCCCGGCGGGGAGACGGTCGTCGGCTCGGTGGCGGGGGCCGTCGGGGCCCGCGTGGTGGTCGGGACCGGCGGCTCCGACGGCGTCTCCCCGGGGGTGGTGGCCGGCGGCGTGGTCGGCGACGGGGCCGTGGTCGGCCCGGTCGTCGGCGGCTCGGCCGGCGGCGTCGTCGGGACGTCGGTCGTCGCGGGGGCCTCCGGAGCCGGCGGGGCGGTGGTGGCCGGCGGTGCGGGGGGCGGCGTGGTCACGGTCGTGGTGCCGGCCGGCGCGGTGCCGGCCGGGTCCGGGCGCACGTAGAGGTAGAGCAGCCCCAGGCCGAGGAACAGCACGACCAGGACCACCGTGGAGGTGCGGGCCCGCCCGATGTGTCCGGGCGTGCGGCGCAGCGCGGACAGGCCGAAGCGGCCGCGGCCGGCCGGGTCGCCGCCGGGGTGGGGCTCGGCGGCGGGCTCCGGACCGGGGGAGCGCGGGGCGCCGGGGACGGTCACGGCTTGGCCGCCGGCGCGGGTCGGGTCGCGACGGCCGGCTCGGGACTCGGGGCGAGGGTGAGCCCCGCCGCGGCGAAGGCCAGCACGATCCGCTCGCGCAGGTCGCGGCCCACCTCGAACTGCCGCCCGGGCAGCGTCCGGGCCACCACCCGCACGTTGACCTGGTCGAGGTCGATGCTCTCCACGCCCATGACGCTGGGCTCGTCGAGGAGCAGCCGGCGCAGCTCGGCGTCGGCGAACGCGTCCCTGCCGACGTCGTGGAGGATCTCGTTGACCCGGGTGACGTCGGCGCTGGTGGGCACCGGGACGTCGACCACCGCCCGCGCCCAGTCGCGGGAGAGGTTGGTGACCTTGACGATCTGCCCGTTGGGCACGGTCACCACCTCGCCGTCGGCCGAGCGCAGCCGGGTCACCCGCAGGGTGACGTCCTCGACGGTGCCCGCGGCCGGGTCGCCCCCGCCGGTGACGGCGATGGAGACGACGTCGCCGAAGCCGTACTGCCGCTCGGTGATGAGGAAGAACCCGGCGAGGACGTCGCCGACGATGCGCTGCGCGCCGAAGCCCAGCCCGACGCCGAGCACGGTGGCCGGCGCGACCAGCCCGGTGATCGGGACGCCGAGGCGGTCGAGCACGTAGAACGCCGCCACGGTGTAGACCAGCACGATCAGCGCCCACGTGATCACCTGGGTGAGCGAGTGCCGGTGCTTGGCGGCCTCCGAGCGCACCAGCACGTCGCCGCCGGTGGCGCGCGCGTCGATGCGGTCGGTGATCCGGGTGCCCACCCAGGTGGTGAAGCGGGCGACCAGCACCGAGCCCAGGATGATCAGCACGATCTCCAGGCCGCGGCCGGCGAGCCAGTCGAGCAGGTCGGTCAGCGGGCCCATGGCAGGTCAGGTCCTCCGTCCGTGTCGCGTCGTGCCCCCATCCAACCGGGCCGCCCCGTCAGCACGCTCGGCGCGGCTCGACGAACAGCGACGCGACCGAGCGGCCGATCCGCCCGCCGGTGTCGTAGAGGTCGGCGGCGCACTGCCCGACCCCGGCGGGCCCCAGCGTGGTGACGGCGTCCATCGCCAGCCACCGCCCCTCCGGCCGGCGGAACAGCGCGACGACGAGGTCGACGTTGGCGAACGTCGCCTGCGACCAGTCCAGCGCCGCGGAGACGCCGCTGGCCGCGTCGGTCATCACCAGCAGGTGCTCCAGCGGGGTGATCGGCTCGCCCTCGACCAGGCCGCACAGCGGGCGGGTCCACACGGCGGCCGGGCCGGTCGCGGTGATCGAGCCGCCGGCCTCCCGCCACTCCAGCGACCGGTGGTAGGCGACCTCCTCGCGGAAGACGTCGAACTGCGCCGGGCGGCCGTCCTCCGGCCCGACCGGGAACCGCTGGGGCGGGTGCGCGGCGGCGGCCGAGTCGCGGACCCGCATCCGCCAGGCGGTCAGCCGCACCACCGGGCGCCCGCCGGCCTCCAGCGTCGCCTCGACCAGCTCGATCCGGCGGCCCGGGCGCAGCACCCGCGCGGCCACCCGCACCGGCCCCACCGGCACCGGCCCGAGGACGTCGAAGGCCAGCCGCACCGGCTGCCCGTCCTCGATCCCGCCGGCGCGCTCGGCCTCCCGGGCCAGCAGCGCGGCGGGCGGGCCGGCGTGCTGCAGGCCGGGGTCCCACGGCCCGATGGTGAGCGCGGTGGCGACGAAGGCGCCGGGACCGTCGGGCAGGTAGTAGGCGGAGGGCAGCTGCACGCCCCGCAGTCTCGCGCCGGTCCTCCCGGTCACCCGCGGCGGGCCAGCCACACCGCCGCGCCCACCCAGAGCGCGCCCGCGGCGGCCGCCGTCCACCACACCCAGCGCAGCGGCTGCCCCTCCGTGGACAGCGCCAGCAGGACGGCGACGACGCACACCGCGCCGGCCAGGGGCGTGGTGCGCACCAGCGTGCCGAGGGTGTCCGGCCCCGGGATGGCCACGAACAGCACCGCGGCGGCGACCAGCAGGAACCCGCACAGGGCGCCGAGGAAGCCCGCGGTCACCCCGACCTCGGCCGGCAGCACGACCGCCCCGACACCGCCGGCCACGCCGCCGAGGGCGAGGCCGACCAGCAGCCGACGGCGCCGGCGCGACCACGGCGGGCGGGTCTCGGTCACGACGTCGAGGGTGCCCCGCGTCCCTGGGAGCCACGCGCGGGCGGGCGTCGCGCCCGACACACCGGTAGGTGGCGTCTGTCACTACGCCCGCTACAGTCGGACGGGTGCCGCACACCCGTCGTCCCGCCGTCGGCTATGCCACGACCGTCGCCGCGGCCGGCCTGTTCGCCGTCAACGGCACCGTCTCCACGCTCGCGCTGCAGGCCGGCGTCCCGCCGACCTGGCTGACCGCGATGCGCTGCGGCGGGGCGGCGGTGGGCCTGCTGGCCGCGCTGGCGCTGGTCTCACCGCACCGGCTGCGGCTGTCCTGGCGGGAGGTGCCCTTCCTCGCCACCTTCGGCGTGGTGGGCGTCGCGCTGACCCAGTTCCTCTACTTCGTGGCCATCGGCCGGCTGCCGGTCGGCATCGCCCTGGTCTTCGAGATGACCGCGCCGGTCGGGATCGCGCTGTGGGTCCGGCTGGTGCGGAAGGAGCCGGTGCGGCCCCGCATCTGGGTGGCGCTGACGCTGTCGCTGTCGGGACTGGTCCTGGTCGCCCAGGTGTGGCGGGGCGGCGGGTCGCTGGACCTGCTGGGCGTCGGCGCCGCCCTGGCCGCGGCGGTGTGCCTGGCCACCTACTACCTGATGGGCGAGCGCGGGGCGGCCACCCGCGACCCGGTCGCGCTGACCACCTGGACGTTCGTGGCCGCGGCCCTGTTCTGGGCCGTCGTCGCGCCGTTCACCGCCCCCTTCGACGCCGGGGTGCTCGGCGAGCGGGTGCCGGTCTCGCTCGGCGCGGTGGCGCTGCCGCTGTGGGTGCTGGTGCTGTCGATCGTCGTCCTCGGGGCGATCGTGCCGTTCTGGCTGTCGATCGCCGCGCTGCGGCACCTGCCGCCCACCACCGCCGGCCTGGTGGCCACCGTCGAGCCGGTGCTCGCCTCGGTGGTGGCCTGGCTGTGGCTCGAGCAGGTGCTCAGCGGCTGGCAGGTCGTCGGCGGGCTCGTCGTCCTGGGCGGCATCGCGCTGGCCCAGACCGCGCGGACGGCCCCGGTGCGGCCGGCGCCGGCGCCCCTCCCGGAGGCGCCCGCGCCGCTCGCGCCGGGCCGCTCGCCCGCCTAGGTGACCTTCTGCGCGTCGCGCAGCCAGCCGGCCAGCCGCTCCATGTATCGGGCCTGGGCGGCGTGGTCCATGCCGACGTACTCCCACGGGTGCACCTGGCCGGCCTGCGCGGCGGGCAGCAGCCCGTAGGTGGGCTGGCCGGCCATCTGCTCCGGCGTCATCGCGCCGCGCAGCGAGTACAGCAGGACGTCGCTGCGGTACTGCGGCACGACCTCCCAGCTCGCCGTCTCCCAGAAGTACCCCTCGCCGCCGGGGTCGACGAACTGCACGCCGAGGTCGCGGTAGAGGCGCAGTGACGGGTCGTCGGCGGCCTTGGCCATGTAGAAGCCCTCGTCGGGGTAGGCCGCCACCGGCAGCACGGTGACGCCGGAGGAGGCGGCCTCGGTGAGCGCGGCCGCGGCGTCGTCGTAGGCCTGCCGGGCCGCGCGGGCCTCCCCGCCGTCGGTGTCGGCGCCGAGGGCCGCGGCCAGCTCGGCGGTGCGCTCGACGACGTCGGCGGCCGACCCGCGCCAGGCGATCGCGACGATGGGCGCGATCCGCGCCACCTGCTCCTGCTGCTCGAGGGACTCGAACCCGTACAGCGGCTGGGTGGCGTCCAGCGTCCCCTCGGAGTCGACCGGGTAGACGCTGGTGACGACGACGTCGGGATCGGCCGCGGCCAGCGCCTCGAGGTCGATCGCGCCGTAGCTCTCGCCGACGACCTCCACCCCGGACAGGTCGCGCCCCTCGAACTGGACGTCGTCGGCGGCCGAGGTCTGCCCGAAGGTGGCCACCGGCTCGATGCCGAGGTTCCACAGCGAGGAGACGACGTCGTTGAGGCCGGCGACCCGCTGGGGCCGCGCGTCGAGCTCGACGGTGGTGCCGACGTCGTCGGTGAACGACCAGCCCTGCCCGGACGAGGCGGCCGCCTGCGTGTCCTCGGAGGTCGAGCAGGCGCTCGCGGCGAGCAGCGTCGCGAGCGCCAGGGAGGCGCCGAGCAGGCGCGGGGGTCGGGACACGGGGTCTCCTCGCGGGTCGGGGCAGGGGGTTCCCCCTGCGAGCGAGGGCAGGTTAGCCTTGCCTTACCAGCGGTCCGCACGGGCCGGCCCCGAGCGGAGGAGACACCGGTGGCGACGACGACCGAGGCCGTGACTGCGGCGCTGCCGCAGTGGCTGTTCTTCGACACCGTCGTCGCCCGGGTGCGCCCGCTGGGCCCGTCGATCGTGCGGATCACCCTCACCGGCCCGCGGCTGGGGGAGTTCGGCGTCGCCGGTGACGACCAGCGGGTCAAGCTCGTCCTCGTCCCCGATCCCACCGCGCTGGCCGAGCTGCACGCCGCCGGCGCCGAGTGGTACCCCGCCTGGTGCGCGCTGCCCGAGGAGCGGCGGCCGGTGCTGCGCACCTACACCGTGCGCGCGGCGCGGCCGGAGGCGGCCGAGGTCGACCTCGACGTCGTCCTGCACGGCGTCGACGACGGGTCCGCGGGCCCGGCGGCGACCTGGGCCGCGCAGGCCGCGCCCGGCGACCCGGTGGTGCTCATGGGCCCCGACCGGCCCGGCCGCGGCCGCGCCTGGGGCGTGGAGTGGGCGCCGCCGCAGACCGCCCGCTGCCTGCTGCTGGCCGGCGACGAGACCGCCGTCCCCGCCGTCGGCGCGATCCTCGAGTCCCTGCCGCCGGGCCGGCGCGCCGTCGCCGTCCTCGAGGTGCCCGGGGCGCGCGACGTGCAGGACCTGCGGCTGCCCGTGGGCGTGGAGGTGCGCTGGCTGGCGCGCGGCGACCGCCGGCGCGGGGAGCTGCTCGTCCCCGCCGTGCACGCCGCGCTGGTCGACCTCGGGATCGCCGCGGCACCGGCTCCCGACCCGGAGGACGTCGACCTCGACAGCGGGCCGCTGTGGGAGGTCCCCGAGGACCCCGGTGCGGGCGCGGGCTGCTACGCCTGGCTCGCCGGTGAGGCGGGGGTGGTCAAGCGGCTGCGGCGGCACCTGGTCGCCGACCTCGGCGTCGACCGGCGCTCGGTGGCCTTCATGGGCTACTGGCGCGAGGGCCGCTCCGAGTCGTGAGGCCCCGCGGGGATCAGGTGACCTGATCGTGCGGCGTTCTCCCTCACGGTGGGACGTGCCGGAGGACGCCCGGGGACCAGGTCACCTGATCCCCGCGCCACCCGCACCGGCGTTCCCGTCAGCGCAGGCGGCGGACGGGGACCACCAGCGGCGTCCCGGCCACCGGGTCGGGCACCACGCGGGCCTCGAGGTCGAAGACGTCGGCCAGCAGCCGCTCGGTGAGCACGTCGTGCGGCGTCCCCGAGGCCACCAGGACGCCGTCGCGCATGGCCACCAGCCGCTGCGCGTAGCGGGCGGCGAGGTTGAGGTCGTGCAGCACGACGACGACGGTGCGGCCGCGCTCGGCGTGCAGCCGGGCCACCAGCTCCAGGACGTCGATCTGGTGCGACAGGTCCAGGTAGGTCGTCGGCTCGTCGAGCAGGAGCAGGTCGGTCTCCTGCGCCAGCGCCATGGAGATCCAGGCCCGCTGCCGCTGCCCGCCGGAGAGCTCGTCGACCGGGCGGTCGGCGAGGTCGGCCATGTCGGTCCAGGCCAGCGCCTCGGCGACGACGGCCTCGTCCTCGCGCGACCACTGCCGCAGCCAGCTCTGGTGCGGGTGCCGGCCGCGGGCGACCAGGTCGGCCACGGTCAGCCCGGCCGGGGCCACCGGGGTCTGCGGCAGCAGGCCGAGGACGCGGGCCACCTCGCGGGTCGGCGTCCGCGCGATCGAGCGCCCGTCGAGCAGCACCCGGCCCGCCGCCGGGCGCAGCAGCCGGCCCAGCGCCCGCAGCAGCGTGGACTTGCCGCAGCCGTTGGGGCCGACGATCGCGGTGAACGAGCCGTCGGTGAGCGCGAGGTCCAGGCCGTCGACGACGACGCGGTCGTCGTAGGCCAGGCGCAGGTCCTCGGCGGCCAGACGGACGGCGGGGGCGGGCGGAGGCTCGTGCACGGGCGCCTCGGAGGTGGAGGTGGTCATGCGGGGGTCCGCCTCCCGCGGACGAGCAGCCAGAGCAGGTAGGGCGCGCCGACGGCGGCGGTGAGGATGCCGACGGGGAGCGCCTCGGGCAGGCCGGTGCGGGTGAGCAGGTCGGCCCCGGTGACCAGCGCGGCCCCGAGCAGGCCCGACGCCAGCAGCGGCGGCCGTGAGCCCCCGGTCAGCCGGACGGCGATCTGCGGCACCACGAGCGCCACGAACGCGATCGGCCCGGCGGCGGCCACCGCGGCGGCCACGAGCAGGACCGCGACGACGACCACCGTCGCCTGGGCGCGGGCCAGCCGGACGCCGAGGCCGCGGGCGGTGTCGTCGCCGAACTGCAGGACACCCAGCACCCGACCGGCGGCCAGCGCGAGCGGCACCAGCACGGCCAGCGCGACCGCCAGCTGGGTCGCGTGGTCCCAGGTGCGGGCGTTGAGCGATCCGGTGATCCACACGTAGGCGGCCGCGGCGTCGTAGATCTCCGCGCGGGTGAGCAGCCAGTCGGTGAGCGCCGTGCCGGTGGTCCACAGCGCGATGCCGACCAGCACCAGGCGGAAGCCGTCGAGGCCGGCCCGCCAGGCGAGGACGAACAGCAGCGCACCCCAGACCAGCGCGCCGAGCAGCGCGGCGAGTGGCACGCCGAGGCCGCCGAGCAGTGCGCCGGCCGAGCCCCCGCCGCCCAGCACGATGGCGGCCACCGCGCCGACCGACGCGCCCTGGGTGATGCCGAGGACGTCGGGGGAGGCCAGTGGGTTGCGGGCGAAGGTCTGGAACAGTGCCCCGGCGATCCCCAGCGCGAGGCCGACCAGCACCCCGACCAGCGTCCGCGGGGCGCGCAGCTCCAGGACGACGAAGCGGTGGGCGTCGGTGCCCGCGCCGACCAGCGTGCGCAGCACGTCGACGGTGCCGATGGGGTAGTCGCCGCGGCCGAGGCCGGCCGCCGCCAGCAGCACCACGACGGCGAGCGCGACTGCCGGGACGACGACCGAGCGCCAGCGGAACCGCGCCGAGACCCTCCCGAAACGGACGGTGACCGCGCGGCCGCGCGGGCGCCCGCCGGGCTCGGGCGGGGTCGTCTCGCGGAGGGTGTCGGCGGTGGCGGTCACAGCGTCGCCACCCGCCGGCGGCGGACCAGCGCCACGAAGAACGGGCTGCCGACCAGCGCGAGCACGATGCCCACCTGCAGCTCGCCCGGGCGGGCCACGACCCGGCCCAGGACGTCGGCCGACAGCAGCAGCACCGCCCCGAGCAGGCCGGAGCAGGGCACCAGCCAGCGGTGCGCCGGCCCGGTGAACGCCCGCACGGCGTGAGGCACGACCAGCCCGACGAAGGCGATCGGCCCGCAGGCGGCGGTGGCGGCCCCGGCCAGCAGGGTGACGGCGGCCAGCCCGAGCGCGCGGGCGAGCCACACCCGCTGGCCCAGGCCCCGGGCGACGTCCTCGCCCATGCCGAGCAGGTCGAGGGCGGGGGCGTTGAGCAGCGCGATCACCAGGCCGGCGGCGATGAACGGCGCCACCTGCCAGGCGACGTCGGCGCCGCGGCCGGCCAGCGCCCCCACCACCCAGAAGCGGAACGCGTCGAGGGAGTCCGAGTCGCTGACCAGAAGCGCCCGGACCAGCGCGAACAGCAGCGCCGACAGCGCCGCGCCGGCCAGCGCGAGGGTGACCGGGGTGGCGCCACCGCGCCCGGCCGAGCCGAGCACGAAGACGGCGACGGTGCCGGCCAGGGCCCCGGCGAAGGCGAACCAGACGTAGCCCGACGGCGTGCCGACGCCGAGCAGCGTGATCGCCAGGACGACGGCAAACGACGCCCCCGCCGTGACGCCGAGCAGGCCCGGGTCGCCCAGCGGGTTGCGGGTGTGGCCCTGCATCAGCGCGCCGGAGACGCCGAGCGCGGCACCGACGAGGAGGCCCAGCACCGTCCGCGGGACCCGCAGGTCCCAGACAATCACCGCCTCCTCGGTGCGCAGCGACCGGTCGGTGAGCGCGGTCCACACGGTGCCCAGGCCCAGGGGGCGGGTGCCGACGGCGATGCTCGCCGCGCACGCCGCGACGACCAGCACCAGCAGGAGCACGGCGCCCAGCACGCGGCGCCGGGTCCGCGCCGCGCGAGCCGTCCGCCCGGAGGTCCCCGCGGTCCCCGGGGTCGCCGGGGACGGGCGGGTGGCACTGGGGACGGGCACCGGCGAGCTCCGGACGGCAGGGGCTAGGTGAGGCTCACCTTAGTCCGCGGCCGGGTGGTGTGCTCACCCGTCCAGCCGGCGGCTGCCGGCACGCCACTCCTCCTCCACCCCGACCTGGCCGGGCGCGACGCCCGCCGCGGGCAGCTGCGGCCGCTCGCGCAGGCTGCGCTTGAGCTCGGCGAAGCCGGGGAAGCGGGCCAGGCCCACCACGTGGTCCCACAGCTCCGCGGCGCGGTCCTCGGCGGGCACCCGGCTGATCACGGGGCCGAAGAACGCGACGCCGTCCGGTGGCTCGAAGTGCAGGATCGGCGTGCCGACGTCGCGGCCGGTCAGCGACAGCGCCTCGTCGGTCTCGGCCTGCAGCACGCCGTCCCAGCGGTCGTCGTCGAGCGCCGCCGTCAGCTCGCGCGGCAGGCCGGCCCGCTCCAGCACCGGCTCGAGGTAGGCCGCCGTGCCACGCTCGGCCGCGGTGCCGGGACGGTCGGGCTCGGTCTCGAACACCCGCTGCCCGAGGTGCTCGTAGAGGACGCCGACCGCCGCGCGCCCGTGCTGCTCGCGCGTCTGCGCGCACACCCGCAGCAGCCGCAGCCCCGCGGTGTGGCCCGCCTCGTACTCGGGCGGGAAGTGCGAGTCGTAGTCGACGTGCGCGTTGAGCAGCCGCAGCGAGATCAGCCGCCAGTCGACGTCGTAGTCGCGCTGCGCGGCGACCAGGCGGACCCACCTGCTGGTCAGCCAGGCGAACGGGCAGACGGGGTCGAAGTAGAAGTGCAGGTCGGCCACGGCTCCATGCTGCCCCCGCCGCCGCGCCTCAGCCCACCGAGAGCGGCGCCGGGGCCCGCACTGCCGGCGTTCCTCGCGCCGTGCCGGTCCTGCAGCGCGGGCAGAGCACGAGGAGAGCGGGCAACGGCGTGCCGGGAGCGCGGTGGAGGAACTCCGTCAGGCGGGCAGGAGGGCCTCGATGGCGGTGCGGACCTCGGGCGAGCCCGGGTCGGTCTGGGGGCGGAACCGCGCCACGACCGCGCCGTCGCCGTCGACCAGGAACTTCTCGAAGTTCCACTGCACCGGGCCGGCCTCGCCACCGGCGTCGGGCGCCGTCGTCAGCCGCTGGTACACCGGGTGCGCGCCCTCGCCGTTGACCTCGACCTTCTCGGTCATCGGGAAGCTGACGCCGTAGGTGGCCGAGCAGAACCCGGCGATCTCCTCGGCGGTGCCCGGCTCCTGCCCGGCGAACTGGTTGCAGGGCACCCCGACGACGGTGAACCCGCGCGGGCCGTACTCGCGCTGCAGCTCCTCGAGCCGGGTGTACTGCGGGGTCAGCCCGCACCGGCTGGCCACGTTGACCAGCAGCGCCGGACGACGGCCGGTGAGCTCGCCGAGGGTGGTGTCCTCGCCCCGCAGGGTGGCGACGGGCAGGTCGAGCAGGTCGGTCACGGGCACTCCTCGCGGGCGGGGACGGTCACCGGCACCAGCGCGCGGGAGGCCGGGCTCATTCCAGGTCGCTGATGTCGTCGGGGACGTCGACGGCGTGCTGGCGCAGCGCCGTCAGCGGGACCACCTCCAGCGCCCGCTCGTTGGTGGCCGCGAGCACGACGCCGGCCGCCGCCCCGGCGCGGTAGGCCTGCAGCCACCGCACGGCGACGACGCACCAGCGGTCGCCCGGGCGCAGTCCGGGGAAGCCGTACTCCGGCCGCGGCGTGGTGAGGTCGTTGCCGAGCTCGCGCTGCATCGTGAGGAACTCCTGGGACACCACGGCGCAGACGGTGTGGCTGCCGACGTCCTCCGGCCCGGTGCGGCAGGCGCCGTCGCGGAAGAAGCCGGTCAGCGGCTCGGTGCCGCAGGGCTCCAGCGCGCCGCCCAGCACGTTGCGCTCGGTCTCCGGCTCGGTCATGCCCGGATCGTGGCAGAGCGGCGGCGCCGTGCCGCGTGCGCGGGCCCGGCCGGTGGTGCCGGCCGGGCCCGCACCGGGCTCAGGCGGTGCCGTCCCGGCGCCGTGCCGCCAGCAGCAGGACCTCACCCAGCAGCAGGACCAGCAGTCCCGCTCCCAGGGCGCGGCGCACGTCCGCGCCGGTGGAGGCCAGCTGCCCACCGGAGGAACCGTGCCCGCCGGCCGTCGCGGTCCCCGGACCGGCCGCGGGGCCGGCCCACGCGCCGGACCCCGAGGTCGCCGCGGAGCCGGTCCAGGACCCCGACCACGGGCCGGTCCAGGACGCGGACCACGGGCGCGTCCACAGGCCGGTGGACGCGCCGTCCCAGGCGGCCGGCCGGACGGATCCCGGGCCGTCGGCGGTCCCGTCGCCCGGCCGGCTGCCGGGCTGGGTCCCCGGGTGCTGCGGGCCGGCCGGGTGCGCCGGCTCCTGCGGACCGGCCGGGGGAGTCGGGCCGGCCGGGGGAGTCGTTCCGCTCGACGGCGCGCAGTCGGCCGACGCGTCGCCCAGCACGCCCACGCCCACACCGCAGACGGTCACGGGCACGTCGACGAGGGCGCCGTCCCCGCTGCCGGGGGCGCCGGCGGGCGGGGGGCAGTCCCCGGCGGCGTCGCCGAGCACGCCCACGCCCACACCGCAGACGGTGACGGGCACGTCGACGAGGGCGCCGTCCCCGCCGTCCGCACCGCTCGCGGACGGGGTGCACTCCGCCGAGGCGTCGCCGAGCACGCCGGCGCCGACCCCGCACACGGTCACCGGCACGGTGACCGCACCAGCCGGCGCCGCCGGGGTGGTGCCGGAGGCCTCCGCGTCACCGAGCACGCCGACGGCGTTGCCCGACACGGTGACCGGGACGGCGACGTCGGCCGGCGCGGGAGCCGGGGTGGGAGCGGGCGCGGGAGCGGCCGGTTCCTGGTGGACCCCACCGTCGGCGACCGCGACGTCGTTGCCGCCGATCGTCACGGGCACCGAGACGGCGGCGGGGCCGAGGTCGACGGTGAGGTCGGCGGTGACGGCGGGCAGCTCGAGCCCGGCGTCGGCGGGGGCGTCGGTGAGGACGCCGAGGGAGTTGTCGGTGACGGTGACCGGCACGGTGGCGTCGAGATCGTCGGTCAGGTCGTCGGACGCGGCGGCGACGCCGGTGCCGACGGCCAGCAGGCCGCCGGTCAGCAGCGCCACGCGCAGGGCACGGGTGGCCCACGTGGTCCTGGAGGTGTTCACGGGAGGTCTCCTCGACTGGGTGCTGGGACCCCGGTCCCGGACGGGACGGCGGGGGTCGTGCGCTCGGCCGGCCCGCGGGCCGGCGGCGCAGCACTCAGTCGGGGGAGGTGTCGGGGTCGACCGGGTCGGCGGCCGCGGCGTCGCGGGCACCGGCGGACACCGCGCCGGCCGCCGCGAGCAGCGCGGCGGGGGCGGTCGCCGCCAGGTCGGCGGCGGGCTGGTCGCGGTCGGCACCGGCCCCGGACGCCGCCGTGCCCGCCGGCGCCGGCCCGACCGGCACGGCCGGCGGCAGCGGGGCGACCGGCGCGACCGGCAGCGGCGGCGCGGGGACGACGGCGGGAGCGGACGGCGCGGCGACCGGGCCGGCCGTCGCCGTGGCGTCCGGCGACCCCGGGTCCGGGGTCACGGCACCCGGGGCCGCCGGAACGGGGGCGTCCACCGCACCGGCGGCGGACGGCGGGACGACGGCGGGCGCCTGCAGCGACGCGGGGTCGGCCACCACGGGGTCGGCCACCACGGGGTCGGCCACCACGGGGTCGGCCACCACGGGGCCGGCGGCCGGACCCGGGACGGGCGGCAGCACACCGGTCACCGGCTCGACGACGTCGTCCACCGGGGCGAGCACGTCGGTGACGGGCACGAGCACGTCGGTCACCGGGGCCAGCGCGTCGGTGACGGGGGTCAGCGCGTCGGTGACCGGGGCCAGGGTCTGCGCCGCGGGGGCCAGCACCGGCTCGAGTGCGGCGGTGACCGGCGCGACGGCGTCCGTCAGCGGCGCCACCGCCGGCGTCGCGGCCGGGGAGACCGCCTCGGTCACCGGTGGCAGCACCGGCTCGAGGACCGGGCTCAGCGCCTCGCCGACGGGTGCGGCGACGTGCCCCACCAGGTCACCGGCCGGAGCGAGCACGGGAACGGGCGGCGCCTCGTCGGCCGAGGCCGGGACCTGACCGCCCAGCCACGCCCCGGCCCCGAGGCCGGCCAGCAGCAGGGCGCGGCCGCTCCACCGGCGCAGGCGGGCGCGACGGCCCGTCGTTCCCCCGGCCATCGCACCCCCCTCCGACACGGTGACTCTCGGCATCCAGATTGGAACGGACGGTCACCGCGAAACGGCAGTCACCCGATGGGCGGAGCCGTCCTGACCGACCGTGACCGCCGGGTCGACCGCTGCCCGCCCCGGTCGCCCGATGGGCGGTCCCCGGTGGCAGAGTCCGGGCGTGACCGTCGACACTCCCGGCGCGACCGGCCCCTCGACCGGCCCGACCGGCCTGACCGGCCCGACCGGCCCGACCGGCCCGACCGGCCCGGCCGTCCTCTGGCAGCCGACGCGGGAGTCCCGCGACGCGACCCGGCTGGCCGGGTTCGCCCGCGACGCGGCCGCCCGGCGCGGGCTCGACCTCGACCCGACCGACTACGACTCGATCTGGCGCTGGTCGGTGGAGCACCTCGACCAGTTCTGGGCCGACGTCGCCGCCTGGTCGGGCGTGCTGCCCGGCGTCCCCGACGACCGGGTGCTGACCGACCGGCGGATGCCCGGCGCCGTCTGGTTCCCCGACGCCACCGTCAACTACGCGGAGCAGGCCCTGCGCCACGCCACGGACGAGCACCCCGCGCTCATCGCGGTGGCCGAGGACGCCGACCCGGTGGAGGTCTCCTGGGCCGACCTGCGCGGGCAGGTCGGCGCGTTCGCCGCCACGCTGCGCCGGCTGGGCGTGCGGCGCGGCGACCGCGTCGCGGGGTACCTGCCCAACGTCCCCGAGGCGGTCGTCGCGTTCCTGGGCGCGGCGTCGATCGGCGCCGTGTGGTCCTCCTGCGCGCCGGACTTCGGCACCCGCGCCGTCCTCGACCGGTTCGCCCAGATCGAGCCCACCGTGTTGGTCGCCGTCGACGGGTACCGCTTCAACGGCCGGGCCCACGACCGGCGCGACGTCGTCGCCGAGCTCCGGGCCGCGCTGCCCACGGTGACGACGACGGTCGCCGTCCCCCGGCTGTTCCCCGACGAGCTGCCCGACGGCGCGCTGGCCTGGGCCGACGCCGTCGCCGACGCGCAGGAGCCCGAGTTCGAGGCGCTGCCGTTCGACGCCCCGCTGTGGATCGTCTACTCCTCGGGCACCACCGGGCTGCCCAAGGGGATCGTGCACGGGCACGGCGGTGTCGTCCTCGAGCAGCACAAGCAGCTGGGCCTGCACGGCGACGTCGGCCCCGGCGACCGCTTCTACTGGTACGCCTCCACGGCCTGGATCATGTGGAACATCGCCACCTCGGCGCTGCTGCGCGGCGCCACCGTGGTCGTCCACGACGGCGCCCCCGCGTACCCGGCGGTCGACGCGCAGTTCGCCCTCGCCGCCCGCACCGGCCTGACCTACCTGGGCACCAGCGCCGGCTACCTGGTCGCCTGCGAGAAGGCCGGCATCCGCCCGGGGGAGGACCACGACCTGTCGGCGCTGCGCACGATCGGGTCCACCGGCTCACCCCTGCCCGAGTCGGCGTTCCACTGGGTCTACGACGCGGTGGGCGGTCACGTCTTCCTCGGCTCGGTGTCGGGCGGCACCGACGTCGCCACCGGGTTCATCGGCAGCACCCTGCTGCTGCCGGTGACCGCCGGGGAGCTGCAGCGGCCGATGCTCGGCGTCGCCGCGGCGGCGTGGGACGAGGACGGCCGGCCGGTCGTCGGCGAGCTCGGCGAGCTGGTGGTCACCGAGCCGATGCCGTCGATGCCGCTGTACTTCTGGAACGACACCCCTCCGGGCCCGGCCGGCAGCCGCTACCGCGAGGCCTACTTCGAGCCGTGGCCGGGCGTGTGGCGGCACGGCGACTGGATGGAGGTCACCGAGCGCGGCACCTGCCTGATCACCGGCCGCTCGGACTCCACGCTCAACCGCGGCGGCGTGCGCATGGGCACCGCCGACATCTACGCCGCCGTCGAGGCATTCCCGGAGATCGCCGACTGCGTCGTCCTCGGCGTCGAGCAGCGCGACGGCGGCTACTGGATGCCGCTGTTCGTGCAGCTGGCCCCCGGCGCGGAGCTCACCGACGACCTCACCGACCGCATCCGCGCCGCCATCCGCACCTCGGCCAGCCCGCGGCACGTGCCTGACGAGATCCTGGTGGCGCCCGGCGTCCCGCACACCCGCACCGGCAAGCGGCTGGAGGTGCCGCTCAAGCGGCTGTTCCAGGGCGTGGCGCCGGAGAAGGCGGTCAACCCCGGGGCCGTCGACGACGCGTCGCTGGTCGAGCACTACGTCGCCCTGGCCCGCGAGCGCGGGGCCCGCTAGCCCGAGAACGGCCCCCGCAGCGCCGCCCACTGCAGCAGCAGGACGGTCTTGGCGTCGGCGATCCGGCCGTCGCCGGCCATGGCCAGGGCCTCGTCGAACGGCAGCTCGAGCACCTCGATGTCCTCGCCCTCCTCGGCGAGCCCGCCCCCGGCCGACACCCGGTCGGCGGGGGTGTACGGGCCGGCGAAGAAGGCCAGCCGCTCGGTCACCGACCCCGGGCTCATCCACACGTCGGGCAGCCGGGTCAGCGGCCCGACGGCGACGCCGAGCTCCTCGGCGGCCTCCCGGCGGACCGCGGCCTCGGCGTCCTGCTCGTCGAGCAGCCCGGCGGCGGTCTCCACCAGCATCCCGTCGGGGGAGCCGTTGACGTAGGCCGGGAACCGGAACTGGCGGGTGAGCAGCACGGTGCGGCGGGCGGTGTCGTGGAGCAGCACGGTGGCGCCGTTGCCGCGGTCGTGCGTCTCGCGCCGCTCGGTGTGCCACACGCCGTCGCGGCCGCGCCGGTCGAACGTCGTCCGCCGGTTGACGTACCAGGAGCTGGAGAGCACCTCGACGTCGCGGACGACGACGTCGGGGTTGCCGGTGAGGTCGCGGCCGGCGCGGTCCAGGCCGGTCCGCCCCCGCGCGTCGGGCAGGTCCACCCCGAGGACGCCGGTCACCGCGTCACCGCCGGCACCTCGTGGAGGCTGCGGTACACCGCGGCACCACGGGCGCGGGCCAGCGCGACCATCTCGTCGGACCCGGCCGAGGCGCCGGGCAGCCGCAGCACCGCGTCGACCCGGGCCACCAGCCGCCGGCCCATCGGGTGGAACACCTCGTCGAAGGCGGCGTCGCCCACCCGCGTCGAGCCGGCCAGCTCGGCCAGCGGCAGCGCGAGGTCCTCCCCGTTGACGGCGAGGTGGCCGGCGCGGAACAGCTCCAGGCAGGCCTGCTGGATGGCGCGGTGGTTGGCCGCGATCTTCTCCGGGTCGTCGCCGGTGCCCCCGCGGTAGGGGCCGGCGACCAGGATCATCAGCGGCTGCGTCACGAGAAGTCGACCTCCACGCCGGCGTCGTCGAGCGCGGCGAGGGTCTCCTGCGCCGCGGGGCTGAGCTGCGGGTCCCGGGCGCTGGCGTCGGTGACCAGCCGGCCGACGGCGTCCAGCGGCGCGACCGAGGCGAACGCGCGCACGCCGAGCTTGGAGGCGTCGGCGACGGCGAGGGCCGCGCGCGACTGCTGCAGGCCCACCTGCTTGACGGCGGCGTCCTCGAGGGTGAACTCCGACCAGCCGGCCTGCGCGCTCACCGCCCCGATCGACATGACGAACAGGTCGACGGTCAGCTGCCGCAGCACCGCGGCGGTCAGCGGGCCGGCCAGGCTGCGCTCGCCCGGGCGCGACTCGCCGCCGACCACCAGCAGCCGGACGCCGGGCCGGTCGGCCAGCGCGTCGGCCACCGGCAGGCTCACGACAGCAGCGGTGAACGGGCCCTCGCCCGCGGCGGCGCGGTCGGCCAGCGCGCGGGCGACGTGCACCGTCGTCGTCCCGGCGTCGAGCAGCACGGTGGAGCCCGGCGCGACCCGCGCGGCCGCGGCCCGGCCGATGCGCTCCTTGAGCCCGGCCTGCCAGCCGGCCCGGGCGGTGAAGCCCGCCGCGCTCTCCGGCTCGGCGACGGCGACCGCCCCGCCGCGCACCCGCTCGACCAGCCCCCGGGCCTGCAGGGCGTCGAGGTCGCGGCGCACGGTCATCTCCGAGACGCCCAGCCGCGCGGCGAGGTCGGCGAGCGGCACCCGGCCGGCGTTGCGGACCAGCCGCAGCGTCACGTCGAGTCGGTCGGGGACGGCCACGGCGACGTTCCTACCAGGTCCGTGTGAGATGTGTGAAGTGTCTGTGAGATGGGAGCCGCGCGCGGATCCGGTGACGGCACGGCGACGCTCGGCTACCTTCCCGCCCGGCCCGCCGCCGGACCGCCTCCACGGCGGCGCGGTGGGCCGGCTCCGGGCAGCCGCACGGGGCCGACCACGCCCGAGGAGAACCGTGCCCGCCACCCGCCCGACCGCCCGCCGCGCCCTGACCGGGGCCCTGCTCGGCGCCGCCCTGCTGCTGTCCGCCTGCGGCGGTGACGACACCGACGAGCCGGCCGCCGCGGTCGGGGACGGCGCCGCCGCGCTCGGTGCCGACGTCCCCGAGGAGTGCACCGCGGCCTTCCCGCTGACCGTCGCCGGCGCCGACATCGCCGACGTCGAGTCCGTGCCCGACGACTTCCCCGAGCCGCCGGACGGGTCGACCCTCTGCGAGACCGGCGGCACGGCCGGCGGCGGGCAGGAGTACGCCAACTACGCCACCGACCTCGGCAGCGAGGAGGTGCTGGCGCACTACGAGTCGGTGTTCGGCGCCGGGCGCACCGAGACCGGCCTCGGCGCGCCGGCGGTCGGCGGCGCCACCGGGGACACCTTCTGGCAGGTCGAGCCGGTCGACGGCGGGTTCCGCATCGTCTTCTCGACCGTGTGACCGACCTGTCCCGCGCTCGCTCGTGCTCTGCACACAGGTGTGTGCAGAGCACGAGCGGCGGAGGACCTCAGCCGGCGGCGAGGGCGACCTCGTCGGCGTGCGCGACGTGCCCGAGCTCGCGCCACACCGCCGCCAGCAGCACCGCCGACCCGGCGAAGGCGAACCAGAACGGCCCGGTCACGCCCCAGACGCGGGCCACGACCCCGCCGACGGCCTGGCCGACGACGATGCCGCCGAACACGCCCATCGCGTAGAGGCTGCCCACCCGGCCCTGCAGCTCCATCGGCACCGCCCGCATGCGGACCGTGCGCGAGGTCGTGCCCCAGACGAAGGCGTGCACGCCGAAGACGAACAGCACGGCCAGGGCCACCCAGACCGTGGTGGTGAGGGCGAGCGCGAGGTGGGTGAGCGTCTCCAGCGTCAGCCCGACCCGCATCAGCGTGGCCAGCCGCACGTGCCGCTCCAGCCAGCCGTAGCACGCCGTCCCCACCATGCCGCCGAGCGCGCCGACCGTGGTGAGCAGGCCGTAGCCGGCCGCCCCGAGCCCGAGCCGCCGGTCGGCGTAGAGGACGAGGACCGACCAGGCCGCACCCCACGTGACGTTGAACAGCACGATCGTGAGGGTCAGCGTGCGGACGGCGGGGTCGTGCCACGTCCAGCGCAGCCCCTCGGCGATCGACCGGCGCACCGGCGGGTGCCGCGTCACCGGCGGGCGCGCGGGCAGCCGCATCCGCGAGACCAGCACCGCGCCCAGCCCGACGCACACCGCCTGGGTCAGGAACGGCCAGGCCGTGCCGGCGGCGAACAGCAGACCGCCGAGGGCCGGGCCGGCGAACTGGTCCATCGTCAGCGTGCCGGCCATCAGCCGGGCGTTGCCGGTGCCGAGGTCGGCCCGCGGCACCACCATCGGCAGCAGCGTGCCGCCGGTGGTGTCGGCGAAGACCTCCGCGGTGCCCAGCACGAACAGCGTGCCCAGGACGACGGGCAGGCCGACGTCGCCGGTGGCCAGCGCGACGGTGAGGACGGCGAGCACCC
Source organism: Geodermatophilus sp. SYSU D00766 (assembly GCF_054049915.1). Taxonomy (NCBI): domain Bacteria; kingdom Bacillati; phylum Actinomycetota; class Actinomycetes; order Geodermatophilales; family Geodermatophilaceae; genus Geodermatophilus; species Geodermatophilus sp. SYSU D00766. The sequence continues at coordinate 65,829 of NZ_JBJGYI010000006.1, forward strand.
CGGCGCGGGCCAGGTCGACGCCGACGAGCAGCCGGCGCCGGTCGACCCGGTCGGCCAGGACGCCGGCGTGCAGGCCGAACAGCAGCCACGGCAGCTGCTGCAGCAGGGCGCCCAGCGCGACCAGGAGCGGGTCCTGGGTGAGGCCGGCCACCAGCAGCGGCCCGGCGGCCAGCGCGATCCCGTCGCCGAGGTTGCTCACCCACGAGGAGGCGACCAGCCAGCGGAACGGCGTGCCCATGCGGGCCGGGAGCACCGCCTCGACCAGTCCCCCCACGGGGCCGGGACTGTAGCCGCCGACCGTTCCTGCGCTCTCGGCGATAACCGGCTGCTCCTGTCGGCCCCGTCGGCGAGCATGGGGGCCCGACGGCGCCGACGGCGCCACCCCCCGAGGAGGAACCGAGATGGCCGGCCTGCCGCGCGCGCTCGCGCCCCTGCGGCACCGCTCCTACCGCCTGCTGGCCGCCTCGATGGCGTTGTCGCTGCTCGCCCAGGGGCTGTGGACCGTGGCGCTGGTGTGGCAGGTCGTCGACCTCGGCGGCGGTCCGGGGGCGCTGTCGCTGGCCACCGCGCTGTCGGCCGGCGGCATGCTGGCCAGCACCCTGCTCGGCGGCGCGCTGGCCGACCGGGTGCCGCAGCGGCGCATCCTGCTCGGCGTCGCGCTGCTGCAGACGGCGGCGGCCGGACTGGTCGCCGTCCTCTCGCTCACCGGCACGCTCGCGCTCGGGCCGCTGGCCGCCGCCTCGCTGGCCGGCGGCGTGGCCACGGGGCTGTACTACCCGGCCTACTCCGCGCTCGTCCCCGGTGTGGTGCCGCCGGGGGACCTGCTCGCGGCCAACGGCCTCGAGGGCGTGGTGCGCCCGGCGCTGGCGATGGCGGCCGGGCCCGCGGCCGGGGGCCTGCTGGTCGGCGCGTTCTCCCCCGGGGCCGCCCTGCTCGCGACCTCGCTGACCTCGGCCGCGGCGGCGCTGTGCGTGGCGGCGCTGCCCACGCTGCCGGTGCGCCGCGAGGAGCTCGGCGCGGGCCTGCTCGCCGACGTCCGGGAGGGCGTGGCCTACATGGTCCGCACGCCGTGGCTGCTGGCCACCCTGCTGTTCGCCTCCCTGATGGTGCTGGTGTTCATCGGCCCCTTCGAGGTGCTGGTGCCCTTTGCGGTCCGCGACCAGGCCGGAGGCGGGCCGTCGGAGCACGCCTGGGTGCTGGCCGCGTTCGGCATCGGCGGCGCGGTCGGGTCGGCCGTCGTCGCCTCGTTCCGGCTGCCGCGGCGCTACCTGACGGTGATGAACCTGCTCTGGGGCGTCGGCTGCGTGCCGCTGGTCGTGTTCGGCTGGACGTCGTCGCTGGCGGTGATGATCGCGGCGGCCGCGGTGCTGGGGGCGGCGTTCGAGGCCTCGACGGTCATCTGGGGCACGCTGCTGCAGCGGCGGGTCCCGCCCGCGCTGCTCGGCCGGGTGTCCAGCCTCGACTTCTTCGTCTCGCTGGCGTTCATGCCGCTGTCGATGGCGCTGGCCGGCCCGGTCAGCGGCCTGGTCGGGCTCACCGGCACCTTCCTGCTCGCCGGGCTGGTGCCGCCGGTGCTCGCCGTCGTCGCCGTGCTGGCCTGGCGGCTGCACGTCGACGAGCTGGCCCACCCGCTCGACGTGCCCGCCGACGAGCCGGTGGAGCCCGGGCCGGACGAGGCGCTCAGCGAGCCGGCAGGCGCAGACGAAGGACCCCGTCCTCCCCACCCCTCGCAGGCTCGGGGCGGGCCCCTGGACGGGGCCGAGGAGCGAGACGGACTGCCTACGGCAGGCGCAGGACTCGGGCCTCCCAGGGCCTGAGCACCGCGGGGTCGTCCTCGGGCAGGTTCCCGAGGACGACCCCGGCGGCGACCGCTTCGGGCAGCAGGTCGGCCAGCGGCTGCGCGGTGCCGCCGAGGTTGCAGACGACGAGCAGCGTGTCCCCCTCGAGGCAGCGGGTGAACGCGTACACCTGGTCGTGGTCGGGCAGCAGCATCGTGAAGTCCCCGAGCGCCACCACCGGGTCCTCGTGCCGCAGGGCGATCAGGCGCCGGTGGTGGGCGAGCACCGACGCCGGGTCCTCGCGCTGGGCCGCCACGTTCCACTCGCCGTGGTCGGGGTTGACCGCGATCCACGGCGTGCCGGTGGTGAACCCGGCGTCCGGCGAGCCGTCCCACTGCACCGGCGTGCGCGCGTTGTCGCGGCTCATCCGGCGCATCGCGGCGAGCACCTCAGCGGGGTCGGCGCCGTGCGCGACGGCCTGCGCGTGGTGGTTGAGCGACTCGACGTCGCGGAACTGCGCCAGGTCGGTGAACGGGAAGTTCGCCATCCCGATCTCCTCGCCCTGGTAGACGTAGGGCGTCCCGCGGTGCAGGTGCAGCAGCGTGGCCAGGCACGTGGCCGAGTCGCGACGGAACCGCGGCGAGTCGTCGCCGAAGCGGGACACCGCCCGCGGCTGGTCGTGGTTGTCCCAGTAGAGGGAGTTCCAGCCGACGTCGGCCAGCCCCGCCTGCCAGCGGCCGAGGGAGGCCTTGAGGTCGCGCATCCGCAGCGGCCGCGGGTGCCACTTGTCGCCGTCGAGGTCGAGCTGCACGTGCTCGAACTGGAAGACCATGTCCACCTCGGCCCGCGCGGGGTCGGTGTAGAGCCGCGCCTGCTCCGGCGTGACGCCGGGCATCTCCCCGACCAGCAGCAGCGACTCCCGGCGGCCGTCGAAGACCTCGCGGTGCATCTCCTGCAGGTACTCGTGGATCCGCGGGCCGTTGGAGAAGTGCGGCGTCCCGTCGCCGTAGGGCAGGCCGGGCAGCGGCGGCCCGTCGGGCAGCGACCCGTCCGGCTCGACCGCCTTGCTGATCATGTTGATGACGTCCATGCGGAAGCCGTCGACCCCGCGGTCGAGCCACCAGCGCATCATCGCGTAGACCGCCTGCCGGACCTCGGGGTTCTCCCAGTTGAGGTCGGGCTGCTTGCGGTCGAACAGGTGCAGGTAGTACTCGCCGCTGGCCTCGTCGTACTGCCAGGCCGAGCCGGAGAAGTGCGAGTGCCAGTTGGTCGGCTCGGCGCCGGGCTGCCCCGCCGTCATCCCCTCCCGCGGCGGCCGCCACCAGTACCAGTCGCGCTTGGGGGAGTCCGTCGACGACCGGCTCTCGGCGAACCAGGGGTGCTCGTCGCTGGTGTGGTTGACCACCAGGTCCATCACCAGCCGGATGCCGCGGGCGTGCAGCGCCGCGATCAGCTCGTCGAGCTGGGCCAGCGTGCCGAACGCCGGGTCGACGTCCTGGTAGTCGCTGATGTCGTAGCCGTTGTCGGCCTGCGGTGACCGGTAGACCGGCGAGAGCCAGACGACGTCGACGCCGAGGTCGGCGAGGTGGTCTATGCGCTGCAGGATCCCGCCGAGGTCGCCGACGCCGTCGCCGTCGGAGTCCTGGAAGGAACGCGGGTAGACCTGGTAGACGACGGCGCGGGTCCACCACGGCGCCTGCTCGGGGGTCACCGGACCACCCCAGCACGGCCACCGGCGCCGCGCACCCGCGCGGCACGGTCCCCGACCGTGCCCGCTGGTGTGCTGCTCGTGACCGGTGGCAGCCGGGGGGATCGGGGCGGCGACCGCCCGTGCCGCCGCGGCCGCCGGCTGGTCGGTCGCCCCGACCTACCGCGACGACGGGGCCGCGGCCGCCGCCGTGGTGGCCGACGTCGCGGCCGCGGGGCCGCTGAGCGTCCCGGCCGGGCCGCTGTTTGGATGGGCGGGACCGCCCGGCGCCGACCCGAGGAGCACCGATGTCCCAGCCCACCCGCCCCGAGGTCGAGCCGCCGACCGGCCCGGCGCCCGACGACCTGGTGATCGAGGACATCACCGTCGGCGACGGTCCCGAGGCGAAGGCCGGCGACCTGGTCAGCGCGCACTACGTCGGGGTCACCCACGACGGCGGCGAGCAGTTCGACGCGTCCTGGGACCGCGGCGACCCGCTGGAGTTCCGCCTGGGCGTCGGCATGGTCATCCAGGGCTGGGACGAGGGCATCCAGGGGATGCGGGTCGGCGGCCGGCGGCGGCTGACCATCCCCGCGCACAAGGCCTACGGCGACCGCGGTGCCGGGGGCGTGATCCGGCCCGGCGCGACCCTCGTGTTCGTGGTCGACCTCGTCGGCGTCCGCTGACCCGCGGGCGGCGTCGATGATCAGGTGACCTGATCGTGCGGCGTCCTCCCTCACCGTGGGACGTGCGGGAGGACGCCCGGGGATCAGGTCACCTGATCGTCGCCCACCCGGTGGTTGTGCCAGGCAACGGCGGGGCACCGGAGGCACCGTGAGCGAGCCGGTCCCCACCCGCGACCACGCCCTGGCCCAGGCGGGCACCGAGCAGGCCGGCGGCGAGTCCACCGGCACCGTCGTCGTCGCCGGGCTGGCCAACCTCGGCATCGCGATCGCCAAGCTCGTCGGCGGGCTGATCAGCCACTCCTCGGCGATGCTGTCCGAGGCCGCGCACTCCCTCGCCGACACCATCACCGAGGTGCTGCTGTTCGTCGCGCTCAAGCGTGGCGAGAAGGCGCCCGACGCCCGCCACCCCATCGGCTACGGCCGGGAGACCTACTTCTGGGCGCTGCTGGCCTGCCTGGCGACGTTCACCCTCGGCGCCGGGTTCTCCTTCTACCAGGGCGTCGAGACCATCCTCGAGGGCGAGGAGCAGGGCTCCCCCACGGTGGCCTACGTCGTCCTCGCCGCCTCCTTCGTCCTCGAGGGCGCCTCCTGGCTCAAGGCCGTCCGGCAGGTCCGCGGCGCCGCCCGCCGGTGGGGGACCACGCCCCGGCGCTACCTCGCCGAGACCACCGACACCACCGTCAAGGCCGTCACCTTCGAGGACAGCGCCGCCCTCGTCGGGCTGGTGCTGGCCGCGCTGGGGCTGTTCCTCGAGCAGGTCACCGGCGACCCGGTGTGGGACGGGATCGCCGCCCTGCTCATCGGCGTGCTGCTGCTGGTGGTGGCCGGCGCACTGGCCCGGGCCAACGTCTCCCTGCTCATCGGCCAGTCGATCCCGGCCCCGCTGCAGGACCAGCTGCGGCAGGAGATCGCCGGGCTGCCGCAGGTCGACGGCGTCCCGGTGCTGCTCACCACGGTCATCGGTCCCGGGCAGCTGGCCGTCATGGCCAAGGTCGACTTCGCCGACACCGCGACCGTCGCCGACATCGAGCGCGCCTCCGACGAGGCCGAGCGCCGGCTGGTGGCCCGGCACGAGGGCGTCCGGTTCGTCTTCCTCGACCCGACCCCGGGCGACGGCCGCGCGCGGGCGGAGGTCCACCGCCCGGAATGACGGCCGCGGGCGGGCGGTTGACCGGGCCGTGCGCATCGAGGTCTGGTCCGACGTCGTCTGTCCGTGGTGCTACATCGGCAAGCGCCGGCTGGAGTCCGCGCTCGAGCGGTTCCCGCACCGCGACTCCGTCGAGGTCGTGTGGCGGTCCTTCCAGCTCGACCCGTCGGTGCCCGAGGGCGAGACCCACCCGACGCTGCCCGCGCTGGCCGCCAAGTACGGCCGCCCGGTGGCGGAGATGCGGGCGATGATGCGGCACGTCGAGGAGACCGCCGCCGGCGAGGGCCTGGAGTACCACCTGGCCGACGGCGTCAGCGGCAACACGCTGCTCGCCCACGAGCTGCTGCACCTGGCCGCCGAGCGCGGGCTGCAGGGCGAGGTCAAGGAGCGGCTGCTGCACGCCTACTTCGAGGAGTCGCGCCCGGTCTTCGACGTCGACTCGCTGGCCGCGCTGGCCGTCGAGACGGGGCTGGACGAGGCGGAGGTCCGCGCCGCGCTGGCCGACCACCGGTACCGGCCCGCCGTGCTCGAGGACGCCCGCACCGCGCAGGCCCTGGGCGCCACCGGGGTCCCGTTCTTCGTCGTCGACCGCCGCTACGGCGCCGCCGGCGCGCAGCCGGCCGACCTGCTGCTGCAGCTGCTCGAGCGGGCCTGGGCCGACGCCCACCCGCTGGCCACCGTCCCCGCCGCCGAGGGCTGCGAGGGCGACAGCTGCGCCGTCTGAGGTGCCGGACACGACGGAGGCCCCCCACCCGCGCGGGTGGGGGGCCTCCGCCGTCTCACTTCGTCGCCGGGCCGCCCTGGTCGGTGCCGGAGATGTTCCGGAGCAGCTCGTGGCAGCGCCGCGCCCGCGCGGAGTCCTGCTCCATGACCTCGCGGAAGAAGGCGGCGACGTCGTCCAGGCCGGCGTTCTCGGCGTCCCGGACGTACTGGCCGTAGTCGTGCCCGGCCTTGAGCGAGTGGTACTGCACGGAGATGAGGTCGAAGGTGACGTCCTCGAAGCCGGTCTCACCGGTGGCCATCGGGTCCTCCTCGTCGTCGGGGGCTGGACGTCCGGACGGGTTCCCCGCTCCTCCGGCGTGAAACGAGCCGGTCCGTCACGGTGCGTTCGAGAACGCCCCTCCGGTGACGTCCCCGCCGCCGGCGTCGTCGGCCGCGGTCCGCCCGGCCGTCGTCTCCGGGTCGTCGGCGCCGAGCTCGTCCTGCCCGGCCGACACGGGATCGTCGCCGGCGGAGGCGAGGTCGGCCCCCTGGCCGACGGTGCCGGGATCGGCCTGCGTCGTCCGGGGGTCGTTCAGCGGGTCCGGGACGTCGGGGTCGGTGACGGTCATGCGCCGTCCCTGCCCGCCGTGCCCCGGCGGCAACCGCTGGCCGAACCCGTAACACCTGTGTTACACATCCTGAGTGGAGGCGCTCGCGGCACTCGCCGACCCCACCCGGCGGCGGCTCCTCGCGCTGCTGCGGGACGGCGAACTGCCCGCCGGAGAGCTGGCCGGCCGGTTCGCGGTCAGCCGCCCGGCGATCAGCCGGCACCTGCGCGTGCTGCGCGAGGCCGGCCTGGTCCGCAGCCGGGTCGAGGGGCGCCGGCGGCTCTACGCGCTGGACCCGCGCCCGCTGCGGGAGCTCGACGACTGGCTGAACCCCTACCGCGACCTCTGGGCGCAGCGGCTCGACGCCCTCGACACCGAGATCGCCCGCGGCCGCCGGGCCCGGGCCCACCTCCCGACGGACGGAGACCCGCCGTGACCCAGCCCGAGACACCCGCCGACCCCCCGACCGGCCGGAGCGGCGTGGTCACCGAGCTCCCCGACGGCCGCCTGCGGCTGGAGTTCCGCCGCTCCTGGCCCGAGGGGCCCGACGACGTCTGGGCGGCGCTCACCGAGCCCGACCGGCTGGCCCGCTGGTTCGGTCGCTACGACGGCGAGCGCGCACCCGGCGGCCGCGGGACGCTGACGATGACGCACGAGGCCGAGCCGATCGGCGAGCCGGTGACCGTCGTCGAGTGCGACCCGCCGCGCCGGCTGGTGGTCGAGTGGGTCGACCAGGCCGACTGGCGGGTCGAGCTCGCCCTCGCCGTGGAGAGCGGCCGCACCACCCTGCACTTCGTGCAGGTCTTCGCCGCCGGCACCGACGTCGTCGACTTCGCCCTGGGCTGGCACTGGTACCTCGACAAGCTCGACGCCGAGGCCGGCGGGCGCCCCGCGCCCGGGGACTGGGACGCCTTCCTCGCCGCGACCGGGCCGGACTACGGGCGCGCCCCGGAGGGCTGACCCCGTCCCGCAGGGCCGATCCTCAGCGGCGCCGGGCGAGCGCGACCATCGCGGCGGCCAGGCCCAGGCCGCCGGCGACGACCGCCGTCTCCAGCGGCTGCGATCCGCCGGGGGTCAGCCGCTGCCGCACCAGCCGCTCCAGCAGGTAGCCGGGCACCAGGCCGGCCCCGAGCAGCCGCAGCACCGGCGCGGCCCGCTCGTCCCCCGCGGCCAGCCGGACGACGGCCCAGCCCTGCAGGCCGAGCATCCACACCGGCGCGCTGAGGGCGGTGCCGGCCCACAGCGACTCCCGGCCCACGGCGGCCGGGTCCCCGGCGGCGAACGGGATCTCGAAGGCGTGCCGCCGGCGCAGCGCGAGGACCTGTCCGGCGAGCCCGGCGGCCAGCTGCAGCCCCGAGACGGCGAGGAGGGCGGGACGGGAGGTCATGGCCCGCGGACGGTACGCGGGCGCCGTCGTCCCGGGAGTGAGGCTCGTCACGTCGAGCCGTCAACGCCGCACTGACCTGCACGGTCCCGGGTCGCGGGGTGCCCGTCACCTAGACGTCCTAGACGTAACCTCTCTCACGGTTACAGGCAGGTGTCCCCGCTTGTACGCTGACGCGACCCGGACGGCCGGACCCGTTCCGCCGGCCCGGGACGCAGCACACCGGCGCCGGTGTCCTCCCACCCGGCGTGCGCCGCACAGGATGGAGACGCCGTGACTTCCGTGGCCACCCCCGGTCTCGAGAACGCCCCCACCACGCACGCCCGGCTGCTCGCCTGGGTGCAGGAGATGGCGGAGCTGACCACCCCGGACCGGGTCGTGTGGGTCGACGGCAGTGACGAGGAGTGGGAGCGGCTGACCCAGCGGCTGGTCGACGCCGGCACGTTCACCCGGCTGGAGAGGAAGCCCAACTCGTTCTGGTGCGCCTCCGACCCCAGCGACGTCGCCCGCGTCGAGGACCGCACCTTCATCTGCTCGGTCGACGAGGCCGACGCGGGGCCCACCAACAACTGGATGGCGCCCGACGAGATGAAGTCGGTGATGACCGAGCTGTACCGCGGCTCGATGCGCGGCCGGACGATGTACGTCATCCCGTTCTGCATGGGCCCGGTCGAGGCCGAGAACCCGATGTTCGGCGTCGAGCTCACCGACTCGGAGTACGTCGTCGTCTCCATGCGGGTCATGGCCCGCATCGGCAGCCGGATCCTCGAGGCGATGGGCACCGACCGGCCGTTCGTGCCGGCCATGCACTCTCTCGGCGCGCCGCTGGAGCCGGGCCAGGAGGACGTGCCCTGGCCCTGCAGCCAGACGAAGTACATCGTGCACTTCCCCGAGGAGCGGGCCATCTGGTCCTACGGCTCGGGCTACGGCGGCAACGCCCTGCTGGGCAAGAAGTGCTACTCCCTGCGGATCGCCTCGGTCATGGCCCGCGACGAGGGCTGGCTCGCCGAGCACATGCTGATCCTCAAGCTGACCAGCCCGCAGCAGAAGACGTACTACATCGCCGCCGCCTTCCCCAGCGCCTGCGGCAAGACCAACCTGGCGATGCTCGAGCCGACCATCCCCGGCTGGCGGGTCGAGACCCTCGGCGACGACATCGCCTGGATGCGCTTCGGCGAGGACGGCCGGCTCTACGCGCTCAACCCCGAGTACGGCCTGTTCGGCGTCGCGCCCGGCACCGGCTGGGACACCAACCCCAACGCGATGCGCACCATCGACAAGGGCAACTCGGTGTTCACCAACGTCGCGCTCACCGACGACGGCGACGTCTGGTGGGAGGGCATGACCGACGAGCCCCCGGCCCACCTGACCAGCTGGAAGAAGCAGGACTGGACGCCGGAGTCCGACGAGCCCTCGTCGCACCCCAACTCGCGGTTCTGCACCCCGATCACCCAGTGCCCCATCCTCGCGCCCGAGTACGACGACCCGCGGGGCGTGCCGATCTCGGCGATCCTCTTCGGCGGCCGCCGCAAGACCACCATCCCGCTGGTCACCGAGGCCCGGGACTGGAACCACGGCGTCTTCATGGGCGCCACGCTGTCCTCGGAGACGACGGCCGCGGCCACCGGCGCCGTCGGCGTCGTGCGCCGCGACCCCTTCGCCATGCTGCCGTTCATCGGCTACAACGCCGGCGACTACTTCCGGCACTGGGTCGAGACCGGCAAGGCGCACGACGCGATCAAGCTGCCGAGGATCTTCTACGTGAACTGGTTCCGCCGCGACGAGGACGGCGGCTTCCTGTGGCCGGGCTTCGGCGAGAACAGCCGGGTGCTCAAGTGGGTCGTCGAGCGCATCGAGGGCACCGCGGCCGCCGAGGAGACGCCGGTGGGGCACGTCCCGACGCCGGACTCGCTCGACGTCTCCGGCCTGGCGCTGACCGGTGACCAGGTGCGCAAGGCGCTCGCCGTCGACCGCGACGAGTGGCGCGCGGAGATCCCGCAGATCACCGAGTGGTTCGAGAAGTTCGGCGACAAGCTGCCCAGCACGATGTGGGACGAGCTCGCCATCCTCGAGAGCCGCCTCGCCTAGTCCGAGGACTCCCTCCCCGTCCCCGGGCCGGGAGGGTGCACACACGGGCTCCGCACCGGACAGCGTCGTCCGGGGCGGAGCCCGTGTTCGTCCGGACACGGAACGCAAGCCACCGCCTGCCCGCCGTGCCGACGTCGGTTAGCGTGGGGTGAACCCGCGTCCCCCTGACGACAGGTCCCCCTCACTTGCTCACTCCCTACCTTCACGTGCTGCGCACGCCGCACGCACTGCCCATGGTGCTCGCCGCCTTCGTCGGGCGGCTCCCGCTGTCGATGGTGGGCCTGGGGTGCGTGCTGCTGGTGGCCTCGGAGACCGGCTCCTACGGGCTCGGCGGCACGGTGGCGGCCGCCGGCGCGATCACCACCGCGCTCGTCGGCCCGGTGCTCGGGCGGCTGGCCGACACCTTCGGGCAGCGCCGCGTGCTCCTCCCGGTGACCGCGGTCTTCGCCGCCGCGGGCGCGGCGTTCCTGGCCGCGGTCAAGGACGACTGGCCGCGCTGGACGCTGTTCGTCACCGCGGGCGTCGCCGGCGCGTGCATCCCGCCGGTCGCCTCGATGATCCGCGTGCGCTGGACCCACCTGCTGCGGGGGACGAAGCGGCTGCCGGCGGCCCTGGCCATGGAGTCGGTGGTCGACGAGCTGGTGTTCATCGTCGGGCCGGTGCTGGTCACCTTCCTGTCCACCACCGGGCACGCGACCTCCGGCGTGGTCACCGCCTTCACGCTGGCCGTCGTCGGGGCGCTGCTGTTCGCCGCACAGGGCCGCACCGAGCCGCCGCCGCACGGCCACGAGGCGCGCCGCGGACCCTCGGCCATCCGCACGCCGGGCCTGCGGGTGCTGTTCGTCGTCGGCGCCGCCGTCGGCTCGGTGCTCGGCACGCTGGAGATCGCGCTGGTCGCCTTCGCCGACGAGGTCGACGCCATGGGCCTGTCCGGGGTGCTCATCGCCGGCCTCGCGGTCGGCTCGATGATCAGCGGGATCGGCTGGGGGGCGGTGCACTGGCACCACCCGCTGCGGCACCGGCTGCTGGTCGTCCTCGCGGTGCTCGCCGCGCTCACGGTGCCGCTGACCCTCGTCGACGACATCTGGGTGATGATCCCGTTCGTCGTGGTCGCCGGGGTGGCGGTGTCGCCGTCGCTGATCAGCTCGTTCACCCTCGCCGAGATCATCGTGCCGCGGACCGCCGTCACCGAGGCCTTCACCTGGATCGGCACCGCGCTGGGGTTGGGTGTCGCCGTCGGCACGTCGATCGCCGGGAAGATCGTCGACACCGTCGGCGCCAACGCCGCGTTCCTCGTCGCGACCGTGTCGGCCGGCCTGGCCGCGCTGGTGGTCGCCGCGGCCCAGCGGCTGCTGCACGTCCCCGCCGAGAACATCGCCGAGCCGGTCCTCGCCGGTGAGGTGACCGGCTGAGCCGGTGACCCGCCCCCGGCCGGCGGCCGGCGGCGGCCGCGTCCTCGGCGTCGCCCCGGAGCGGCTCGGCCGCTGGCTGGACGGCGTCGCCGCCCGGCACGGGGCCTTCGCCGAGGTGACCCGCACCGACGACGGCGCCGTGGCCGTGACCTGCGACGACGGCACGACGCTGACCCTGCGCCCGCCGTTCGCGTGGACGCCCGGGCCGGCGCTGCTGACCTCGCTCACCGCCGCGGCCCGGCAGCCCCGGCGCGCCGCCGTCCTGCTCGTGCGCCGCGGCCGCTGGGCGACCGGCGTCTTCGACGGCGCCGACCTCGTCGTCTCCAAGGTCGACACGCGGCTGGTGCAGGGGCGCAGCGCGGCCGGCGGCTGGAGCCAGCAGCGCTTCGCCCGCCGGCGGGCGAACCAGGCCGACGCGGTCGTGGCGGCCGCCGTCGAGACCGCCGTCCGGGTGCTGCTGCCGCACGCCGCCGCCGTCGAGGCGCTGTTCACCGGCGGCGACCGGGCCATGGTCGACGCCGTGCTCGCCGACCCCCGGCTGGCCGGGCCGGCGGCGCTGCGCCGCGAGCCGGCACTGGAGGTCGGGGAGCCGACGAAGGAGGTCCTGCTGGCCACCCCGGCGCAGTTCCGGGCGGTGCGGGTCCACCTCGTCGAGCCCGGTGACCGTCCGGGAGGGGATCGGACCGCAGGGTCACGAGCGTGACGCGGGCCACCGCGAGGCGTAGCGTCCAACGACCGTGTCCGCCCCACCGACCGACACGAGCCCTCCCGCGCACCCCGCTTCCGACCCCGTCCTCGCCGCCGAGCGCGCCCACCTGGTCCTCGCCGCCGACTGCCTGACCGGGATGCGCGCCGCCGCGAGCGCCGTCGTCGACGCCGGGGTCGACGCCTGGGCCTCCGAGCGTCTCGGCGCCGCCCGCGCCGAGCGGCTGCGCGCCCTGGCCGCCGACCCGGGCGTGCCGGCGTTCTTCGGCCGCACCGACACCGGCGCACCCGACGGCGCCGGCGAGACGTTCCACATCGGCCGCCGGCACGTCCGCGACGCCGCCGGCCGGCCGGTGGTCATCGACTGGCGCGCGCCGATGAGCCGGCCGTTCTACCGCGCCACCGCCGCCGATCCGCAGGGCCTGGTGCGCCGCCGCCGGTTCGGGTTCTCCGGCGGCGAGCTGACCAGTTACGAGGACGAGCTGCTCGCGGCCGGCCGGGAGGGCGACGGCGCGCTGCTGCGGGCCGAGATCGAGCGCCCGCGCAGCGGTCCCATGCGCGACATCGTGGCCACCATCCAGCCCGAGCAGGACGAGATCGTGCGCGCCCCGCTGGCCGAGTCGGTGTGCGTGCAGGGGGCGCCCGGCACCGGCAAGACCGCCGTCGGCCTGCACCGCGCGGCCTACCTGCTGTACACGCACGGCGGTCAGCTGGCCCGCACCGGCGTCCTCCTCGTCGGCCCGAACCGGGCGTTCCTGCGCTACATCGAGCAGGTGCTGCCCACCCTCGGCGAGGTCGACGTCGACCAGACGACGGTCGCCGAGCTCACCGCGCACGTGCCCGTCCGCGCGCTGGACGCCCCCGGCGTCGCCGTCCTCAAGGGTGACGCCCGCATGGCGCAGGTGCTCGAGCGGGCGCTGTGGGGCGCGATCGCCAAGCCCGCCGACGACGTCCTGGTCCCGCTGGCCGGCCGCCGGTACCGGGTGCCGGTCGAGCGGCTCAAGCGCCACGTCGACGACCTGCGCCGCCGCGGCCGCGTCGCCGACGACCAGCAGCGGTTGCACCACGCCGCCGGGCGCGAGCGGCTGGCGCTGCTGCTGGCCGAGGACGCCCGCCGGCAGAAGGAGGAGTCCGGCGGCAGCCCGACCGACGCCGAGACCCGCCGCGCCGCCCGCAGCGCCGAGGTCCGCGCCTTCTGCGACGCCGTCTGGCCGGCCCGCGACCCCGCCGCGCTGGTCGCCGCGCTGCTCTCCGACCCCGCCGTCCTCGCCCGGGCCGCCCGCGGCGTCCTCGGCGACGGCGAGCAGGCGCTGCTGCTGCGCCCGCCGGCCCGCTCGGTCCGCGCCACCGCCTGGACCGCCGCCGACGCCGTCCTCGTCGACGAGGCCGCCGGGCTCGTCGAGCGCACCGCCGGCTACGGGCACGTCGTCGTCGACGAGGCGCAGGACCTCTCGCCGATGCAGTGCCGGGCGATCGCCCGCCGGCTGGCCGCCGGGTCGCTCACCGTGCTCGGCGACCTCGCGCAGGCCACCAGCCCCTGGTCACCGGCCGAGTGGGCGCCGACGCTCGCGGACCTCGGCCGCCCGCAGACCGCCGTCCGGCCGCTGACCCGCGGCTACCGGGTGCCGGGGGAGGTGCTCGACTACGCCAACCGGCTGCTGCCGGCCATCGCCCCGGGCCTGCGCCCGGCCACCGCGGTGCGCCGCGACCCCGGCGCGCTGGAGGTCCGGCCGGTCGCCGACCTCGCCGGTCCGCTGGCCGAGGTGGTGGGCGGGCTGGCCGCGGCACCGGGGTCGGTGGGTGTGGTCTGCGCCGACGCCGCGGTGCCCGAGGTGGCCCGGCTGCTGGCCGACGCCGGGCTGCCCACCGCGGTGCTCTCCGACGACGGCGCGGCGGCCGACCGCGTCGCCGTCGTCCCGGCGTCGCTGGCCAAGGGCCTGGAGTTCGACGCCGTCGTCGTCACCGACCCGGCCGCGATCGTGGCGGCCGAGCCGCGCGGGCTCAACCGGCTCTACGTGGCGCTCACCCGCGCGGTGAGCACCCTCGTCGTCCTGCACCGCGACGACCTGCCCGTGCCGCTGACCGGCTAGCACCACGCGTCCCGCCCGCCCCCGGGCGGGATCCGCGTCCGGCGCGGGTGGTTGTGGCCGGCGCACATCTCTGTTGCAGTGAGCGGCCGAGGAGGGAGCTCATGGACCGGCTCAGTCCGGTGGGGACGCTGCTGCGTCTGGCGGCCACCGTGGTGGTCGCCGGGGCGCTGGTGGCGGGTCTCCTCATCCCGTGGGTCGGCGGTCCGACGGTGGCCGCGCAGCGGTCCACCGGCCTGCTCGGGGACCTGCCCACCGAGTTCACCGCCGAGACGCCGCCGGGCAACACCGTGCTGCTGGCCGCCAACGGCGAGCCGATCACGTACTTCTACCGGGAGAACCGCCAGCCGGTCGCGCCCGAGCAGATCGCCGAGGTCATGAAGCAGGCGATGGTGGCCATCGAGGACGCCCGCTTCTACGAGCACAACGGGCTCGACGTGCAGGGGACGCTGCGCGCGCTGGCCACCAACATCGCCGCCGGCGGGGTGGCCGAGGGCGGGTCCACGATCACCCAGCAGCTGGTCAAGCAGACGCTGCTGCAGGCCGCCGACACCCCGGAGGAGCGGGCGGCGGCCACCGAGCAGACGGTGGGCCGCAAGCTGCGCGAGGCCCGCCTGGCCCTGGCGATCGAGGACGAGCAGACCAAGGACGAGATCCTCACCCGCTACCTCAACACCGTCTACTTCGGCTCCAACGCCTACGGCGTGCAGCCCGCCGCGCGCGCGTTCTTCGGCGTCGACGCCGCCGCGCTCACCCTGCCGCAGGCCGCGCTGCTGGCGGGCCTGGTGCAGAGCCCCACCGAGGACGACCCGTTCACCGACCCCGAGGCCGCCACCGCCCGCCGCGACGAGGTCCTGTCGCGGATGGCCGAGCAGGGGCGGATCACCCCCGAGGAGGCCGCCGCCGCGCAGGCCGAGCCGCTGGGGCTGGCGCCGGGGCCGGCTCCGCCGCGGGGCTGCGTCGAGGCCAGCGTCGGGCCGTTCGTCTGCGACTTCGTGCAGCGGTACCTGATCCAGGAGCTGGGGATGACCCAGGAGCAGCTCGACGGCGGCGGCTACGTCGTCCAGACGACGCTCGACGTCGAGCTGCAGCGCGCCGGCGACGCCGCGGTGCTGCGCACCCTGCCGCGGGAGGACTCGCTGGCCGGCATGTTCACCGCCGTCGAGCCGGGCACCGGCCACCTGCTGGCGATGAGCGTCAACCGGACCTTCGGCTACGACCGGACCGACCCGACGCAGGAGTCCTTCAACCTCAACGTGGCGGCCAGCCAGGGCTCGGGCTCGACGTACAAGGTCTTCGTGGCCGCCGCCGCCCTGGCCCGCGGCTACTCGTCCTACTACACGCTCAACGCCCCCGACCCCTACGTCTCCCGGGTCTACAGCGGCCCCTGCCAGGGCCGTGACACCGACGGCCGGTACTGCGTGCGCAACGCCGGCCGGTACCGCTCGACGCTGGACCTGGAGACGGCGCTCTACCAGTCCTCCAACACCTACTTCCTCGCGCTCGAGGACGCCCTCGGCAGCGTCGAGGAGCCGGTGCGGATGGCCGAGGCGGCGGGCCTGTTCCAGTTCAGCCCGCCGGAGCTGCCGCAGCAGATCATCGACGAGAACCGCGGCTCGTTCACCTTCGGCGCCGAGGCCACCAGCCCGCTGGCGCTGGCCAGCGCGTACTCCACGTTCGCCGCGAACGGCACCCAGTGCGACGTCGTCCCGGTGACCGCCGTCCTCGACGCCACCGGACAGCCGGCCGTCGGTGCCGACGGCGAGCCGCTGCCGGTGGGGGACCGGTGCACGCCCGAGGCCATCCCGCCGGGCGTGGCCACGACGATGAACCAGATGCTGCGCAAGGACGTCGAGCCCGGGAACCCGGGGCAGACCGGGTCGCGCGCCTACGTCCGCGGGCACCAGATCGCCGGCAAGACCGGCACGTCGCAGGACAACTACTCGGTGGCCTTCGTCGGCTACACGCCCGAGATCACCGCGAGCGTCATGGTGCTCAACCCCAAGCAGAACGAGGACGTCGGCGGGTTCGGCGGCGGCAAGGGCGCCACGATCTGGCACGACGCGATGGAGCCGGTCCTCACCGCCCGGGGGAGCGGGGAGTTCCCGCCGGCCGACGAGACGGTGCAGAACGGCAACACCCGCCCGGTGCCCGGCTGCGGCGGCGTGCGCGCCTGCGAGCGGGCGCTGCGCGAGGCCGGGTTCACCCCGCAGACGCTGCGGGTCGACAGCGACGAGGCGGCCGGCACCTTCCTCGGCACCAGCCCGCCGCGCGGTGCCCGTGCGGTGCCCGGCCAGGTCGTGTCGATCCTGGTGAGCAACGGCAGCGACTACGTCGAGCCGGAGCCCGACCCCGCACCCCTCCCGGCGCCCGAGCCCGAACCGGCCCCCGAGGCGCCGGCGCCCGAGCCGGCCCCGGTGCCGGAGGCGCCCGCACCGGAGCCCGAGGTGCCGACGGTGCCCGTCCCCGAGCCGGGACCCGAGCCGGAGGTGCCCCCCACGGCGCCCGCGGAGCCCGCGCCCGCGGCGCCGCCTCCACCCGCCCCGCCCCAGGTCCCCCCGGAGTGGGGCGGGGCGCCGGCCGCGTGACGGCGGCCGAGCCGCTCGTCGAGTGACTGGGTGAGCAGCCACCCGGCCAGCAGCACCAGGTGCAGCAGGAACAGCCACAGGCCGACGGCGACCACCGCCCCGACGACGACCAGGCCGCCGAAGGGGGCACCCAGGTCCAGCGGCAGGGACAGGAACACCACGAAGCCCTGCAGGAAGCCCGACAGGCAGGCCGCGGTGAACAGCGCCCCGCTGGTCAGCGCACCCCAGCGCAGCTGGCCGCCCGAGACGACGCCGAACCCCCACAGCACCGGCACGGTCAGGACGAACAGCACGGTGTAGTAGCCGACGGCGAAGCGGCCGAGTGCCGCCCCGACGCCGTCCTCGCGGGCCAGGTCGGCCATCACCCGGGCGGCCAGCAGCAGCGGGTAGAGCAGCAGCGGCGTGGCGACGACCAGCGGCAGGGTGAGCAGCCGGCCGCGCCAGCCGGTCAGGTTCTCCCGGCGCTGGCTGAAGCGCAGCAGCGCGCGGCGCAGCCCCTCGCCGTAGAAGGTCAGCGGGACCAGCGCCAGGACGAAGCCCAGCAGGTCGAGGTGGGTGCCGGCCTCGACCAGCCGCTCGACCGCCTCCGGGGCGCCCAGCGGCGTGGGCAGCAGCTCGGTCAGCCGCGCGGTGAGCGCCCGCACCTCCTCCGCCGAGGTCACCAGAGCGGTCAGCCGTACGGCGACCAGCAGCAGCGGCACCACCGCGATGCCCGCGTAGAAGGTCAGGCCGGCGGAGATGAGGGCGAGGTCGCGGCCGCGCAGCAGCCGCTGGGCCCCGCGCAGCAGGGTGTGCACCTCGGCGCGCAGGCGGGCCGCGGTCCACCTGCGTTCCGGAGTCACCCGCTCATGGCACCAGCCCCCGCGGGCGCGCGCCCGTCGGAGTGGCGCCGGTGCGGTGCTCAGTCCTCGGAGCTGTCGTCGGTGGTCGGCGCGTCGTTGCCGGGATTCGGGCCGGTCTCCTGGCAGCTGGCGTCGTTCTCGTTGCTGGCGTTCTCGCCGCTGGCGTCGCAGTTGGTGGGCCCGCGGGAGAAGTCGGTGTTGTCGCCGCAGGCGGTGAGGGAGCCGAGCAGCGCGAGCACGACGAGCGGCCGGGCCAGGCGCATCCGCGTGGAGGAGGACATGCCCTGACTCCTACACGCCCCGGCGGCCGGTCAAACGGGCGGGGTCCCGCGTGTCCGTAGCCGCACCACCACGGAACGTCACCGATGTGATTACACCGCGGTGATTGTCACGGGTCCGTCACGCCCCTTACTCTGTGTGTGTCCAACGGGGCGCTCCGTCACTGACCTGGGTGACACCCCGAGGACGCCGTCGAGCCGGTGCGCCCCTCGGGTGCGCCGGGCCGGGGACCCATCGCAGTCCTGGGGTGCAGCGCGTGTCCGCACGCGCCGGGCGAGTCCACGCCCGAACCCGTCAGCTAACCCGGTAGGCGGCCTGGGAAGAGGAGAACCACCGCGTGGCGTCCCTGCGCACGTCCGTCCCCGGCGCGACCGGCCGCCCGCACCGCCGGCCCGGCCGCCGCGCCGCCCTCGTCCTCGCCGGGGCCCTCGGTCTCGGCGTCGGCGTGGGGGTCGTCCCGTCCGCGGCCCTGGCCGAGGAGCCCACCACGGCGGCCGAGGCCGCGCAGCTGGTGGCCGCCCGCGGGCACGACCTCGAGGTCGTCACCGAGCAGTTCAACGAGGCCCGGGAGGCACTGGCCGCCCAGCAGGCCGCGGCCGAGGCCGCCGCCGCGTCCCTTGCCCAGGCGCAGGCCGAGGTCGACACCGCCCGCCGGCAGGTCGTCGGGATCGCCCGGTCGGCCTACACCGGCAACGGCATGGGCTCGTTCCAGGCCCTCATGACCAGCGAGGACGCCGACGAGTTCGTCAACCGCGTCAGCCTCCTGCAGGGCGTCGCCGGCTACCAGGGCGAGCTGCTCGGCCAGGCCGTCGCGGCCACCGAGACCGCCACCGCCGCGCAGACCGCGGCCGCCGAGGCCGCCGCCGAGGCCCAGCGCCAGTACGACGCCGTGGCCGCCCAGCAGGCCGACCTCGAGGGCCAGATCGCCGCCTACCAGGCCGACTTCTCCCGGCTCAGCGCCGAGGAGCAGCGCGCCGCGCTCGAGGCCGCCGCCGCCGCGCACGCCGCCGGGGACCAGCGGGCCAGCCGCGACGAGGACCGCGAGGAGCCCGCCGCCGAGGAGGCCCCCACCGCGTCCTCCGCGCCGGCCGCGGCCCCGGCCCCGGCCAGCGGCGTCGCCGGCACCGTCGTCGCCACCGCCATGGCCCAGCGCGGCAAGCCCTACGTGTGGGCGGCCGCCGGGCCGGGCTCGTTCGACTGCTCCGGCCTGACGCAGTACGCCTTCCAGGCCGCCGGGATCAGCCTCCCGCACTCCAGCAAGATGCAGTCGCAGATGGGCACGGCGGTGTCGAAGGCCGACCTGCAGCCCGGTGACCTGGTCTTCTTCTACAGCCCGGTCAGCCACGTGGGCATCTACATCGGCAACGGCCAGATGGTCCACGCGCCGACCTCCGGCGACGTCGTCAAGGTGGCCAGCATCGACTCGATGGGCAGCTACTCCGGAGCCCGCCGCATCGGCTGAAGGACCACCCTTCCCCCCACGCCTCGCACGGTCGGCGCGGGACCCTGGAGGGCGGCCGCTCCGGCACGTCACCGGGGTCACAGCGGGACGGGGAGCCGGGGGACCGGCTGCCGCGTTGGTCCCTGCGGAGCTGCCGCCGACGCCTGAGGACCGCGTACCGATGAACCCCCGCACCGTCGCCACCGCCTTCCGCGTCGTCGCCGTCGCCGAGGCGCTGTCCTGGGTGGGCCTGCTCGCCGGCATGTACGTCAAGTACGTGCCGGAGACCTCCGAGGTCGGCGTGCAGGTGTTCGGCCCGGTCCACGGCGCGGTGTTCGTCGCCTACGTCGCCGTCGCGCTGGTCGCGTCCCGGGTGCTGCGCTGGTCGCCGTGGACGACGCTGCTTGCGCTCGCCGCCTCGATCCCGCCGCTGGCCACCGTGGTGTTCGAGCGCTGGGCCGGCCGCACCAGGAGGCTCGCGGCACCCGCGCGGGCCTGACCTACCGTTCCGGGCATGCCCGAGCCCGTGCTGCCCGCCACCGCCCGCACCCTGCTGGCCCGCACCGCCCGCGCCCAGCGCGACGGCCGGGCGCCGAGCCTGGTCGCCGGCGTCGTCCGCGACGGCGGGCTGGCGTGGTCGGCCGGGCGCGGCGACGTCGCCGAGCCGCACACCGACGTCCAGTACCGGCTCGGCTCGATCAGCAAGACGGTCACCGCGGTCGCGGTGCTGCGGCTGCGCGACGAGGGCCGGCTGGGCCTGGACGACCCGCTGGACCGGCACGTCCCCGGCACGCCGCTGGGCGACCGGTCGATCGGGCAGCTGCTGTCGCACCTGGCCGGCGCGTCCGCCGAGAGCCCCGGCGGCTGGTGGGAGCGGGTGCCCGGCGGCTCGCTGGCCGACCTCGCGCTCACCGGCGGCGACGTCGTCCTGGGTGAGGCCCGGCGCTTCCACTACTCCAACCTCGGCTTCGGCCTGCTCGGCGAGCTGGTGGCGCGGCTGCGTGGCCGGCCGTGGGACGACGTCGTCACCGGCGAGGTGCTCGCGCCGCTGGGCATGGCCCGGACGACGCCGCGCCCGTCGGGCCGTGCCGCGCAGGGGTACGCCGTGCACCCGTGGGCCGACGTCGTCCTGCCCGAGCCCGAGCACCACGCCGGGGTCATGGCCGCCGCCGGCCAGCTGTGGGCGTCCCTCGCCGACCTCGCCCGCTTCGCCGCATTCCTGCTCGGCGACACCGGCGACGTGCTCTCCCCGGCCACGCTGGAGGAGATGGCGGTGCCGGCCGGCGTCGACCCCTCCTCACCGGCCTGGTCGGCGTACGGGCTGGGGCTGCAGGTGCTGCGGGTCGACAGCCGCACGCTCACCGGCCACGGCGGCTCGATGCCGGGGTTCCTCGCCGGGGTCTTCGTCGACCGCGAGGAGGGCACCGGCGGGGTGTCGCTCGCCAACACCACCAGCGGGCTGGACTCGGCGCTGGTCCCGGGCCTGCTCGCCGACCTGCGGGCCGCCGAGCCGCGGGTGGTCGAGCCGTGGCGCCCGGCCGGTTCGCCGGTGCCGCTCGAGCAGCTCGGCGTCTGGTACTGGGGGCCGGCGCCACTGGCCCTGCGAGCGGTGCCCGGCGGGCTGCTGCACCTCGGGCCGCTGCCGGGGCGGGCCGGGCGGGCCAGCCGGTTCCGCCGCTGCGACGACGGCACGTGGCTCGGGCTGGACGGCTACTACGCCGGTGAGACGCTGCGGATCGCCCCCGACCACCTCGACCTGGGCACGTTCGTGTTCACCCGCGAGCCCTACGACCCCGCCGCCCCCGTGCCCGGCGGCGTCGACCCCCGGGGCTGGACCGCCCCCTGACCGTGGGCTTCCGCGGCAGTGCACGCGTCTCCGGGGGGTCGAAGGCGTCCATGGTGGTCTTGACGACGGCGCCGTAGGCCAGGTGCGGCACCACGTCGGCGGCCCAGTCGGCCGCCGACCACGTGCGCGGGTCGGTGACGCCCAGCACCGTCATCGGTCCGTTGGCGGCCACCAGCACCGCGAGCGTGGTGAGCAGCGTGCCCACCAGCGGCTGCGACCGGAAGCCCGACGCCCGCACCAGCCCGACGCCGACCCCGACGCCGACGCCGGCCACCAGCCCGGTGATCGGCCCGAGGCCCTGGACCCGGTTCTGCCGGTGCTCCTCGTCGCCCGGGATGGGCACGTGCGCCTTCTCGGCGAGCCGCTCCACCGTCTCCTCGGGCGTGGAGCTGGTGCCCCGGCCGCGGACGGTCATGTCGAGGTAGGTGACGGCGTTGAGCGCGGTCGACCCCGCCGCCCCCGCCGCCGCGCCGCGCAGCGCCCAGCCGAGGGTGCTGATGCCCCGCTTGCCCTTGCCGAACGTCCCCACCGGGGTGCGCTTCGCCATGGACGGCGCCCTACCCGTCGCGCTCACCAGCGCAAACGGCGCATGCTGGGGACGTGGACGACGTCGGCGCGGCCCTCGAGCGGGCGATCGGTGCGCTGCTCGACGCCCGCGCGCCCGGCGCCACGATCTGCCCCTCGGAGGCCGCGCGCGCCGTCGACCCGGAGGGCTGGCGGGAGCTCATGCCCGGGGCGCGGGCGGCGGCCGCCCGGCTGGCCGCCGCGGGCGCCGTCGAGGTGACCCGGCGCGGCGCGGTGGTCGACGTCGCCACCGCCCGCGGCCCCGTCCGGATCCGGCGGGTCAGCCGCTGACCGGCAGCGGCCGGGCCAGGAACGCCGCGAGCAGCCGGGCGGTGCGGTCGACGGTGCCGGAGTGCAGCACCTCGTAGCCGTGCGTGCTCAGCGTGGGCAGGCTCAGCAGCGCCGCCCGCGCCGACTGCCCCGACGCCTGGGCCTGGGAGGCGTCGGAGTCGTAGGACTGCCACACCGCCGTCTGCGGCTGCAGCCCCAGCTCGGTGCCGACGTCGACCAGCGCGTCGGCGACCGCGCGGTCGTAGACGACGGCGTCGTCGGCGTAGGCCACCACCGGCCCGCCGTCCACGGTGACCTGGTACTCCGCCTCCGCGGGGCCGACGTCGAGGGCGATGGTGAGGTCGCCGGGCAGCGTGCGGGCGGCGTAGGAGGCGCCGACGCCGCCCATCTCCTCGCTGGTGCTGGCCACGAGGTACACGTCGCCGCGCGGGCGCCCGCGCACAGCCGCGCCGTCCCCACCAGCGCGGTCAGCGCCGCCCGGTCGTCGAGGAAGTACGAGCCGACGTAGGCGCCGAAGCGGGTCAGCCCGCGCCGGTCGGCGTGCACGCACACCCGCGTCCCCGGGTGCACCCCGGCGGCGGCGAGGTCCTCGGCGGAGCAGCCGGTGAAGACGTACACGTGCGACCAGTCCATCGCCTGTCCGCCCTGGTCGGGCTTGGTCTGCCAGATCCGCGTGCTCTCGGCGGTGGTGTGCTCCGACCCGAGCGTGAGGACGCCGGTGAGGGTCTGCCGCCGGCCGAGGACGGCGACCGGGCCGAGGCCGAAGTTGCCCGGGTACATGACGCCCAGGGAGGTCACCCACAGCGTGCCGTCGGGCTCGACCCGCTTGACCATCATCGACAGCTCGTCGAGGTGCGCGGTGACCCGCACCGCCGGGGCGGACCGGTCCGTCCCGTGCAGCAGCGCGACCAGGTTGCCGACGGCGTCGACGGTGGTCTCGTCGGCCAGCGGCTCGAGCTCGCGCCGGACGACGTCGCGCACCGCCTCCTCCTGCCCGCCGGGGCCGTAGGTGCGCAGCAGCTCGTCGAGCAGGTCGGGCAGCGGGGTCGGGGCCTCGGCGGTCACCGGGGACCCCTACCCGGACGGCGGCTCCTCCCCCGCCGCGCGCCGCAGCAGCGGGTCGACCCGGTGGTCGACGTAGCGGCGCAGCGCCAGGGCGGTGTCGGTGCGCTCCACCCCGGGCAGGGCGAGCACCTGCTCGGTCAGCCGCCACAGGTCGTCGGCGTCGACGGCGACCACCCGCACCAGCAGGTCCGCCGCGCCGGACAGCGCGGTCACTTCCAGGACCTCGGGCATCGCGGCCAGCGCGGCGGCGACCTCCTCGAGGCCGCGCTGCACCACCTGCACCGTCACGTAGGCGCTGAGCCGGTAGCCGAGCGCCTCCGGGCGCACCCGCGAGGCGAAGGGGGCGAGCAGCCCGCCGGACTCTAGCCGGGCCAGCCGCGCCTGGACGGTGTTGCGGGCCAGCCCGAGCTGCTGGGACAGCGCCAGCACCGTGGCCCTCGGGTCGGCGTCGAGCGCCTGCACCAGCCGCGCGTCGGTGGCGTCGAGGCGCTCGGGACCGGCGGGCACGGCGCCAGTCTGGCACGTGCCGGCCGCTCCGGAAACGCATCCTGCTCAGTCCGCCGTGGCGGCCTTGCGCATCCCGATCGGGGGGTGGTGTGCTCCCTACCGGCGGGGGACGTGTCACGATGTGTGAGTGGAGCCACAACCCCGGCGCCACAGGACGTCCAGCACCGCGACCGGCCGGTGACCCCGGCAGCGCGGACGACGGCGAGGAGCAGCGCGTGAGCGTGTCGAGCGCGACCACCGAGGTGGTCGACCCCGTACCCGGGGCGGCCGCGCCCCACCTTCCGCAGCAGCCCGACCTGGTGCAGTTGCTGACCCCCGAGGGCGAGCGGGTCGAGCACCCCGACTACCCGCTCGACGTCTCCGCCGACGAGCTGCGCGGGCTCTACCGCGACCTCGTGCTGGTCCGCCGGTGGGACGTCGAGGCCACCGCGCTGCAGCGCCAGGGCGAGCTGGGCATCTGGGCCTCGCTGCTGGGCCAGGAGGCCGCCCAGATCGGCGCCGGCCGGGCGATGGCCGACGGCGACACGGCCTTCCCCACCTACCGCGAGCACGGCGTGGCCTGGACCCGCGGGGTCGACCCGCTGCACGTCATCAGCCTGTTCCGCGGCGTGGACAACGGCGGGTGGGACCCGGTCGCCACCGGCTTCAACCTCTACACCGTCGTCATCGGCGCGCAGTGCCTGCACGCCACCGGCTACGCCATGGGCCTGCAGCGCGACGGCGCCGAGACCGCGACGCTGGCCTTCCTCGGCGACGGCGCCACCAGCCAGGGCGAGGTCAACGAGTCCTTCATCTGGGCGGCGAGCTTCTCCGCGCCGGTCGTCTTCTTCTGCCAGAACAACCAGTACGCGATCAGCGTGCCGCTGGAGCGGCAGTCGCGGGTGCCGCTCTACCAGCGCGCGGCCGGCTTCGGCTTCCCCGGCGTCCGCGTCGACGGCAACGACGTCCTCGCCGTCCTCGCCGTCACCCGGGCCGCGCTCACCGCCGCCCGCGAGGGCCAGGGCCCCACGTTCATCGAGGCCTTCACCTACCGGATGGGCGCGCACACCACCTCCGACGACCCCACCCGCTACCGGCTGGCCAGCGAGCTGGAGGAGTGGAAGCTGCGCGACCCGATCGCGCGGGTGAAGGCCCACCTCTCGCGCACCGGCATCGCCGACGCCGAGTTCTTCGACGCCGTCGAGGCCGAGGCCGACGAGCTGGCGCAGCGCATCCGCTCGGGCACCACCGAGATGACCGACCCCCCGGGGACGGCGATGTTCGACCAGGTCTACGCCGAGCAGACGCCGCTCGTGGCCGCGCAGCAGGCGCAGTTCGAGGCCTACCAGGCCTCCTTCGAGGGGAGCGAGCACTGATGGCCGAGACGCTCACCATCGGCAAGGCCCTCAACCTCGGCCTGCGCCGGGCGATGGAGGACGACGCGAAGGTCCTGCTCATGGGCGAGGACATCGGCCGCCTGGGCGGGGTCTTCCGGATCACCGACGGCCTGCAGAAGGACTTCGGCGAGGACCGCGTCGTCGACACCCCGCTGGCCGAGGCCGGCATCCTCGGCACCGCCGTCGGGCTGGCCATGCGCGGCTACCGGCCGGTCTGCGAGATCCAGTTCGACGGGTTCGTCTTCCCCGCCTACAACCAGATCGTCACGCAGGTCGCCAAGATCCACGCCCGCTCCCGCGGCCGGCTGCCCATGCCGATCGTCATCCGGATCCCCTTCGGCGGCGGCATCGGCGCGGTCGAGCACCACAGCGAGAGCCCGGAGGCGTACTTCGCGCACACCCCGGGCCTGAAGGTGGTCGCCGTCAGCAACCCGGCCGACGCCTACTGGGGCATCCAGCAGGCCATCGCCCACCCCGACCCGATCGTCTTCCTGGAGCCCAAGCGCCGGTACTGGGAGAAGGCGGAGGTCGACACCGACGCCACGCCCGGCCCGCTGTTCGCCTCGCGGGTGGTCCGCGGCGGCGACGACGTCACGGTGCTGGCCTACGGCCCGATGGTGAAGACGGCGCTGCAGGCCGCCGAGGCCGCCGCCGAGGAGGGCCGCTCGCTGGAGGTCGTCGACCTGCGCACCCTCTCGCCGCTCGACCTCGACCCGGTGTTCGACTCGGTGCGGCGCACCGGGCGCTGCGTCGTCGTCCACGAGGCGCCGGTGACCCTGGGCCTGGGCTCGGAGATCGCCGCCCGGGTGACCGAGACCTGCTTCCACTCCCTGGAGGCGCCGGTGCTGCGGGTGGGCGGCTACGACACCCCCTACCCGCCGTCGAAGCTCGAGGAGGAGTACCTCCCCGACCTCGACCGTGTCCTCGACGCCGTCGACCGCGCGATGGAGTTCTGACCGATGGCACTGCGCCAGTTCAAGCTGCCCGACGTCGGGGAGGGCCTGACCGACGGCGAGATCCTCCAGTGGCTGGTCTCGGTCGGCGACACCGTGACGGTCAACCAGCCGCTGTGCGAGGTGGAGACCGCCAAGGCCGCCGTCGAGCTGCCCTCCCCCTACGCCGGCACGGTGACCGAGCTGCTGTTCGAGCCGGGCACGACCGTCGACGTCGGCACGCCGATCATCACGATCGACACCGGCGGGGAGGCCCCCGCGCCCGCGCCGGCGGCCGGCGGTGCCGCGCCGGCCGCGGAGTCCGCCGAGCCCGCCGCCGGGCTGATCGGCGGGGCGGCCCCGGGCGGGCGGACGGCGGTGCTCGTGGGCTACGGCCCGCGCACCACCGAGGCCCGCCGCCGGCCGCGCCGTGCGGTGCACGCCGGCCCGGCCCCCGTCGGCGCCGACTACGGCTCCGGCGGTCAGGACCGGCCGCCGCTGCTGGCCACCGCACCCGACGCCACCGTCAAGCCGGTGCGGCACGGCGGGCTCGAGGTGGGCCGGCAGGCCGAGGCGCACGCCCGCGCCGAGGCGGCCGCCCCCTCCCGTCCCGTCTCGCCCGGCCACGGGCGGGTGCGCCCCCTGGCCAAGCCGCCGGTGCGCAAGCTCGCCCGCGACCTCGGCGTCGACCTGACCGCGCTGACCGGCAGCGGCGCCGGCGGGGTCATCACCCGCGAGGACGTCACCGCCGCGGCCGCCGCGCCGCAGGCCCCGGCTCCCGACCAGGGCACCGACCTGACGGCCGACCTGGTCCCCGACCTCGCGGCGGTCCCCTCGCCGGCCGCCGCCCCGGTCGCCGGCGAGCGGGTGCCGGTCAAGGGCGTGCGCAAGGCGACGGCGGCGGCGATGGTGGCCAGCGCGTTCACCGCGCCGCACGTCACCGAGTTCCTCACCGTCGACGTCACGCGGATGATGCGGCTGCGGTCGGAGATCGCCGCCCGGCCGCAGTTCGCCGGGGTGAAGGTCAGCCCGCTGCTGTTCGTCGCCAAGGCGCTGCTGCTGGCCGCGCGCCGGCACCCGATGGTCAACAGCTCCTGGGACGAGCAGGCGCAGGAGATCGTCGTCCACGGGCAGGTGAACCTCGGCATCGCCGCGGCCACCCCGCGCGGGCTGATCGTGCCCAACGTCAAGGGCGCCGACCGGCTGTCGATGGCCGAGCTCGCCGGGGCGCTCACCGAGCTGACCGAGACCGCCCGCGCCGGGCGGACCGCGCCGGCCGACATGACCGGCGGCACGATCACGATCACCAACGTCGGCGTGTTCGGCGTCGACACCGGCACGCCGATCCTCAACCCCGGCGAGTCGGCGATCCTCGCCTTCGGCGCCGTCCGCGAGATGCCGTGGGTGCACAAGGGGAAGGTGCGGGTGCGGCAGGTGACCCAGCTCGCGCTGTCGTTCGACCACCGGGTCATCGACGGCGAGCTCGGCAGCCGGTTCCTCGCCGACGTGGGCGCCCTGCTCTCCGACCCCCGGACCGCGCTGGCCTACTGAGCGCACGACAGCGGGCCCTGCCGGATCCCGGCAGGGCCCGCTGTCGTCCCCGGAGGGGTCGGGCCCGGCGGGGTCCCCGCCGACGGGGTGGCCCGGTCCGCCCCGGGCGCCCAGGATGACCGGGTGACCGACCTGGACCGGCTGCTGGCCTTCGCCGCGCGCTCGCGGCTGCCCGGCGGCGGCTTCGGCTACCTCGGCTCCGACGGCACGGTCGAGTCCGGCCGGCCGCAGGAGACCTGGATCGTCGCCCGGATGACGCACGTCTTCGGGCTGGCCGCCCTGCTGGGACGGCCCGGCGCGGAGGAGCCGGCGGCCGCCGGGGTGGCGGCGCTGCGCGAGGGGCCGCTGCACGACGGCGCGCACGGCGGCTGGCGGAGCACCGAGGACGACGACACGAAGGCGGCCTACGTGCACGCCTTCGCCGTCCTGGCCGGGGCGACGGCCACCACCGCCGGGATCGAGGGCGGCCGCGCCCTGCTGGAGGAGGCGCTGGAGGTCTGGGACCGGCGGTTCTGGGACGACGCCGCCGGCCTCGCCGTCGAGGAGTGGACCGCGGACTGGTCCCGGCTGTCGGACTACCGCGGCGCCAACGCCAACATGCACGGCGTCGAGGCCACCCTCGCCGCGGCCGACGCGCTCGGCGGGGCCGACGCCGACCGGCTGCGGCAGCGGGCGCTGCGCAGCCTCGAGCGGGTGGTGCACGGGTGGGCGCGGGAGCGGGACTGGCGGCTGCCCGAGCACTTCACCGCCGACTGGACGCCGCTGCCCGGCTTCAACCGCGACCGCCCGGCCGACCCGTTCCGGCCCTACGGCGTCACCGTCGGCCACCAGTTCGAGTGGGCGCGGCTGGCCCTGCACGCCCGCGCGGTCCTCGACGACCCGCCGGCCTGGCTGCTCGACGACGCCGTCGCGCTGTTTCGCGCCGCCGCCGGGCGGGGCTGGGCGGCCGACGGCGCACCGGGCTTCCCGTACACGCTCGACTGGGACGACCGCCCGGTGGTGTCCGCGCGGATGCACTGGGTGCTGTGCGAGGCGGTCGCGGCGGCGACCGTGCTGGCCGCGATCACCGGCGAGGCGCGGTACGGGGAGCTGGCCACCACCTGGCGGGCGCACGGCGAGGAACGGTTCGCCGACCCCGCCACCGGCAGCTGGCACCACGAGCTGACGCCGTCGGGGGAGGTGGCCACGGGGACCTGGACCGGCCAGCCCGACGCCTACCACCTGGCGCAGATGCTGCTGCTCGACGGCCGGCCGGTGCGGGGGAGCGTGGCCGCCGCGCTGCGGTGACCGGTGTGTCCGCCCCCGCGGGGAGGGGTAGGGCGAGGTCACCGCAACGACATCCCGAGCAGCGAGGAGCGTTCCCGTGGCCAGCGTGCAGGAATCCGTCGACGTCGACGTCCCGATCCGTGTCGCCTACGACCAGTGGACGCAGTTCGAGTCGTTCCCGCAGTTCATGGGCGGCGTCGAGCGCATCACCCAGGTCGACGACACGCGCACCCACTGGATCACCAACATCGACGGCGTCAAGCGCGAGTTCGACGCGGAGATCACCGAGCAGCACCCCGAGGAGCGGGTCGCGTGGGCGAGCACGGGCGGTGACGCCAAGCACGCCGGGGTGGTCACCTTCCACCGCCTCGCCGACGACAAGACCCGCGTGATGATCCAGATCGACTGGGAGCCGACCGGCGTCGTCGAGAAGGTCGGCGCCGCGCTCGGCTTCGACGACCGGCAGGTCAAGGCCGACGCCAAGCGGTTCAAGGAGTTCATCGAGAGCCGCGGCGGCGAGACCGGCGCCTGGCGCGGCGACGTCCCGCGCCCCGACCAGCGCTGAGCGCGGCGGCGGCGCGATGATCAGGTGACCTGATCCCGGGGCGTCCTCCCGCACGTCCCACCGTGAGGGAGGATGCCCCACGATCAGGGACCCTGATCGTGGCGCACGCGCAGCACGGACACGACGACGGCGCCCGCTCCCTCCGCGCGAGGGGGCGGGCGCCGTCGTCGGTGCTGGTTACTCCGCGTCGAGGTCGGCGGCCACCATGCCGGCGATCTGCTCGACGACGGCCTGGTCGTCGCTGGTGACGGTGACCTCGGCGCCCTTCTGGGCACCCAGCGTCATGATCATCAGCGGCGAGCCGGCGTCGACGGGGTTGCCGCCGGGGGTGGCCAGGGTGACCGGGACGCCGGCCTTGCCCACGGCCTCGGCGATGAGCGCGGCGGGGCGGGCGTGCAGGCCGACCCGGGAGCCGACGGTGACGGTCTGACTGGGCATTCGACGTCCTCGCTTCTCGGGGTATCGGTGGGTGTCGGGGTCGAGCCTGCCCTGTCAGGCGCGAGCGGGCGCGCTGACGGTGGAGGCGGGGGCGGCGTTGTGGGCGTGGGCGAGGTCGACGGCGTCCTCGGGGACGGCGTCGGCCTTCCGGCGGCCGATGCTCTTGGCGACGGTGACCGCCAGCGCGCCGACCACGGTGCCGACGACGAGGGCCAGCAGGAACATCCCGATCCCGTTCATCGCGAAGAGCACGAAGATCCCGCCGTGCGGGGCGCGCAGCTCCACCCCGGACGCGGCGACGATCGCGCCGGTCGTGGCACCGCCGAGCATCATCGACGGGATGACCCGCAGCGGGTCGGCCGCGGCGAACGGGATCGCGCCCTCGGAGATGAACGAGGCGCCGAGCAGCCACGCGGCCTTGCCGTTGTCGCGCTCGGCCGGGGTGTAGAGCTTCGGCCGGATCGCGGTGGACAGCGCCATCGCCAGCGGCGGGACCATGCCCGCGGCCATGACCGTGGCCATGATGACCAGCGAGCCGCTGGTCTGCGAGGCCAGGCCGGCGGTGGCGAACAGGTAGGCCGCCTTGTTCACCGGGCCGCCGAGGTCGAAGCACATCATCAGGCCGAGGATGATCCCCAGCAGCACCGCGGAGGTGCCGCTCAGGCCGTTGAGCCAGTTGCCCAGGCCCTCGACGGCAGCGGCCAGCGGGCGGCCGAGCACCGCCACCATGAGCCCGCTGGAGATCAGCGTCGCCAGCAGCGGGATGATCACCACCGGCTGCAGCCCGCGGACTCCGGTGGGCAGCTTCCACGAGGCGATCCACCGCGCCACCAGGCCGGCGAGGATGCCGCCGACCAGGCCGCCCAGGAAGCCGGCGCTCATGGTCACCGAGACGGCGCCGACGACGAACCCCGGCGCGATGCCCGGGCGGTCGGCGATCGCGTAGGCGATGTAGCCGGCCAGCGCCGGGACCAGGAACCCGAACGCGGCCTGGCCGAGCACGGTGCACAGCGCCCCGAGGTAGCCCCAGAACCCGTCGTTGAGGCCCTCGAGGGGTGCCGCGGAGGGCAGGTCGAGGAAGGAGTTGTTGAGCGCCCAGCTCAGCGCGAAGCTCTGGCCCTCGACGTCGGGGTTCGGGTTGACGATCTGGTACCCGCCGAAGAGGAAGCCGAGCGCGATGAGCAGACCGCCGGCCGCGACGAACGGGATCATGTAGCTGACGCCGGTGAGCAGCCAGCGGCGGATCTCGGTGGCGGTGCTCGGCCGGCCCGCGGGGGCGGCCGCGGCGGCGTCGGCAGCCCCGCCGCCGGGCACCCGGCGGGCGTTCGGGTCGTCGGCGGCGGCCAGCGCCTCGCGGATCATGACCTCGGGCTCGTTGATCGCCCGCTTGGTGCCCGACTGGACGACCGGCTTGCCGGCGAACCGGTCGCGGTCCCGGACGCCGACGTCGACGGCGAAGATGACCGCGTCGGCGTCGCGGATGACCGCCGGGTCCAGCGGGGTGGACCCCGAGGAGCCCTGCGTCTCGACGGCGAGGTCGACGCCCTCGGCCTGCGCGGCCGCGGTGAGCTTGTCGGCGGCCATGTAGGTGTGCGCGATGCCGGTGGGGCAGGCGCTGACCGCGACCAGCCGGCGGCGGGCCGGGGCGGACTCCGGCGCCGGGGCGGTGGCGGGCACGGGGGTGCTGGTCGCCGCGGTGGCGCCGGTGGCCGGCGTCGGGGACACGACCTCCTCGACCAGCGCGACGACGTCGGCGGGCGTGGCGGCGGCGCGCAGCGCGGCGACGAAGTCCGGCCGCACCAGGGCCCGGGCCAGCGCCGACAGCAGCGTCAGGTGGTCGGCGTCGCCCTCCGCGGGGGCGGCGATGAGGAACACCAGGTCGGCCGGGCCGTCGGCGGCACCGAAGTCGACGCCGGGCGCCAGCCGCGCGAACGCCAGCGACGCCTGGGTGACCGCGGCCGACCGGCAGTGCGGGATCGCGATGCCGCCGGGCAGCCCGGTGGCGGCCTGCGCCTCGCGGGCCAGGGCGTCACCGGCGAGCGCCTCGGCGCCGGTGGCCCGGCCGGCGTCGGCCACGAGACCGGCCAGCCGGCGCACGACGGCGTCCTTGTCGGAGCCGAGATCGGCGTCGAGGACGACCAGCTCGGGGGTGATCAGTGCTGACATGACGGACCTTCCGGGGCGTCAGGGGACGTCCCGGCCGGCGGCCGGGACGGGTTCGGGGGAGGGGACGGGCAGGCCCGGCACGACGGGGACGGCGGCCGGCTCGACGAGGTCGGGGGTGGGGACGGCGGAGCCGGGCAGCGCCGCGGCGGCCGAGCCGGTGGCGACGGCGCGGCGCAGCCGCTCGGCGGCGGGGGCGCCGGCCAGGTCGGCCAGCAGGTGCCCGGCCAGGCTGGAGTCGCCGGCGCCGACGGTGCTGCGGACGGCGATCCGCGGGGGGCGCGCCGACCACACCTCGCCCGCGGCGGTGGAGAGCACCGCGCCGTCGCCGCCGAGGGTGAGCAGCACCTCGCCGACGCCGCCGTCGTGCAGCCGCGCGACCGCGGCCGACAGCGCCGCGGGGTCGGCCAGCAGCGCCGCCTCCGTGGTGCCGGTCACCTGGGCCAGCTCCTCGGCGTTGGGCTTGAGCAGGTCGGGTGCGGCGTCGGGGCCGGCGACCAGCAGTGCCCGCAGCGGCGCCTCGGAGGTGTCGACGGCGACCCGTGCGCCGGTGCCGCGGACGGCGCGGACCAGCTCGGCGTACCAGTCCTCGGGCGTGCCGGGCGGCAGCGAGCCGGACAGCACGACCCAGCGGGCGCCCGCGGCGGCGGCGGCCACGGCGGCGGCGAGCGCGGCGCGCAGGCCGGCGTCGAGCGGGGTGCCGGGCTCGTTGAGCTTGGTGGTGGTGCCGTCGGGCTCGGTCAGGGAGTAGTTGGTGCGCACCGGGGCGCCGGTGGGGACGGTGACCAGCGGCAGCCGCAGCGCGTGCAGCGCGGTGACCAGCGGGTCGGTGGGGTCGGCGGGCACCACCGCGAGGACCTCGGCGCCGGCCGCGGCCAGTGCGCGGGCGACGTTGACGCCCTTGCCGCCGGGCTCGGTGGAGCTGGCGCCGAGGCGGGCCACCTCGCCGCGCAGCAGGGGGCCGGGCAGGGCGAGGGTGCGGTCGAGGCTGGGGTTGGCCGTCAGCGTGACGACGCGGCCGCCGCTCACGCGACGACGACCTCGACGCCGGCGTCCTCGATGCGCCCGACGACGGCGGGGTCGGCCTCGCCGTCGGTGACCACCACGTCGACGTCGTCGAGCGCGGCGAAGCGCACCAGCTGCTCGCGTCCCAGCTTGCTGCTGTCGGCGAGCACGACCACCCGCTGGCCGGCCCGGACCATCGCCCGCTTCACCGACGCCTCGGCCTCGTCGGGGGTGGTCAGGCCGTGGCCGGGGGCGATGCCGTTGGTGCCGAGGAAGGCGACGTCGGCGCGCAGGTCGGCCAGGGCGCGCACCGGCGTCTCCCCGACCGCGCACTGGGTGAGCCCGCGGACCCGCCCGCCGAGCACGTGCAGCGTGAGGCCGGCGACGGTGGCCAGCCGGGCGGCGATCGGCACCGAGTTGGTGGCCACGAAGAGGTTGCGGTCGACCGGCAGCACCTCGGCCAGCGCCGCGGTGGAGCTGCCGCCGTCGAGCAGGACGCTGCCGCCCGGGCCGGGCAGCAGGTCCAGCGCCGCCGCGGCGATCTTCCGCTTGGCCTCCGCACGGGTGCCGTGGCGCTCGGCCAGCGCCGTCTCCACCAGGCTCAGCGCCGCGGCCGGCACCGCGCCGCCGTGCACCCGGCGCAGCACGCCGGCCCGCTCCAGGACGGCGAGGTCGCGGCGGACGGTCTCGGTGGTGACGCCGAAGTGCTCGGCGACGGCGGTGACCGCGATGCGGCCCTGCTCGACGACCAGCGTGGCGATCGCCTGCTGTCGTTCCTCGGCGTACACGCCCACCTCGCTCCGTCCTGGTGCGCTGCCCGATCGTGTGGGCACCGACTTGTGTCTGTGTTGTTCTACGTGGGATTCATTGACAAGTCAACACCGATCCGTGAGGCTGGTCACCGACGGACGACGGCGTCCCCCTGTTCCCCCTGACGGAGAGGTCCGCATGTCCACCACCGCTGCTCCCGCCCCCGGCACGTCCGCGGCCGCTCCCGTGCTCACCGGCACGCCCGTCGTCCCGGGGGTCGTCCTCGGGCCGGTGGTGCGCCCGGCCGGCGCGGTCCGGCTGCCCGACGCCGAGTCCGCCGAGACGCTCCCGGAGACCGCCCGCGCCGAGGAGCGCGCCCGTTTCACCGCGGCCGCCGAGGCCGTGGCCGGCCGGCTGGCCACGCGCGCCGCGGCGGCCACCGGCATGACCGCCGAGGTCCTGTCGGCCACCGCGGGCCTCGCCCGCGACCGCGGCCTGCTCTCCGCCGCCGAGCAGCGCATCGACGCGGGCACCCCGGCCGCGGTCGCCGTCGTGCAGGCCGCCCAGCAGTTCGTCGACGTCTTCACCGCGCTCGGCGGGGTGATGGCCGAGCGCGTCACCGACGTCCGCGACGTCCGCGACCGCGTCGTCGCCGAGCTCACCGGCCAGGGGGAGCCGGGCGTGCCCGCGCCGGAGACGCCGTCGGTGCTGCTGGCCGACGACCTGGCGCCGGCCGACACCGCCGGTCTCGACCCCG
Organism: Geodermatophilus sp. SYSU D00766; assembly: GCF_054049915.1. NCBI lineage: Bacteria > Bacillati > Actinomycetota > Actinomycetes > Geodermatophilales > Geodermatophilaceae > Geodermatophilus > Geodermatophilus sp. SYSU D00766. The sequence goes on from NZ_JBJGYI010000006.1 coordinate 100,339, forward strand.
CCCGCATCGTCGGGCTGGCCACCCGGCTGGGCGGCACGACCAGCCACACCGCGATCATCGCCCGGCAGCTGAACCTGCCGCTCGTCGTCGCCGTCGAGGGCCTCGACGCCGTCCCCGCGGGCGCGACCGTCCTGCTCGACGCCGAGGAGGGCACCGTCACCGTCGACCCGGAGCCGGAGGCAGCCGCCGCCCAGGTCGCGGAGGCGCGGCGCCAGGCCGAGGCGCTGGCGGGCTACCGCGGACCGGCCGCGACCCGCGACGGCGTGGCCGTGCCGGTGCTGGCCAACGTCCAGGACGGCGCGGGCACCCGCGCCGCCGTGGCCGCCCACGCCGAGGGGGTCGGGCTGTTCCGCACCGAGCTGGCCTTCCTCGGCCGGGCCGCCGAGCCCACCGTCGAGGAGCAGGCGCGGGGCTACGCGGAGGTGTTCGAGGCCGCGGCCGGCCGCCGGGTCGTGCTGCGGACCCTCGACGCCGGGTCGGACAAGCCGCTGGAGTTCGCGACGCCGCCGGAGGAGCCCAACCCGGCGCTCGGCGTGCGCGGCCTGCGGGTGGCCCGCCGCGACCCCGGGCTGCTCGACCGCCAGCTCGACGCCGTCGCCGAGGCCGCCCGCCGCACCGACGCCGCGCCGTGGGTGATGGCGCCGATGGTGGCCACCGTCGCCGAGGCCGCCGACTTCGCCGGCCGGGTGCGCGAACGCGGGCTGGTGCCCGGCGTGATGGTCGAGGTGCCGTCGGTGGCGCTGCTGGCCGACCGGTTCCTCCGGCACGTCGACTTCCTGTCGATCGGCACCAACGACCTGTCGCAGTACGCGCTGGCCGCCGACCGGCTCTCGGCCGACCTGGCCGACCTCACCGACCCGTGGCAGTCGGCGCTGCTGGCGCTGGTGGCCGCCACCGCGGCGGCGGGCCGGCGGGCCGGCAAGCCGGTCGGGGTCTGCGGGGAGGCCGCCGCCGACCCGCTGCTGGCCTGCGTGCTCGTCGGCCTGGGGGTGACCTCGCTGTCCTGCGCGGCCCCGGCGGTCGCCGGCGTCGGGGCCCGGCTGGCCGGGGTGGACTCCGGCGCCTGCGTGGAGGCCGGCGAGGCGGCGCTGGCCGCCGACGACCCGCGCGCCGCGCGTGCGGCGGCGCGGGCGGTGCTCACCCGCGGCTGAGACCCCTCCGCAGGGGGCTACTGCTCCAGCAGGGCCTCCAGCCGGGCGGTGCCGGTGAGCAGCGCCCGCGACCGGCGGTCGACGTCCCGGGAGCGGGCGGCCAGCGCGGCCGCGGCCTCCTCGGTGCGGGTCGCCTGCCGCAGCGCGGGCAGCAGCTCGCGCAGCGCGCCGATCCCGCGGCCGGCCCGGCGCAGCTGGTGCACGAGGCGGGCGTCGCGGACGTCGCCGGGTGCGTACGTCCGCGCCCGGCCCGGCAGCACACGCCGGGGGACCACCAGTCCCTCGGCGTCCCAGTGGCGCAGCGTGGAGGCCCGCACCCCGAGTGCGTCGGCCAGCTCGCCGATGCCCATCACGTCCGCGGGGCGCGGCTCGTCGATCGGCTCGGCGGCGATCGCCCGCGCCGCCTCCTGCGCCAGCCGCAGGTCGCGGCGCTCGGTGTGCAGCCGCGCGTGGGCGTCGTCGAGGAGGGCGAGGAGCTCCCCGAGCGGCCCCCGGTTCGCCGTCCGCACGATGCGGCCGGCCCCGGCGGGGCCGACCGCCGCGGCGAACGCCCGGTAGGCGAGGGCCGCCTGCACGTGGGTCGCGGTGAGGACGCGGTGGCCCGCCGCGGTCCGCGCCGCCGGGGGCAGGACGCCCTCGCGCTCGAGGTCGCGGACCTGCTGCACCGAGCACCCGGCCTGCCGCGCGACGTCGACCGTGCGCAGGCCCCCGTTGCGACTCCGCACCGCGTCCTCCCTGGTCGTCCGCGCCGGACCCTCCACAGGGGCCTGAGTGTCACGCTCGAACCCGTGAGCGCCGGACGCCTGAGCATCGACGACGTCGTCGGCCTGGTCGAGTCGCTGGGCGGGGTGCTGACGCTGCGCCCCGGTCCCGGTGACGGCTCGCCCGAGGCCGCCTGGGGTGACCTGTTCTTCTACTACGCCCCCGACGGGGTCCTGCCCCGCACGCAGCCCTTCGCCACCGTGGTGACCAAGGACCTGCCCGGTGAGCCGGCGGCGGGGCTGGACCGTCCCGGGGCGTTCCGGCTCAACAGCGCGGCGAGCGCTGCCGACTCCTCCCGGTGGACCGGACGGGCGCCGGGGGAACCGGCGCCGGACGACACCGGTCTCGCGGTGCCCGACACCGTCCTCGCCCACCCGGTCTACGGGCACCTCGGCTGGGTCGCCGTCGTCGACCCGGGACCGCGGACGGCGGGCGCGGTCGCCGACCTGCTGCGGGCGGCCCACGCCCGCGCCGGCGCCCGGCGCGAGCGCCGCCTCGCGGTGCGGCCCCAGCCGCCCCATCTCCCTCCCTCGGGTGAACGATCGTCGGAAATGTGATGACGCTCCCTACGGATCGACGGAACAATCGTGGCTGCGCCTGCTTTACTACTGGTGCACCCCGCGACGGCACCGAAGAGGAGACGGACATGACGATCACCACCACCTGGCGCAAGCGCCGGCAGGCCACCCGCACCCGGCGCGCTCTCGAGCGCGCGCTCGCCCGCTCCAGCAGCCCCGCGATGCGCGACGAGCTGCTGACGATGGCCAACAACGGCGGCTTCTGAGCAAGGACCTCCCTGCCCCCACCGCTCGCACGCTCGCGGCGGGCCCCTGCAGGGAGGCCGTTCCAGTGCGTCACCTGGCCCCGGTCTGCTCCGCAGCCCGGGGCCGTTCGCCGTCCGGGGACCCTCCCCCCTTCGGGTCGGCGGCTCAACCCCGGGCCGGGCGGTGCCGATCCCCCTCGTGTGACTGCAGGACGCCGGGGCGGCCCGTCCCCCAGCCGGCCAGGGGACGACGACGCCGCGCCGGTCGAGGCCCACGAGACCTCGGGGGCGACGACCGGGCTGGTGCTCGCCTTCGTCCGCGAGCACGCCGGCGAGGCCGCGGTGCAGGAGGTGCTGCGCCGGGCGGGCGTGCCGTTCACGGCCGAGGAGCTCGCCGAGCCCGCCACCTGGACCAGCTACGCCACCCGCATCCGGCTGTTCACCGCCGCGACCGAGGTCCTCGGCGACCCGGGCGCGATGTTCCGCGTGGGGGCGGAGTCCCTGCGCACCGGCATGAACCCCAGCGTGGTCGTGCTGGTGCGCGCCATGGGCTCACCCCGCCAGGTCTACGCCCGGCTGCCCCGTGCGGTCGCCAACTTCTCCACCACCTCCACGATGGAGGTCCTGCACTCCGACGCGACGTCGGCGACCATCCGGTACCGGCTGCACGAGGGCTACGCGCACTCGCGGCTGGACTGCGACTACGCCCGCGGGCTGATCAGCATGGTGCCCACCGTCTTCGGCCTGGCGCCGGCCCAGGTGGTCCACGACGAGTGCGAGTCCTCCGGCGCCGACGCCTGCGTGTACCGGCTCTCGTGGGACCGCCGCTCCCGCCTGCCGTGGCGGCGCCGCACCGAGGTGGCGGCCGACGCCGAGCTCGTGGCCCTGCGCAGCCAGGTCCGCGCCCTGCAGTCCGCGGCGACCGACCTCGTCGACGGCGAGGACCTCGACAGCGTCCTGCCGCGCATCGTCGAGCGCGCCGCCGCCGCGGTGCTCGCGCCCGCCTACCTGCTCGCCGTCTCCTCCCCCCGCGGCGGCCCGCCGCTGGTGCACAGCTCCGGCCTGCCCGCCGCGGACGTCCCCGCGCTCGCCACCCGGCTCCTGGCCGGGGAGGACCTCGGTCCCGGCTCGGTCGTGGTCGACGTCGCCTCCGCGCGGCGCACCCACGGCCGGCTGGCCGCGCTCGGCCGCTCCGCCGAGGGCGGGCTCGGGGACGAGCGCCCGATGCTGGCCGCCTACGCCGGCCACGCCGCGGCCGCGCTGGACCTGGTGATGGCGGTGGAGGCCAGCCGGGCGGAGGCGCGCCGCGCCGGTGCGCTGCTCGACCTGGCCCACGGCCTCGCGCAGGCCGCCGACGCCACGGGGATCTGCGAGGTGGTGGCCGGGGCGCTGCCCGGCGTCGTCGGCTGCAGCAACGCCGCCGTCATGCTGTGGGACCCCGCCGCCGGGACGCTCGCCACGGCCGCCACGGTGGGGCTGCCCCCGCAGCAGGACGCGATCATGCGCGCCACGTCGCTGCGGGCCGAGGACGTGCCGGAGCTGTTCGGCATGCTCACCGACCGCACGCCGCAGGTCGTCAGCGCCGCCGCTGCCAGCGCCCCGCTGCGCGAGCTGCTCACCGCGCTCACCCTCAGTGACGTCGTCGCCGTCCCGCTGCTGGCGGGCAGCACCTTCCTCGGCGTCGTCACCGCCAGCTGGACCGCTTGGGAGGTGAGCGGCGCCCTGGACGCCGACGTGCTCACCCGCCTGCGCGGTGCCGGGGACCAGGCGTCGACGGCGCTGCAGAAGGCGCGGCTGCTGGAGACCGTCCGCCACCAGGCCACCCACGACGCGCTCACCGGCCTGCCCAACCGGGTGCTGTTCCGCGAGCGGCTGGTCGCCGCGCTGGCCGCCTCGCCGGCGTCCGGGCACGTCGGCGTCCTGTTCTGCGACCTCGACCGGTTCAAGGCGGTCAACGACACCCTGGGCCACGCGGCCGGCGACGAGCTGCTGCGGCAGGTGTCGGCGCGCCTGCGGGCCGCCGTCCGGCCCGGGGACACCATCGGGCGGCTCAGCGGCGACGAGTTCGCCGTCCTGGTGCCGCGCCTGTCGGGGGCCCGTGCCGCCGACGCGGTGGTCGCGCGGGTGGCCCGGGCGTTCGCCGAGCCGTTCCGGCTCGAGGGCACCCCGGTCGACGTCGGCACCAGCACCGGGGTGGCCGTGCACTCCGGCGTCGTGGAGGACCCCTCCGCGGTCGCCGAGGGGCTGCTGCGCGACGCCGACGCCGCCATGTACCGGCACAAGCACCGCGAGCGGCCGGCGGCCCCCGCTCCCCGCGCGGCGGAGTAGCGAGGAGCCGACCTCTGGTGGCGCTACACCGATCTGGGCGGACACCAGCCCCGCGCCGCACTGGCCGATCACCTGGTCGGCGCCGCCGCGTGGCCGGCCGCCGAGCACGACGTCCTCGCTCAGACGCTGAACGAACCTGTGGGATCTGGGCACCTCCAGTCCGGCTCCGCTCCGCGAACTCCAGGACACCGTGCGGAGAACCCCACCGGAGACCGGCCACGGCCGGCGGGCCGGAGCCGGCCTGCCGCCGGCGATGCCCGTGCCCACGGTCTCGCCTCTGGAACAGCCCGCTGCGCGGCCGTCGTCGCTGCCAGTGGTCGCGGTCGCGGAAGGAGGGGACGGTCGCGCGGGATCCCGGGGTGCCGGGCGGCCCAGACCCGGTGGTCCAGAGCCGTGGCCGCCGGGTCGCCTCCGACCTCAGCTCCGCCGACCCGGGATCTCCCCGGTCTCCACCAGCCGCCGGGCCACCTCCCGCAGCTTGGTGTTGCTCTCCTGCGACAGCCGGCTGAGCACGCCGAACGCCTGGTCCGGCGTGAGCCTCAACCGCTCCATCAAGATCCCCTGGGCCATCCCGATCAGGTTGCGGGTCGCCATCGCCGAGCGCAGGTGCTCCTCGGTCTGCGCGCTGCGCAGCGCGACCGCGGCCTGCGCGGCGAACGCCAACCCCTCGCCGCGGGTCTCCTCGTCGAAGGCGGCCGGCTCCGGCGAGTAGAGGTTGAGCGCGCCGAGGCTGCCCTGCTCCTGGTCGGTGAACAGCTGCAGCGACAGGCTGCTGCGGATGCCGGTCTCCTCGGTGACCGCCCGCGTCCAGCGGGGATAGCGCTCCTCGGTCGTCATGTCGTCGATCTGGAAGGTCTCCTGCTCCCAGATCGCGTCCAGGCACGGCCCTTGCTCGAGCTCGTACTGCAGCCGGTCGGCCCGCCCGGCCCGGTCGTCGGTGGCCGCCGGGGTCTCCACCTCGCGGCGCTGCTTCACCAGCGACACGCTGGCCCACACCTCGCCGTCGAGGTTGTGCGCGGCGGCCTCGACCACCCGCTGCAGCGTGTGCTGCATGTCCGGTTCCCTGACCAGCTCACGGGCGATACCGGCCAGCCGCTCGTTGAAGTCCGACATCTCGGACATCCACCGCTCCTCCGCACCGTCCGCGGCCCGCGGCCTGGACGACCCGGGGACCGGAGCCCTACCCCCACCGGGTCCTGCCTCATGCCGTCCGTCGCCGGTTTCCGTCCGGGCGGCGAGGTCCGACCGACCAGTACGCCGTAGCTCCCGCCGGCCACGGGGCGCCGCGCAGCCCCGACCACCCGGCACCACGCACATCGACGCAGGCCACGTCGACCAGAACCGCCAGGCTGTCTCATGGTGCACGTGACCGCCCCTGGGCGTTCCCGCGGGAACGTCGTGGAGGACGCGAGCGCGCGTCACGTTCCCGCGGGAACGTCCGAGTACCGAGGTGCTCCTCAGCGGGCCGCTCGGGGACACCTGTCGAAGCCCTCTCTCGCGGGATCCGCGGAACGGGCTCTAGTCGCGCAGCCGGCGGCGCAGCGCGGCCTGCTCGTCGGGGCCGAAGCCGTGCTCGGTGAGCCAGCCCAGCGGGCCGCCGTGCCGCTCGTCGAGGATCTCCAACAGGCGCCGCATGGTCGCCGCGCGCGGGGTGTGACTGGCGACGTCGCGGTTGGTCATGTCCTCGGCGTAGGTGGGCGAGGTCCGCAGCTTGGCGACCAGCGCCTCGATGACGTCGGCGGTGAGCGCGTAGTCCGCGACGATCTCCTCGTGCGGCACCCCCGCCGCGGCCAGCGCGAACATCACCACCACGCCGGTGCGGTCCTTGCCGGCGGCGCAGTGCACCACCGCCGCGCCCTCCCCGCCGGCGATCACCCGCAGCGCCGCGAGGACGTTCTCCGGCCGGTGGTGCAGGTAGCCCAGGTAGGAGCGCACCGCCGGCGGCTCGACCTCGTCGGCCTCGGTGGTCTGGCGCGGCAACAGGGTCTCCGCCCAGTCCGCGGGCAGGTCGGGGACGTCGGCCTCCTCGACGGCGAAGACGTCGGTGTGGTGGCCCTTCTCCGGGAGCAGGCTCAGGTGCCGGTGGGTGACGCCCTCCACCGCGCGCAGCGGACCGCGGCCCTCCAGCAGCACCTCAGCGGTGGTGCGCAGGTCAATGACGTCGCGCAGCGGCAGCTCGGCCAACCGGCGCAGGTCGTCGTCGCTGAGGGTCTGCAGGTTGTCGCTGCGCAGCACCCGGCCGAACGCGGTGGTGCCGCCGTCGGTGGTGGGCAGGCCGCCGAGGTCGCGCGTGTTCGTCGTCCCGTCGAGTCGGAGCCAGCGGTCGGGGTGCGGTGCGGTCACCCTCCGACCGTACGGCGCGGCCCCGGACGGTGCGGCCGGCGCAGGTGGCCGCAGGTGGCCGTGCACGATCAGGTGACCTGATCCCGGGGCGTCCTCCCTCACGGCCTGCGGTGAGGGAGGACGCGCTGCGGTGCGGGAGGACGCGCTGCGGTGCGGGAGGACGCGGTGAGGTGCGGGAGGACGCGCTGAGTCGAGCCCGGACGCCCGGGGACGAGCTAGGACGTGAGCAGCGCGTCGCAGAGGTCGACCAGCCGCTGCCGCAGCGGGGCGGCGCGGCGGGCGAACTCCCGCTGCGCGGCCACGTACTCCGCCTTGCCCTCCGGCGTCTCGATCCGCACCGGCGCGTACCCGCGGTCGGCGAGGTCGTAGGGCGAGGCGCGCATGTCCAGCTCGCGCACCTCGACGGCGAGCTCGAAGCAGTCGGCCACCAGCTCCCCGGGGACGGCGGGGGAGAGCTTGTAGGCCCACTTGTAGAGGTCCATCGTCGCGTGCAGGCAGCCGGGCTGCTCCATCGCCACCTGTGTCTCCCGCGTCGGCCGCAGCCGGTTCAGGCCGACGGCGTCCGGGGTGAAGAACCGGTAGGCGTCGACGTGGCTGCAGCGGACCGGGTGCGACTCCACGACGGCGTCGGTGCCCGCCCGGCCCAGCCGCAGCGGCACGGCGTGCCGGCGCTCGTCGGCGCGGTAGACCATCGCCCACTCGTGCAGGCCGAGGCAGCCGGTCTGCGCCGGCCGCGACGCGGTGGCCGCCAGCAGGTCGCGCACGAAGCGCCCGGTGCTCCCGCGCTCGGCGACGTAGCCGGCGACGTCGAGTCCCACCGTGCCGTCGTCGGCGGTCGCGTAGGACCGCCACGCGGCGTGCGGTGCCGGCCCCTCGGGTGACGGCGCCAGCGCGACCCCCGGCCCCGGGTGCCAGCGGCGCAGCCGGCCCGGTGTCTCGGAGTAGTAGGTGAACAGGAAGTCCAGCACCGGGTGGCTCTCGCCCCGCTGCCGGCGCTCCCGGTGCGGCGCGGTCCACCGCTGCACCCGCGCGTCGTGGGCGGCGGCCCGCGCCGTCCACTCCTCGGCGGACAGCACGACGGCGACGGCGGGCACCGGACCAGGGTAGGTGCCGCCGGCGTGCGTCCGGGGCTCCCCGCGGGCAGGCCGCAGGTGCCACCCCTGGGTGCCCCGACGAGGAGGCGATCGCCATGGCCGGCGACGCGAGCACCGTCCGCAAGCCTCTGTCGTGCCGGTTGGGGTTCCACGCCTGCGTGCAGAGCCGTCCCGAGGACGAGCGGCTCCGCGGCCCCGACCACGAGATCTGCCGGCGCAGCGGCAGGCACCAGGACATCGACACCACGATCATCCCGCCCGGGGGCGTCGGCTGACCGGCCGCCACCCTCCGGAGGTCAGTGGGCGGTCCAGCCGCCGTCCATCCGCAGCGACGTGCCGGTCACCGACGCCGCCGACGGCGAGCAGAGCCAGGCCACCGCGTCGGCGACCTCGGCCGGCTCGATCAGCCGCCGGATCGCCGCGGGCGCGAGCATGACCTGCTCGACCACCTCGTCCTCGGAGATGCCGTGGGTGCGGGCCTGGTCGGCGATCTGCCCCTCGACCAGCGGGGTGCGCACGTAGGCCGGCGCCACGCAGTTGGAGGTGACGCCGTGCGCCGCGCCCTCGAGCGCGACCACCTTCGACAGCCCCTCCAGCGCGTGCTTGGCCGTGACGTAGGCGGACTTGTACGGCGAGGCGATGTGGCCGTGCACCGAGCTCACGTTGACCACCCGCCCCCAGCCGCGGCCGTACATGTGCGGCAGCGCGGCGCGGACCAGCCGGAACGGCGTCTCCACCATCAGCCGCAGGATCGTGGAGAAGACCTCCGGCGGGAACTCGTGCAGCGGCGCCACGTGCTGGAAGCCGGCGTTGTTGACCAGCACGTCGACGTCGAGGTCCAGCCCGCCGAGGGCGTCGAGGTCGGACAGGTCGACGGCGACCGCGGTGCCGCCCACCGCGCCGGCCACCTCCTCGGCGGCCGCGGCGTCCCGGTCGACGACGACCACGGCGGCGCCGGCCTGCGCCAGCCGCGCCGCGACCGCCCGGCCGATGCCCGAGCCGCCGCCGGTCACCATCGCCCGCCGTCCTGCGAGGTCGTCTGCGCTCATGCCGCGACGCTAGCGGCCCCGCGGCGCCGGCACGGGACACCCGTGACACGCGTCATGGCCGGCCCGTGCACGGGGCGCGCCAGGTCGTGAGGAACGGCACCCGTCCCGGGCCCGGTCCGGCGGGAGCGTGGGGACGTGCCCCGGAGGACCGGCCGACCCGCGGCCGGTGGGGCACGAGGAGGAGGCCCCGTGCAGCTCACCCGCCCGGCTCCCGCCGCCGGCCCGCTCCCCGCCGGCGCCGCGGCACCCGTCGTCGAGGTCACCGACCTGCGCCGCCGCCACGGCGACGTCGAGGCCGTGCGCGGCATCAGCTTCGAGGTCCGTCCCGGTGAGGTGTTCGCCCTGCTCGGCGTCAACGGCGCGGGCAAGACCTCCGCGCTGGAGGTGGTCGAGGGCCTCGCGCCCGCGTCCGGCGGCACCGTCCGCGTGCTGGGCGCCGACCCCGTCACCCAGCGCGCCGCCGTCCGCCCGCACCTGGGCGTGCTGCTGCAGTCCAGCGGCCTGCCCGCCGACCTCACCGTGCGGGAGACCGTCGCGCTGTGGGCGGCGACCCTCACCGCCCCCCGCCCGGTCGACGAGGCCCTCGCCCAGGTGGACCTGACCGGCCGGGCCGACCTGCGGGTGCGCAGCCTCTCCGGCGGGGAGCGGCGCCGGCTCGACCTCGTCCTCGCGCTGCTGGGCTCCCCGCGGGTCGTCGTCCTCGACGAGCCCACCACCGGCCTGGACCCCGAGAGCCGCCGCGTCGTGTGGGCGCTGGTCCGGCAGCGGGTGGCCGAGGGCGCCGCGGTGGTGCTCACCACCCACCACCTCGAGGAGGCCGAGGAGCTCGCCGACCGGATCGCGGTGATGCGGGCCGGCCGGATCGTGCTGTCCGGCACCGCGGCCGAGATCGCCGCCACCCAGCCGGCGACCGTCCGCTTCACCCTCCCGCCCGGCGCCCCCGCCCTGCCGGTCGTTCCCGGCGCGCGGGTCGTCTCCGCGGTCCCGCGGGTCGAGCTGCACACCCGGGCGCTGCAGCCGGTGCTCGCCGCTCTGCTGGCCTGGGCCGACGCCCACGACCTCGTCCTGGGCGGGCTGCAGGCCCGCGCCGCGTCCCTGGAGCAGGCCTTCCTCGCCGTCGCCGACGGCACCGACCCGGAGGACCCCCGATGACCGCCCTGACCGCCCCGGCTCCCGCCCCGTCGCGCCTGCGACGGGTCCGCGCGCTCGCCGCCGCCGAGACCCGGCTGCTGCTGCGCAACCGCACCGCCGTCGTGAACTCGGTGCTGCTGCCCCTGTTCCTCGTCGCCGTCGTCCCGGCCGCCGGGCTCGGGGGGGACGACCCGCTGGGCCCCAGCCTCGCCGTCACCTCCGTCGCCGTGACGCTGGTCTTCCTCACCTACTACAACCTGGTCACCACCTACGTCGCCCGCCGTGAGGAGCTGGTGCTGCAGCGGATGCGCAGCGGCGAGCTCACCCCCGGCGAGGTGCTGCTCGGCACGGCCGCCCCGACGCTGCTCGTCACGCTGGTGCAGGTGGCGCTGGTGCTCGCCGGCACCGCCGTCATCGGCGAGTGGGCCGCACCGACCGACGTCGTCCTGCCGCTGCTGGCGCTCCTGGGCGGGGCGGCGCTGATGACGCTGCTGGCCGCGGCCAGCACCTCGTTCACCCGCACCGCCGAGAGCGCGCAGATCACGACCCTGCCGCTGGTGGTCCTCGCGTCGGTCACCTCGGGCGTCCTCGTGCCGCTGTCGGCCTTCCCGGAGCAGGTGGCCCAGGTCCTCCGGCTGACCCCGGTCGAGCCCGTCGTCGAGCTGGCCCGCCTGGGCCTGGCCGGGCGGACCTGGGACGGCCGGACGGTCGACTGGGCCGGCGCCTGGGCCGCCGCACCGCAGCCGCTGCTCGTGCTGGCCGGCTGGACCGCCCTGGCCGCGCTGATCGCCCCGCGGGTCTTCCGGTGGGCACCCCGCCGGTGAGCGGTGGGGGACCCGGCGGCCGGTACGGCAGCATGGGCGCCGTGCCGACCGTCGCGCGCTGGTGGCGGGACCGCTCCGACCCCCAGCGCCTCGACCTGTACACGCGCTGGTCGCTGTACACCTGGCTGGCGACGACGCCGCTGTTCGCACTGCTCGTCGTGGCGGGGGCCGGTCTCGGCGACACCCCGGTCACCCGGCTGTACCTGGCCGGCTCGCTCGCCGTCGCCGTCACCGGTGTCGTGCTGGTGCGTGCCGGGCTGGCCGCCCGCTCGACCCGGGGCCCGCTGCCGGCCCGCCCGCTGGCCGCCGCGCTGGCCGCCGCCGTCCTCACCACCGGCACCGGGGTGGTGGTGACCCTCGCCGAGGGCAGCGACCCGGGCACGCGGTGGCTGGTCGCGCTGCCGCCGGCGATGCTGCTCACCGCGGGCTCCCCCGTCTGGACGTCGCCGGTGCTGGTCCGCGCCTCCGTCGGCGTCGGCCTCATGGTGGGCGCGGTGGCGCTGCTCGCCGGTGAGGTGTGGCCCGCCGCGGTGGTGCTCGCCGTGCTGTTCGCCACCGCCGTGGGCGGCCTCGCGCTCGCCTTCCGGCTGACCGTGTGGGTGCTCGACGTCGTCGTCGAGATGGAGCGCAGCCGCGCGGTGCAGGCGCAGCTGGCCGTCGCCGAGGAGCGGCTGCGCTTCGCCCGCGACCTGCACGACGTCATGGGCCGCAACCTCTCGGTGATCGCGGTGAAGAGCCAGCTGGCCGCGGAGCTGGTGCGCCGAGGACGCGACGGCGCGGCCGAGGAGCTGGCCGACATCAGCCGGGTCGCCGAGGAGTCGCTGCGCGAGGTGCGCGACGTCGTCCGCGGGTACCGCGGCAGCGACCTGCCCGGCGAGCTGGCCGGTGCCCGGTCGGTGCTGCGCGCGGCCGGGGTGGACGTCACGGTGACCGGGGACGACGGCGCCGTGGCCCTGCCCGACCCCGTGCAGACGGCGCTGGGCTGGGTCGTGCGGGAGGCGGTGACCAACGTGCTGCGGCACAGCCGGGCGACCCGCTGCACGGTGGAGCTGTCCACCGACGGCGGCGCTGCAGCGCTGCGGGTGGTCAACGACGGCGTGACGGCGACGGGCGGCGGCGGGGGCAACGGGCTGACCGGCCTGGCCGAGCGGCTGGCGGCCACCGGCGGCCGGCTGGCCGCGGGCCGGGACGGCGACCGGTTCGTGCTCACCGCCACCGTCCCGGTCGGGGTGCGCGTGTGATCCGGGTGCTGCTCGCCGACGACGAGAACCTCATCCGCTCGGCGCTCGCCGCGCTGCTGGCGCTGGAGGACGACCTCGAGGTGGTCGCCCAGGCCGCCTCCGGCGACGAGGCGCTGGCGATGGCCCGGCGACACACCCCCGACGTCGCCGTGCTGGACCTGCAGATGCCCGACCTCGACGGCATCTCGGTGGCCGCGCAGCTGGGGTCGCTGGTGCCCGGCTGCGCGGTCGTCATCGTCACCGGGCACGGCCGCGCCGGGCACCTCAAGCGCGCGCTCGCGGCGGGGGTGCGCGGGTTCCTGCCGAAGACGGTGAGCGCGCCGGTGCTCACCGACGTCGTCCGGACCGTCGCCCGCGGCGGCCGCTACGTCGACCCGGAGCTGGCCGCCGAGGCGATCAGCGCCGGCGACAGCCCGCTCACGCCCCGCGAGGCCGACGTCCTGGAGCTGGCCGCCGGCGGCGCGCCGGTCGAGGAGATCGCCGCCCGGGCGCACCTGTCACCGGGGACGGTGCGCAACCACCTGTCCTCGGCGGCGGGCAAGCTCGGCGCGGCCAACCGGCACGCGGCCGTGGAGGTCGCCCGCCGCCACGGCTGGATCTAGCCGGCCTGGTTGCCGCCGCGGATCACCGAGTCGTCGCGCTGGGCGTCCTCGTCGGTGGTGAGGGTGACGTCGCGCTCGCCGCCGTCGGACCGGTCCTGGCCGGGGACGCCGTCGACCATGTTCGCCTCGGTCGGGCCGTCGGCGGTGTCGGGGGACTCGCCGTAGCCGCTGTGGTCGGGCTCGCTCATCAGTCGGTGCCTCCTCCGGAACGGGGGGTGGGCCCGGCGACCTCGCCGGACGCACCGGCGCCGCGGGCGCGGGCGACGTCGCCGTCGGCGCGGGCGGGCAGGTCGTCACCGGAGGCCGCGTCCCGCTCGATCGCCTCGTCGGCGGTGAGGGGGACGTCGTCGAAGCCGGTGCCCGTGCTGCTGTTGTCGCCGGTGCCCGACGCGGTCGGGACGCCCTGCTGGATGCGGTCACTGCCCTGCGGGTCGGTCATGGTGCCTCCGGTCGGACGATGCCGTCCTGACGGGCATGCCCGCCGTCGTCGGCCCGAAACGGCCGGCACCCCGCCGCCCTGGGGACGACGGGGTGCCGCTACCGGGCACTTCCGCGGAAGTGCCCGGACCTGGTCGTGCACATCCGCGGAAGTGCACGCCCTCAGAAGGCGGCCTCGGGGACCTCCATCAGCGCGTTGTCGGTGGCCTCGACGATCGCCCGCTCACCGGCCAGGCGCGGCAGCACCTGGGTGGCGAAGAAGCGGGTGGCGGCGAGCTTGCCCTCGTAGAAGAGCCGGTCCTTCTCGCCGACCTCGCCGGCCAGTGCGGCCAGCGCGACCTCGGACTGGCGGACCAGCAGCCACCCGGTGACCAGGTCGCCGACGGCGAGCAGCAGCCGGGTGGTGTTCTGGCCGACCCGGTAGAGGCTGGTCATGTCCTCCTGGGCCCCGCTGAGCTGGGCGAACATGGCCGTGAGCATCGCCTGGACCTCGCCGAGGGCGGTGGCCAGGTGCGCCCGCTCCTCCTTGAGCCGGCCGTTGCCGGCCTCCGCGTCGATCGTGGCCTCGATCTGGCCGGCCAGCCAGGTCAGCGCGACCCCGCCGTCCTTGACGATCTTGCGGAAGAAGAAGTCCTGCCCCTGGATCGCCGTGGTGCCCTCGTAGAGGGTGTCGATCTTGGAGTCGCGGATGTACTGCTCGACCGGGTAGTCCTGCAGGTACCCCGAGCCGCCCAGGCACTGCAGCGACTCGCTGGTCAGCAGCTCGGTGGCGCGCTCGGAGCCGAAGCCCTTGACCACCGGCAGCAGCAGGTCGTTGACGCGGGCGGCGAGCCGGGCCTCCTCGCCGTCGGCGGTGCCCGTGGCCTCGGCCTCGGTGACCCGGTCGCGGAAGGTGGCGGTGTAGAGGTAGAGCGCCCGCATGCCCTCGGCGTAGGCCTTCTGCCGCATGAGCGAGCGGCGCACGTCGGGGTGGTGGGTGATGGTCACCCGCGGGGCGTCCTTCGACGTCGCGGTGAGGTCGGCGCCCTGCACGCGGTTCCGGGCGTAGTCGAGGGCCACCTGGTAGCCGGCCGACAGCGTGGCGATCGCCTTGGTGCCCACGAACATCCGGGCGTGCTCGATGACCTTGAACATCTGGGCGATGCCCTCGTGCACGTCGCCGACCAGCCAGCCCCTCGCCGGCACCGGCCCGTCGCCGAAGGTCAGCTCGCAGGTCGTGGAGACCTTGAGGCCCATCTTCTTCTCGACGTTGGTCACGAACACGCCGTTGCGCTCGCCGAGGGCGCCGGTGGCGAGGTCGACGTGGAACTTGGGGACGACGAACAGCGACAGCCCCTTGGTGCCCGGCCCCGCGCCCTCGGGGCGCGCCAGCACCAGGTGGACGATGTTGTCGCTGAGGTCGTGCTCGGCGCTGGTGATGAACCGCTTGACGCCGGTGAGGTGCCACGAGCCGTCGGGCTGTTGCACGGCCCGCGTGCGGCCGGCGCCGACGTCGGAGCCGGCGTCGGGCTCGGTGAGCACCATGGTGGCACCCCACCTGTGCTCGATCATGAGCTCCGCGAGCCGCTTCTGGTCGGCGTTGCCCAGCTCGTGCAGGACGGCGGCGAAGGCCGCCCACGCCCCGTACACGAAGACGGCGGGGTTGGCGCCGAGCACCATCTCGAACGCGCCCCACGTCAGCGCGTGCGGGGCGCCGAAGCCGCCGAGCTCCTCGGGCAGGTCCAGGCGGTACCACTCGCCGTCCTCGAGGGCGCGCACCGACCGGACGAAGCTCTCGGGCAGCGTCACCGAGTGCGTGGCGGGGTCGAACACCGGCGGGTTGCGGTCGGCGTCGGCGAAGCTCTCCGCGATCGGGCCCTCGGCCAGCCGGCGGATCTCGGCGAGCACGCCGCGCGCGGTCTCGGCGTCCATCTGCTCGAACGGGCCGGTGCCGAACCGGTCCTTGGTGTCGAGGAACTCGAACAGGTTGAACTCGAGGTCCCGCAGGTTCGCGGTGTAGTGGCTCATGGCGGTCTGGCTCCGTTGCTCCGTGCCGGTGGGCGGCGAGCAGTGGCTACTCGCCGGTAACCAACGCTATTACCGGCGAGTAACCAGGAGCAAGGCCGCGGCCCGGGACACGCTCGCAGGGGTCAGCTGCGGGTGCGTCCCGGGCCGTCGGGGATGCCGGGTGCGGCCCGGCGTGGGTCAGCGGTTGCGGCGACGGGCGGCGAGGACGGTGGCCGCCAGCAGGCCGATCAGGGCGCCGAGCCCCGCCGCGATGAGCAGCGCCACCACCAGCGGGGCGCGCACGTCGGTGAAGACCAGGCTGATCGGCACGGTCTCGCCGTTGAACACGACGAACAGCACGAGGACCACCGTGACGGTGATCAGCAGGGCCAGGGCCAGCCCCCTGCCCACGGTGCGGCCCGCCGAGCGGGTGCGCGACGTCGTCCGGGCGGGTGCGGGGGCGGGGGCGGAGGTGGCGGGTGGCGCCGTCGGGGAGCCGCCCGTCGCGTACGGGGAGGTCCCGGTGGCGAACGGGTCGGTTCCCGGGGCGGACGGCCGGGGCTCGGCAGGCGATCCGGGAGCGGTCACGCTCCGGGTCTGTCCGCTGCGACGGGCGCTCAAACCGCCGCCCGGCGCAGGTCAGTCGCGGTGGGCGGCGGGCTCGGTCTCCGCGGGCGGGTAGGACGGGCCGGCGGCGCCGTCGGCCGGGCCGGTGCCCTCGGGCCCGTCGGAGTCGGGGGCCGGCGCGCCGGACGTGCTGCTGCCGAGGGGGCCGACCGAGCGCGGGGACTCCGGCTCGGGCATCTTCTGCTCGCGCGTGCTCACCGGTCCGAGTCTGCGGCCGCCGCGAGCCGACGGCGACCGCAGGCGGTCACTCCGACAGCGCGGGACCGGCCTCGTGCGCCGGGTGGCCCTGGGTCCGCTCGCGCTGCTTCATGCGGGCCTCGTAGACGTGCCGGTCGCCGTCGGCCAGCTCGGTGCGGGCCCGCTCGTCGAAGGCGCGGAACACCGACCAGTAGGTGGCGTCGTAGTCCTCGACGATCTGGAAGGTCCACCGGTCGGCGATGACGTTGCGGCCGACCAGGTCGCGGTCGAGGTCGTCGGCCAGCTCGGTGTGCCCCGCCTTCCGGAACAGCTCGACGGCGTCCTGCAGCAGCAGGTCGGCCTTGCCGGAGTGCTGGTGGAAGCCGTAGAGCTGCCCGCGGGCCTGTTCGATGGTCTCGAGGGCCTCGGAGAGCTTGCCCAGCCCCTCCACGGTCGTGTCGTCCAGGTCGGGGCGGCTGCGGTCGGCGCTCACCGGCTCATCCTGGGGTCTGCCGGACGGGGCCGCCCGGCGAGGGGGAGCGGCCCTCAGGCGCCCGCCGCCGACCGGGCCACGGCGATGTCGACCAGCCGCTCGGCCAGGTCGCGGCCGTGCGCGGCCGGGCCGTCGGGCCCGAGCAGGCCGCCGGAGAGGTACATGCCGTCGATGATCAGGTGCACCTGCGCGGCGAGGTCCTCGCCGGTGCCGGGGGCGACCGCCTCGGCCAGCCGCTCCAGCCGGGCGTGCAGCTCGAACTTGTAGTCGGCGGCGGCGCTGCGGGCGGGGTGCTGCGGGTCGTCGTACTCGCTGCTGACGTTGGTGAACGGGCAGCCGCGGAAGCCGGCGCGGGTGACCTCGGCCTCGACGGCCCCGACGACGGCGAGCAGCGCGGCGCGCGGGTCGCGCTCGCGGCGGATGGTCTCGTCGATCTGGCCGAGCTCGGTGGCCGCCTTGCGGGCCAGGTAGGCGCCGACCAGCTCGTCCTTGCTCCGGAACAGCCGGTAGACGGTCATCTTGCCCAGGCCGGTCTCGCGGACCAGCTCGTCCATGCCGACGCTGCGGGAGCTGCGGGTGGCGAACAACCGCTCCGCGGTGTCCAGGACGATCGCCTCGCGCTCCGCGCGGCTGCGGCGGACCGGGCCCGGGGCGTCGGCGTCGGCGAGGGAGAGGGCGGGGGCGGTCACGACGGCGATGCTGCCGTCTCCCGTGACGGATCAGTTCGCGGCACGCCGGATCTCCCGCACGACTGCTCGCTCCTGGGTGCCGAGGGGCGAACGCGCAGTTCGGGACGGCGGTGGGCGGTGGGACCGCTGTGACGGCGCCCGCGGGCACGCGAGCGGCGGGGTGGGGCGGGCCCGGACGTGCTCCTCCCTCACCGCGGGGCGTCCTCCTCCACGTCCCACCGTGCGGGAGGACGCCCGGCGATCAGGTCACCTGATCCCGGCGGGCGGCCCGGACCGGTCCGTCACGCGGTCAAGAACCGGGCGTGTCCGCGCCCTCGCCGCCGACGTCGGAGCCCTCCGCGGGGTCCTCGGCGCGCGGCGTGCGGCCGTCGTCGGTCTGCTGGTCGCCGGGGTCGCCCTCCGCGCGCTCGGGCGTGCGCGGCGGCCGTTCGGGCTCGGTCACGGCGTCCTCCTCGGGTCTCGGGGCGGGGTCACCGGGGCCTTGCCCAGCCGGGGGCGGCGTCGAACCCGGCCGGCCGACGGGAACCGCCGCGGGCAGCTGCGGCAGCAGGTGGCCGACGGCGCCGGCGTCGGGCAGCGCGCCGCGCGCGCCCGCCCCGGTCGTCGACAGCGCCGCGGCCGCGACCGCCTCGCGCACCGCGGCGGTCAGGTCCGCACCGCGGGCGAGGGCGGCGCCCAGCGCGCCGGTGAAGCAGTCGCCGGCGCCGGTGGTGTCGACGGCCTCGACCGGGGGCGGTGCCTGCAGGGCCACCGGCCCGTCGCCGGGCACCACCAGCGCCCCCCGCGCGCCGAGCGTGACGACGACCGCCGGCACGCCGAGCGCGCGGGCCAGCCCGGCCAGCTCGGCGGGGGAGCGCTCCGCGGGGCGGGCGCCGGCGAGGGCCACCAGCTCGTGCTCGTTGGGCACCAGCACCGCCACCCGACGCAGCAGCGCGGGCGGCAGCGGCGCCGGCGGCGCGGGGGTGAGCACCACCGTCCCCGACGCGGCCTCCGCGGCGGCCTGCACCGTGGCCAGCGGAACCTCCAGCTGCAGCAGGACGACGGCGGCGTCGCGCACGGCGGGCACGTCGACGTCGGCCGGGGTCAGCGCGGCGTTGGCCCCCGGCACCACGACGATGAGGTTCTCCCCGCTGCCGTCCTCCACCGGGATCGTCGCCGAGCCGGTCGGGGTGCCCGCGGTGCGCCGCACCAGCACGGTGTCGACCCCTGCCTCGGCGAGCGCGGCCAGCTGCCGCTCCCCGGCCGGGTCGTCGCCCACGCGGCCGACCATGGTCACCCCCGCGGCCGACAGCCGGCCGGCGGCAGCGGCCTGGTTGGCGCCCTTGCCGCCGGCGGCGAGGACGGCGCCGCGGCCGACGACGGTCTCGCCGCGGCCCGGCAGCCGCTCGACGGCGACCAGCACGTCCTCGTTCAGGCTGCCGACGACGGTGACGGACACGGGGACCCCCGGGGGACGCGGGACAGCGGGCCCCTCATCCTGCGGAACCGCTGTCCGGCTCCGGCGGGTCGGGGTGCCCGGCCGCGGACGCGCGCCGGGCCCACACCGGCAGCGCGTACCAGGTCACCGTCGCCACCAGCAGCACCCCGGCGCCGGCCACGATGCCCGCCGCGCGCCCGAGGACGACGTCGAGCACGAGCAGCACGCCGCTGCTGATCGCGAGCACCAGCAGCGCCAGGCCGGCCACCAGCATCCGGTCGGCCACCACGATCAGGGCGGCCTTGAGCCGCCGCCGGAACACCAGCCGGTGGAAGGAGACCGGCGCGATGAGCAGCACCGTGGCCAGCGCGGTGGCCAGCAGCGTGACGGTGTAGACGGTGCGCGCGAAGTCGTCGAGGTCGGCGAAGCGCTGGGTGAAGGCCAGGCCGAGCAGGAACGCGAACAGCACCTGCACCCCGGTGATCGCCACCCGGAGCTCCTGCAGCAGCTCCGCGAGGTTGCGGTCGAGCAGCTGGTCGACGGTCTCGCCCCGGGCCTGGGGGGGGGGGCGCGGCCCGCCCCCCCCCCCCCCCCCCCCCCCCCCCCCCCCCCCCCCCCCCCCCCCCCCCCCCCCCCCCCCCCCCCCCCACCCCCCCCCCCCCCCCCCCCCCCCCCCCCCCCCCCCCCCCCCCCCCCGCCGACACCTGTGGTCCCCGCCGCTCGTCCCGCGTCGCCGTCCCGTCGCCGGTCACCTCCGCGTCGTACCCGCCCGGCCGTCCCGGCACCCGTTTCCCGTGGTCGGGAAGGAGGTACCGCCCCGGGGACGCGACCGAGGAGGAGCCGTGGCCGACGACGACAGGGACACCGTCCGCAGGGAGTTCGGCGAGGCGGTGAACATGAGCGCCGCGGAGCTGGAGAGCTGGCTGCAGACCGACGAGTCGCAGTCGGTCGGGCAGAAGAGCGGCGGGTCGGGGGAGTCGACGGGACACGAGTCCGGCCGCCGGATCGTCGAGCTGCTGCGCGCGGAGGAGGGCGACCTCACCGACGACGACTACGCGCACATGCGCAAGGTCCACGGCTACGTCCAGCGGCACCTGGCGCAGGAGCCGCAGAAGGAGGACGTCGAGACGTCGAGGTGGCGCTACTCGCTGATGAACTGGGGTCACGACCCGCTGAAGAAGTGATGCGCATCGACGACCCCCGGCGCAACGACCCCGCGCAGTACGACGAGCTGGCCGACCAGTGGTGGGAGGCCTCCGGCGGCTTCGCCATGCTGCACTGGTTCGCCGCGTCGCGCGCCGAGCACATCCCGCAGGCAGCCCGCCCCGGGGCCCTGCTGGTCGACCTCGCCTGCGGCGGCGGGCTCATGGCGCCGTACGCCGCCCGGCTGGGCTACCGGCACGTCGGGGTGGACCTGGGGGCGGCCGGGCTCGCCGTCGCCGCCCGGCACGGGGTCCTGCCGGTGCGGGCCTCGGTGCTCGCCGTCCCGCTGTGCGACGGGTGCGCCGACGTCGTCGTCGCCGGGGAGGTCCTCGAGCACGTCGACGACGACGTCGCGGTGCTGGCCGAGGCGGCCCGGCTGCTGCGCCCGGGCGGGACGCTGGTCCTCGACGCGATCGCCGCCACCCGGCTGGCGGAGGTGATCGCGGTCCGCATCGCCGAGCGGCTGCCGGGCGGGCCGCCGCCGGGCATCCACGACCCCGCCCTCTTCGTCGACCGCCGGCGGCTGCTGACCGCGGCCGACCGGCTGGGGCTGGACCTGCGGCTGGTCGGGCTGCGCCCGTCGGTGCGCGACGTCGTCGCCTGGCGCCGGGGGCGCCGCGACGTCGTCCGGATGCGGCCGCTGCGGACGACGGCCGTCATCTTCGCCGGGTACGGCCGCAAGCGCGCCACCCCGCCGGACGGCGGGCCACCCCTCCGGGAGCGGGTCGCGACCCCCGGCCGTACGGTCGGGTCGTGACCCCGCACGTGAGCAGCCCGTTCGTCCCGGGGCCGCGCGGGTGAGCGCCGCGGTCCTGACCGGGGCCGGAGCGGCGCTCCCGACGACGCTGGACCAGGACGCCGCGTGGGAGGGCTTCTTCGCCCGCCACTACGCCGGCGTCCGCGCCGCCCGCCGCATCTGGTCCAGCGCCGGGGTGCGCACGCGGCACGCGGTGGCCAACCCGGTCGACGAGGACCTCAGCTCGTGGGGCACCGGGGCGCGCATGGCCCGCTACGTCCAGGAGGCGCTGCCGCTGGGCAAGCAGGCGGTCGCCGGGGCGCTCGACGCCGCCGGGCTCGCGCCGGGCGACGTGGGCCTGTTCGCCGTCGCCACCTGCACCGGCTACGCCACCCCGGGCCTGGACATCCGGCTGGCCAGCGACCTCGGCATGCCGCCCGGGCTGCAGCGCCTGCTGGTCGGGCACATGGGCTGCTACGCGGCGATCCCGGGCCTGGCGGCGGTCGGCGACTTCGTCACCGCCCGCTCACGCCCGGCGGTGCTGCTGTGCTGCGAGCTGACCAGCCTGCACGTGCAGCCGGCGCAGCGGGACCTCGACCAGGTGGTCGCGCACGCGCTGTTCTCCGACGCGGCCGCGGCCGTCGTCGTCGAGCCCGGCGCGGGGCGCGGGCGGCGGCTGGCCGGGGTGGTGGCCCGGACCGACCCGTCGACCGCCGACCACATGACCTGGGACGTCACCGACCTCGGCTTCCGCATGGGGCTGTCCCCCCGCGTCCCCGACGTGCTCTCCCGCCACGTCGGCGACGTGGTCGCCGAGTTGCTCGAGGGGGCCGGCCTGCGGGTCGAGGACGTCGCCGGCTGGGCGGTGCACCCCGGCGGCCCGCGGATCCTCGACGTCGCCCGGGACGAGCTCGGCCTGACCGAGGAGCAGATCGGCGCCTCGCGCCGGGTGCTCGCCGAGCACGGCAACTGCTCCTCGGCCACCGTGCTGCTGGTGCTGCAGGAGCTCGCCGACGTCGACGGCCCGGTGGTGGCCATGGCCTTCGGTCCGGGACTGACTCTGTACGCAGCGTTGCTGCTGCCCGTCTGACGCCCCGCGGGGCCCACGTCGGCGCTACCCTCTGTGACCGCCGAGACGGTCAGGGAGGGGAGGCACCCGTGGCCGCTGTCCCGCGCTCGATCCGCGTGTTCCTCGTCGACGACCACGAGGTGGTCCGCCGCGGCGTCGCCGAGCTGCTGGAGGACGACCCCGCGCTGGTCGTCGTCGGCGAGGCCGGGACCGCCGCGGAGGCGCTCGCCCGCGGTCCGGCGGTCCGCCCCGACGTCGCCATCGTCGACATGCGGCTGCCCGACGGCGACGGCGCCGACGTCGTCCGCGCGCTGCTGGAGCGGGTGCCCGGCTGCTCCTGCCTGGTGCTGTCCAGCTACGCCGACGACGACGCGGTGGCCGCGGCAGTGGCCGCCGGCGCCGCCGGGTACCTGGTCAAGCAGGTCCGCGGGGCCGACCTCGTGTCGGCCGTGCACACGGTCGCGACCGGCGGCACGCTCGTCGGTGCCCCGGGGCGCCCGTCCCGGGACGGCGCCGACCGGCGGCTGGCCGGGCTCACCGAGCAGGAGCGCACCGTGCTCGGGCTGATCGGTGAGGGGCTCACCAACCGGCAGATCGGCGACCGGATGGGCCTGGCCGAGAAGACGGTGAAGAACTACACCAGCCACCTGCTGGCCAAGCTCGGGCTCGAGCGGCGCACCCAGGCCGCGATCCTCGCCACCGAGCTGCGCGGCCGGCGTCCCCGCGGCTGAGCGGCCGGCCCGCCGGCCTCAGGCGCCGCCGGTCCGCGGCGCCCGCCAGGTCACCGCGGTCCCACCCCGGTCACTGGCGACGGTGAGCGTGCCGCCGCGGCGCCGGGCGCGCTCCTCCAGGTTGGCCAGGCCGCTGCGGACGGGGACCGCGGGCAGCCCCCGGCCGTCGTCGGCGACCGATGCCGTGACGTCGTCCCCGGGGGCCGAGCCGGCGTCCACGGTGACCCGGACCAGGGTCGCCGCCGCGTGCCGGACGACGTTGCTCACCAGCTCGCGCACCACCGCCAGCAGGTCGTGCGCCAGCGCGCGGGACAGCCCGTCGACGTCGCCGCGCAGCTCCACCCGGCGCTGCACCCCGGAGCCCTCGGTCACCCGCGCCACGACCTCGGCCAGCCGCCGTCCCAGCGCCGCCGGCGGCGCCTCGCGGTCGTGCAGCTCGAAGATCGCCGAGCGGATCTGGGTGATCGTCTCGTCGAGCTCGTCGACGCTGCGCTCCACCCGGCGGGCCGCGTAGGGGTCGACCTCCCCGAGGGAGCGGGCCACCCGGTCGAGACTCAGCGCCGTCGCGTAGATCCGCTGGACGACGTGGTCGTGCAGGTCGCGGGCGATGCGCTCGCGGTCGGCCTGGACCTGCAGCTGGCGCTCGCGGCGCTGGCTGCGGGCCAGCTCGAGGGCCACCGCGGCCTGCGCGGCGAAGGCGGCCAGCGCGTCGAGGACCTCGGCGTCGAAGGGCTCCCGGTCCGCGGCGCGCAGGCACACGATCGTGCCGATGGCCGGGCCGAGCGGGACGACGACGGCCGAGCGGGCACCGGTGGTCAGCTCCACCGCCACCTCGGCGGGCCGCCCCGGCCCGGGCCCGGCGCGCACGTCGTCGAGCAGCTCGGCGCGGCCCGAGCGGTGGACGCGGCCGACGTGGGTGCCCTCCACGGGCACCCGCACGCCCTCGAGGTCCGCCGACGCCGGGCCGGTCGCGGCGACGATGGTCAGCGCGCCGGGGTCGTCCTCCTCCGGGACGAGCAGCCCCGCGCCGTCGGCGTCGCTGAGGTCGGCGGCCCGGCGCACGAGCGTCTGCAGGACCTCCTCGAGCGCGCTGCCCGACAGCAGGGCGGTCGACACCTCGGTCGCCGCCTGCACCCACGCCCGCCGCCGCTCGGCGACCTCGGCCCGGCGGGCGTTCTCGATGGCCAGCCCGGCGACCGCCGCCAGTGCCAGCACGGCCTCCTCGTCGGCGGGCGTGAACGACCCGCCGGAGCGCTTCTCGGTCAGGTAGAGGTTGCCGAAGACCTCCTCGCGGACCCGCACCGGGACGCCCAGGAACGACGCCATCGGCGGGTGGCCCTCGGGGAAGCCGACCGAGGCCGGGTGCGCCCCGAGGTCGTCGAGCCGCAGCGGCACCGGCTGGTCGACCAGCAGGCCCAGGATCCCGGCGCCCGCGGGCGGCCGGCCGATGCCCGCCTGGGTCGCTGCGTCCATGCCGACGATGACGAAGCGGTCGACCCGCCGGCCGTCGCGGGAGAGCACCCCGAGGGCGCCGTAGCAGGCGTCCGCCCGTGCCACCGCGGCCTCGACGATGGCGTGCAGCGTCGCCTCCAGGCGGCCGCCGGCGGCCACGGCGCGGACGGCGGCGGCGAGGGCGGGCTCGCCGGCCGGGACGTCCTCGGGATCGGGCGGGGTCAGGGCCCGTCCGGAGGAGGCCGGGCGGAATCGAGGGGCGCTCACGCGCCGGAGGCGAGGCGACGGCCGGGGAAGCGCGGCGCCACCGGGCGCAGGAGGGTGCGGCCGCCGGCGCCGACGAGCACCAGGTCGCCCCCACGGGCGGCGGTGCCCAGCGCGTCGAGCAGCGGCCGGTCCACCGCGACGGTGCGGACGCGACCGCTCACGCCGGTCTCGGCGATGGCCCGCACCACCGCGGCGTCGGCCCGCGCGAGGGCGGCCTCGCGGGCGTCGACGTCGGAGGGGCGCTGACCGGGCAGGGGGTCACCGGCGGGCGGTTCGACGGCGGCCACCGCGAGCACGGTGCCCTCGCGGCGGGCGGCCTCGCGCAGCGCCCACACGAGGGCGCGGTGCCCGGTCGGGGAGCCGTCGACGTCGACGACGAACGACGGCCCGGGACGGCGCGGCAGCAGGGGGAGCAGCCGGATCGGCTCGACAGGAGGCTCGACGGGCGGATCGGCGGCCATATCCGGATACTGACCGGCTCCTGCCCGATCGGACAGGGCCCAAGGGCCCGGTCAACGGAACTCATCCGGACGGATGGCCGGTCAGCGCGCCGGTCACCACCGTGGTCCCGTCCTCCTCGGGCGGCGCCGTGCCGGCCCGCAGGCCCGCCCGCGCGAGCACCGCGGCGAGCACCGGGGCCTGGTCCTCGCCGACCTCCACCAGCAGCACCCCGCCGGGCGCCAGCCAGTCCGGTGCGCCGGCCGCGATGCGCCGGTGCACCGCCAGCCCGTCGCCGCCGCCGTCCAGGGCCGTGCGCGGCTCGTGCAGCCGGGCCTCGGGCGGGAGCAGGCCGATCGCGGCGGTGGGCACGTAGGGGGCGTTGGCGACCAGGACGTCGACGCGGCCGCGCAGCCGGCCGGGCAGGGCGTCGTAGAGGTCCCCGCAGTGCACCGTCCCGCCGACCGGGCCGAGGTTGCGCCGGGCCCACGGCAGCGCCGCGGGGTCGACGTCGGCGGCGTGCAGCTCGGCGAGGTCGACGGCGGAGGCCAGCGCCAGCCCGACCGCGCCGCAGCCGCAGCACAGGTCCACGGCGACCGGCCGGCGTCCCCGAACGGCGCGGGCCGCCGCCACCGCCCGCGCGACCAGCGCCGCGGTGCGCTGGCGGGGCACGAAGACGCCCGGGCCGACGGCGACCCGCAGCCCGCAGAACACGACGGCGCCGACGAGGTGCTCCAGCGGCTCGCCCGCGACGCGGCGGGCGGTCCGGGCGGCGAGGTCGGCGGGACCAGCGGCGGCCTCGACGAGCAGGCGGGCCTCGTCCTCGGCGAAGACGCAGCCGGCGGCGCGGAGCCGGGCGACGAGGTCGGCGAGGGCGCCGGGCGGGAGCTCGACGGGCAGCGGGGCCTCCGGGGGTCGGGGGGACCCGCCCACTGTGGACCCCGACTCCGGTGCCCGTGCCGCAGGGTGGGCCGTCGCGACGGGGGCGGGTCGCGACGGCCCGGTCCCGGCACTACGCCGTGAGCGTGGCCAGCGCCTGCTGGATGGCGTCGGTGACCACCTTGGGCTGGCTGACCATGATCACGTGCGAGCCCTCGGCCTCGGTGATCGTGGCCCCGGCGCGCTCGGCCATGCGGCGCACGACGTCGCTGCCGGCGGCGCGGTCCCCGGTCGCGACGACCGCCCAGGAGGGCAGGCTGCGCCACGCCGGGGTGCCGGTGCGCTCGCTGAACCCACGGGCGGAGATCGGGCGCTGGGTCGCGGCCATGACGCGCGCCTGCTGCTCGGAGACGTCGGCGGCGAACGCGTCGTGGAACTGCTCGGGGTCGATGGCGAGCTCGACCTCGGTCTGCCCGCCCTCGCCGGGGTACTGCCACTGCTGCAGCGCCGAGTTCAGGACGCTGTCCCGGGAGTCGGCCTCGATCTCCTGCAGGGCCTCGCCCTCGTCCGGGGCGAACGCGGCGACGTACACGAGGCCGACGACGTTGCCGGCCCGCAGGGCGGCGTTGGTGATGATCGCGCCCCCGTAGGAGTGGCCGACGGCCAGGACGGGGCCGGGGATCTGGCCGAGCGCGCTGCCCACGTAGGCGGCGTCGTGCTCGATGCCCCGCAGCGGGTTCGAGATCGCCTGGACCCGTACCCCCGCGGTGAGCAGCTGGGCGACCACGTCGTTCCAGCCGGAGCTGTCGGCGAACGCGCCGTGGACGAGCGCGACGGTGGGGGCCGAGCCGGTGGCGGACGGTGCCTGGGTCATGGGGGTCTCCTCCTGGATCGACGGACGCAGGACGAGCCTGGGGACCGGCGCGGGGCCGGGCATCGGTCGTTCGACTCTGCGCCCGTCGCTCCCGGCACCCGGGACGCGCCGCTCTCGCGAGGCGAGCGGCCCGCGCCGGGGACCGGCCCGGAGGAGGGGCCGTGCCGCCGTCCGCGGACGGGGTGAGTCATCTGACTCAGGCGAGGGAGCGGGCCCGGCCGCAGGGCGCGCAGCTCGACGGCGTCGACGCCGGAGACCACCTCCGCGGCGACCAGCCGCCCGACGACGGGGGCCAGGGTGACGGCCGAGTGCAGGACCGCCAGGTGCACGCCCGCCACCCCGGGCAGGGGGCCGATGACCGGCGACCCGTCGGCCGGCACCGGTCGCGTGCCCACCCGGACGCCGGCCGGGCGGACGCCGTCCGCGCCGGTGGAGGTGGCGGCGATGCGCTCGCGTGCCTCCTCCCCGGCGCGCCGCAGGTCCTCCCGGGTGGTCCCACCGTCGACCACCCGGGCCACCAGCAGGTCGCCGCCCGCGGCCTGGCGGACCTCCAGGCGAGGAGTGACGACCAGTGTGCGGACCAGTCCCGGAGGAGCGGTCAGGCGCACCAGCAGCGCCGGCGAGCCGACGATTCCAGCGCCGACGACCACGACGCCGGCCGTGCGGTCGGCCACGTGGTCACCCTCCCGCGGCACGCGCCGCGGCGGCAGGGGAGAGGAGGGGAGGTGCCGCGCACCGCGGCCGGAGAGCGGGTGACGAGAATCGAACTCGCACTGTCAGCTTGGGAAGCTGATGTTCTGCCATTGAACTACACCCGCGGTGGCCCGGAGGCCGCACTCAGCCTAGCAAGGCCGCCCGGCGATCGGTCAGGCCCGGTCACCCCTCCGGGCGGGGGCTGCGGATGGTCACCGTGGTGCCGGCCGGGCCGGGGACGGCGGTGACGTCGGCGACGGCGCTCATCAGCATCGACCCGCGGCCGCGGTCCATGCTCGACGTCCGCTCCCGCCACTGTCCGGTGTCGTGCACCGCGATCTCGACCTCGCCGTCGCGCACCGCCACCCGGACCTCGATCACCGGCTCGGTGGGGTGCTGGGCGTGCTCGATCGCGTTGGTGGCCGCCTCGCACGCGGCCAGCACGAGGTCGTAGGTCCGCGCGTCGTCCAGGCCGGCCTCGGCCAGCAGCGCGGCCAGCCGCCGCCGCAGCGGCGGGATCGAGCTCGTCCGCGACGGGAAGCGCCAGGTCTGCGCCACGCCGTCCCCGTCCTGCCCGGCCGGCGCCGGTGCCGGCGGGACCGACGGCAGCCCGGCCCGCTCGCCGGTGCGGGGGCGTGGCGGCGGAGGCGCCGACGGGCCCGGCCGGACGGCGGCGGCAGTCGGCGGCGGCCCGGCCTCCCGCCGGCCCCGGGCGCGCTCGAGCACCGCCCGCAGCCGGCCGAGGAGCTCGGCGGACTCGAACGGCTTGGGCAGGTAGTCGTCGACCCCGGCGTCGAAGCCCTCGACGGCCGCCTCCTGGCCGGCCCGCGCGGTGAGCATCACCACCGGCACGGCCCGGGTGGCGGGCTCCGCGCGCAGCGCCTTGAGCAGCGCGAAGCCGTCCAGCCCCGGCATCATCACGTCGGTCAGCACGACGTCGGGCGGTGCGGCGGCCGCGTCGGCCAGGGCCTGCGTGCCGTCGGCCGCCGTCCGCACCACCCACGACGGCGACAGCAGCCGGGTCAGGTACGCGCGCATGTCGGCGTTGTCGTCGACGACGAGCACGGTGCCCAGCGGGCCGGCTGGGTCGGCGGTCCGGGCCCGCCAGCCCAGGTCGTCGTCCCACGGGGTGAGCGCCGCCGCGCGCACCGGGGCCGTGGTCGGCGGGGGAGCCGCGTCGGTGTCCGGCTCGCCGGCGGGCAGCCGGACGGTGAAGGTGCTGCCCTCGCCGGGCCGGCTCTCCACCCCGACGGTCCCGCCGTGCAGCTCGACGAGCTCGCGCACCAGGGCCAGGCCCAGGCCGGTGCCCTCCCGGCTGCGCGCGGGGGAGTCGGCGACCCGGTGGAACCGGTCGAACAGGTGCGGCAGCTCCGCGGCGGGGATGCCCACGCCGGTGTCGGTGACCCGCAGCACCACGTCGTCGTCCTCGGCGGTGAGGGCCACCGTGATGCCGCCGACGAACGTGTACTTGACGGCGTTGGCCACCAGGTTGAGGACGATCTTCTCCCACATGCGGGGGTCGACCGCGGTGGGCCGGCCCAGCGGGGGGCAGTCCACGGTCAGCGTCAGCCCGGCCCGCTCGGCGGCCGCGCGCAGCACGCCGGCCAGCTCGGCGGTGTCGGCGGCGAGGTCGGTGGCCACCCGCACCGGCGCCGTCCGCCCGGCCTCGATGCTCACGAACTCCAGCAGGTCGTTGACCAGCCGCTGCAGCCGCTGGCCGTTGCGCAGCGCGAGGGTCAGCTGGTCGTGGACGGCCGGGGGGAGGTCCGCGCCGGACTCGGCGAGGGCGTCGGTGATCGGGCCGAGGAGCAGCGTCAGCGGCGTGCGCAGCTCGTGGCTGACGTTGGCGAAGAACGTCGTCTTGGCCCGGTCGAGCTCGGCCAGCGCCTCGGCGCGGGCGCGCTCGCTGGCGTAGGCGCGCGCGTCGGCGACGGCGCCGGCGACCTGCCCGGCCAGCAGCTCGTGGAAGGTGCGGTACTCCTCGTCGAGCGCCCGGGCCGGGCTGACGCCGACCAGCAGCGCGCCGACCGGCTCGCGACCCGCTCCGGCGGTCAGGGGCAGCACCACCGCCTCGGTGACCGGGTCGGCGAACGGCCCGCCGCTGACGCCGAGACCGGCGACGGCGACGTCGCCGAGGTGCGCGACCCCGCGGGCGGCCTCGGGCAGCAGGCCGGGGTCGACGCCGACCGTGGCCGCGCGCCGCAGCCGCGGCCCGCCGTCCTCGGTGAGGTAGACCGCGGCGAAGGGCACGTCGAGCGGGTCGGTGGCCAGTGCCGCGCAGACGCCGACGGCGAGGTCGCGCTCGTCCTCGCGGCGGCCGGCGGCCGTCGACACCTCGTGCAGCAGCTGCTGGCGCCGCTCGGCCACGACCTGGCCGGTGACCTCGGTGCACACCCCGTGCATGCCGGCGACCTCGCCGTCGTCACCGAAGGCCGGGGCGTGGGAGACGGTGAAGTAGGTCTCCTCGCGGTAGCCGGCGCGCTCCAGGAGCAGCAGCAGCTGCGGGATCCAGGACGCCTCGCGGGTGGCCATCGCCCGCTCGACCGGCTCCTGCAGCGCCGCCCAGCCCTCGGCGAGGGTGATCCGCAGGTCCTCCCCGAGCGCGGCGGGGTGCTTGGCGCCGATGAGCGTGGCGTAGGCGTCGTTGTAGAACTGGGTGTACTCCGGGCCCCAGGTGAGGATCATCGGGAAGCGCGAGACCAGCACCGTGCGGATGGCGTAGCGCAGGCTCGCCGGCCAGGTGTCCACCGGTCCGACCGGCGTCGCCGACCAGTCCAGGTCGGCCATCAGCCGGCCGTTCTCGCTGCCGCCGGCGAACACGTCCTCGACGGCCAGCGCCCCGGTGCCGCGGGCCCCGGTCCCCACGGCGGGCTCCGGGGCCACGCACACCTCCCGGACACGGCGGCGCCGACGCAGGGGGGAGCCCACGGCGGCGTCAGGACCTGGTGGCCGCACCGGCCACCGACTGCGTGCACGGTACATCCGGCAGCTGGGAGCCCGCCGGGTCCGTCCCCCGGCCGGGGTGCCCCCTCACCGGCGCATCTCGGCGAGGAACCCGGTGGCCTCCGACCGCAGCCGCTCGGCCATCTGGGACAGGCCGGTGACGTCGGTGCCCGCGGTCCCCAGGGACGCCGTGCCGTCGACCGCCGCGGCGATGCCGTCGACGAGGCCGTTCATCTCGCCCACCGTCGTGCCCACCGAGCCGATGACGGCGGTGACCTCGTCGCAGGCGGCGCGGATGGCCTCGACCTGCGCGGTCACCCGCTCGGTGGCCCGCGCGGTCTGGTCGGCGAGGTCCTTGACCTCCGAGGCGACGACGGCGAAGCCCGTGCCGGCCTCGCCCGCCCGCGCCGCCTCGATGGTGGCGTTGAGCGCCAGCAGCCGGGTCTGCGCGGCGACGGACTCGATGAGCGCGATGACCTGGCGGATCTCCGCGGAGGTGCGGGTCAGGGAGGTCAGCGTGGACGAGGCGTCGCCGACCGCGCCGGTCGCCGCCGACGACGCCGTCGTCAGGCCCGCCGCCGAGGCGCTCATCTCCGTCGCCGCCGTCGCGACCTGCTCGCTCATGGCGAGGACGACGGACTCGAAGTCGTCGGCCAGCCGCAGCCGCGAGGTCTGTGCGTCGGTGACCCGCGCGGCGGTGGTCCGCATCGCGTCGCGCGCGGTGTTGATGTCGGTGGCGGCCTGCCGGTAGGCGCCCTGCAGGCCGGTGCGGAGCACGCTGCGGTGGTACCGGCCCTCGGCGGCGGCGGTCAGCGCGGCGCGGGACTCGCGGACGAAGGCGTCGCTGACGTCGAGGGCCCGGTTGACGCCGTGCTGCAGCGCCACGAGGTCGGGGACGGCCTCGGAGCCGGGGACCGGGACGGCGCGGGCCTCGAGGTCGCCGCGGGCGGCCGCCTCGCAGGTCTCGGTCAGCCGGCGGACGAACGCGCGGACGACCTCGAGCTCGCCGGCGTCGGTGCGGGTGCGGCCCACGTCAGTCCTCCTCCTGGCTGATGACCGACCACACGAGGTCCTCGTAGGACGCGGCCTGCTCGGCGACGAGCCGGTGGAGCAGCGCCGAGGACGCCGCGACGGCGGCGCGGGCGGTCGAGTGCCGGCGCTCCTCGGCGAGCAGCTGCCGGTACAGCGGGCGGACGCGGTCCAGCGCCCGGCGGGAGGGCCGGCGCCGGTTGGAGTGGTAGCCGACCACCGCGCCGTCGGGGCCGTGGGACGGCGTGACGTGCGCGAGCACCCAGTAGGAGGCGCCGTCGGCGGCGAGGTTCTGGATGTAGGCGAACAGCTCGCGGCGGGCGGCGAGGGTCTCCCACAGCAGCGAGAACACCGCGCGCGGCATGTCGGGGTGCCGGATGAGGCTGTGCGGCTGCCCGACGACCTCGTCGAGGGAGTAGGCGCCGACCCGCAGGAAGACGTCGTTGGCGTAGGTGATGACCCCGCGGCCGTCGGTCTTGGAGACGATGAGCTCGTCGGCCCCGAAGGACCGCTCCTCACCGGTCGGCCGCACGGCGGCCCGGCGGGGACGGGGGACCGCGGTCCGGGGGTGGGTGTCCAGCAACGCGGTGTCCTCCTGCGTCGGTCGGTCGTGCCCCGGGTATCGGCACGAGCCGCCGGGACACGATCCGAGAGGGACAGGTCGGGACCAAGGTCCCGACGGGCGGTCCGCGGGGCCGGCGCGGTCGCGTCCCTAGACTCCGCGCCATGCTGCTGTCCGACCGCGACATCCGCGCCGCGATCGCCGAGGGGCGGCTCGGCATCGAGCCGCACGACGCGGGGCTGGTGCAGCCCTCGAGCATCGACGTCCGGCTGGACCGCTACTTCCGGGTCTTCAACAACGCCCGGTACACCCACATCGACCCCGCGCAGCAGCAGGACGACCTCACCACGCTGGTCGAGCCCGACGGTGACGAGCCGTTCGTGCTGCACCCGGGCGAGTTCGTGCTCGGCTCCACCCTCGAGGTGGTCTCGATCCCCGACGACCTGGCAGCGAGACTCGAGGGGAAGAGCTCGTTGGGCCGTCTCGGACTGCTCACGCACTCGACGGCGGGCTTCGTCGACCCGGGGTTCTCGGGCCACATCACGCTGGAGCTGTCCAACGTGGCCAACCTGCCGATCACGCTGTGGCCGGGGATGAAGATCGGCCAGCTGTGCCTGTTCCGGCTCACCGGCCCGGCCGAGCACCCCTACGGCTCGGCGGTCTACGGCTCCCGCTACCAGGACCAGCGCGGCCCGACGCCGTCGCGGTCCTTCCGCAACTTCACCCGCGCGGAGACCCGGCGGCCGCCGGGCTGACCGCCGCGGGCGACCAGCCGGGCACCTCGTCGTCGACGTACCGGTCCCGGGTGACCAGCCACCCGGTGACGGTGAGGCCCACGGTGGCGACGGCGATCAGCACGAACATGCCGCCGTACCCGCCGGTGGCCCCGCGGAGCACGCCGACCAGCAGCGGGCCGGCGCCGGCGAGGACGTAACCCCACCCCTGGGTGACCGTCGAGAGCGCCGACACCGTCTCCGGCGTCCGCGCGCGCAGGCCCAGCAGCGTGAGCACCATGGAGAAGGTCCCCATGCCGACGGCGAGCACGCTCATCCACAGCCACGGCATCGTGCGCGGCGCCAGCCACAGCCCGGTCCAGCCGACGGCGTAGCAGGCCATGAACCCCAGCAGCAGCGGCCGCTGCCACCGCTGCCGCACGGTGAGCGAGGGGACGACCGCGTTGACCGGGATGACGACGATCGAGTTGATGCCGAGCAGCAGGCCGGCGGTCGCCGCGCTGAGCCCGGAGTCGCGCAGGTACTGCGCCGACCAGCCCATCACCACGTAGGCCTGGGTCGCCTGCAGGCCGAAGAAGGCGGCGAGGGTGAGGGCCAGCGGGCTGCGCAGGAGCGGGGCCATGCGCACCGACCGGTGACTGCCGCGGGAGGCGCCCGGCCGGCGCGGGGTGACCAGCCAGGGCAGCGCGGCGGCCAGCGCGAGCACCGCCCAGATGCCCAGCGCCCAGCGCCAGCCGTCCTGCCCGAGCGCGGCGGCGATCGGTGCGGTGCTCACCGCCGCGACCGCGCCGCCGATGGCCATGCTCGCGCTGTAGGCGCCCACCAGCAGGCCGGTGCGCTCGGGGAACCAGCGCTTGACCAGGCCGGGCAGCAGCACGTTGCCCAGCGCCCCGCCGACCATGGCCAGCGCCGTCCCCACGAGGAACAGCGGGAAGGAGTCGACGACGGCGCGCAGCACCAGCCCGGCGGCCATGGTCGACAGCGCGCCGGCGAGCACGTGCGCGTCGGGGAACCGGGCGGCCAGCGGGGGGCCGGCGAAGCCGATGAGGGCGAAGCACAGCACCGGCATGGTGGTCACGACGCCGGCCGCGGCGCTGGAGACGCCGAGGCCCGCCTCGAGCTCGGCGAGCACCGGCCCGACCGAGCTGACCGCCGTCCGCAGGTTCGCCGCGGTCAGCACGATCGCCACCGCGACCAGCACCAGCCCCCGGCGTCGCTGGGTGGCGTCCGGGGCGGTCGGGGGAGCGGCGGCCGTGCGGGTCACCGTTCGATGGTGCGCTCCACCGGGTCCCCGTCCGCAACCGGGTGCACTGTGCAACCAGTCACGCCGGGCAACCGGTCACGCCGGTCAGGCGCGCAGCTCCGTGCGGGCGGTGGTCTGCACCCGCGGGACGATCTGCGGGACCCGCCGCCAGAGCACCCGCTGCAGGGCCAGCGTCACCACCGCGGCGGCGACGATGCCGACCAGGTTGATGCCCAGCTGCAGCGCCGCGCGGGCGAACTCGTCGCCGCTGCCGAGGGCCAGCGACACCGCCATGTCCGCCGCGGCCGGCACCGTGGTCACCGAGATGAAGACGCCGACCAGGGCGGCGCTCTTGGCCGAGGTCAGCGACAGCACGCCGGCGATGCCGGCGAGCACCGCGACCACCAGCGACCAGTGGTCGGGCTCGGTGATGAAGACGGTCTGCGGCCGGGCCATGGTGAGCACCTCGGGGCCGAACCAGCCGAGCAGCCGGCCGGTCAGGGTGACCAGCGTGGTCGCCGCGATCGCCACGAGGAAGCCGACCCCCAGCGCCCGGCCGGCCGCCCGCGCGACCGAGCGCCGGCCGTGGACGAGGGCGACGGCCAGCCCGGCCAGCGGGGCGAACTCCGGCCCGAGCACCATCGCGCCGATCAGCAGCACCGCGGAGTCGTTCACCACCGCCACGGCGGCCAGCAGCGTCGCGATGGTGAGGAAGGCCAGGTAGGACACCGACAGCGACGAGTCGGCCGCCGTCGTGCGCACCACCTGCTCCCACACGACGGCGTCCGAGCCGTCGCCGGGTGCCGCCTCCTCCGCCCGCTCCGCGCTGGCCGACACGGCGGTGTCCACGGCCTC
Organism: Geodermatophilus sp. SYSU D00766; assembly: GCF_054049915.1. Classification (NCBI taxonomy): domain Bacteria; kingdom Bacillati; phylum Actinomycetota; class Actinomycetes; order Geodermatophilales; family Geodermatophilaceae; genus Geodermatophilus; species Geodermatophilus sp. SYSU D00766. The sequence goes on from NZ_JBJGYI010000006.1 coordinate 135,162, forward strand.
GACGGTGATCCCGCCGTCCCGGTCGACGTGCAGCTCCCGCAGCCCGGCCACGAGGGCGTCGGCGGACTCGCGGGCGACGTCGGCGAGGACGAGGTCACCGGGCGGGCTGACCGAGGCCCCGGGGACCACGGCCAGGTGGGCGGTGCCGGGGCAGCGGTCGAAGAGGTCGCGGACGTCGTCGGTGCGGTCGGGCGGGACGGTCACCCGCAGGTGGAGGAGCACCGGGGGTTCCTACCGCAGCCGGTGACCCCGTGGGACGACGGACGCCGCCGGCGAGGAGGGTTCCTCGCCGGCGGCGTCCGTCGGGGTGGTGCGCGGGTGCGGGCGGCTAGGCCTGGCCGTGGCCCGTGGCGGCCGAGCCGGTGCCGGCGACGTCGTCGTCGGACGTGCCGACCTCGGCGCCGTGCTCGGTGCCCGGGGTACCGACCGGGGCCATGGAGCGCAGCAGGATCTGGCTGACGTCGAGGACCTCGACGTGCTCGGCGGCCTCGCCGTTCTGCTTCTTCGACGTCAGGGCGTCCGACAGCATCGTGATGCAGAACGGGCAGGCGGTGGAGATGACGTCGGGGTCGAGGCCGAGGGCCTCCTCCGTGCGCTCCACGTTGATCCGCTTGCCGATCTTCTCCTCCATCCACATGCGCGCGCCGCCGGCGCCGCAGCAGAAGCCGCGGTCCTTGCAGCGGTGCATCTCCTGGGTGGAGAGGCCCTGCACGCTGTCGAGGATCTCCCGCGGCGGCGTGTAGACCTTGTTGTGCCGGCCGAGGAAGCACGGGTCGTGGTAGGTCACCTTGCGGTCGACCGGGGTGACCGGCGTGAGCCGGCCCTCCTCCACGAGCTGGCTGAGCAGCTGGGTGTGGTGCACGACCTCGTACTCGCCGCCGACCTGCGGGTACTCCCGGCCGAGGGAGTTGAAGCAGTGCGGGCAGGTGGTGACGATCTTGCGGGTGCCCGGCACGCGGCCCTCGAAGACGCCGTTGAGGGTCTCGACGTTCTCCTGCGCCATCATCTGGAAGACGAACTCGTTGCCCATGCGGCGGGCCGGGTCGCCCGAGCAGGTCTCGCCCGACCCCAGGACGGCGAACTCGACGCCGGCGGTGTGCAGCAGCTCGGCGACGGCCTTGGTGACCTTCTTGGCGCGGTCGTCGATGGCGCCGGCGCAGCCGACCCAGAACAGGTACTCGACCTCGTAGGGCAGCGGGCCGTCGGCCATCCGCACCTCGAAGTCGACCTCCTTGATCCAGTCCTCGCGGGTGCTCGGGCTCACGCCCCAGGGGTTGCCGCGGTTCTCGAGGTTGCGCAGCATCACGCCGGCCTCGGACGGGAAGTTGGACTCGATGAGGACCTGGTAGCGGCGCATGTCCTCGATGTGGTCGACGTGCTCGATGTCGACCGGGCACTGCTCGACGCAGGCGCCGCAGTTGGTGCAGCTCCACAGGACGTCGGGGTCGATGACCCCGCCCTCCTCGAGGGTGCCGACCAGCGGGCGGTGCGCCTGGGCGTCGTTCGTGCCCTCGATGCGGGCGTAGCCCGACGCCCAGACCTGCTCGTCGCTGGGCTTGAGGACGTCGAAGTCCGGTGCGGTCTCGCTCGCCGTCTTCGCGCCGAGCAGGTACGGGGCCTTGGCGTAGAGGTGGTCCCGCAGGTCCATCACGACCATCTTCGGGCTCAGCGGCTTGCCGGTGTTCCAGGCCGGGCACTGGCTCTGGCACCGCCCGCACTCGGTGCAGGTGGTGAAGTCCAGCATCCCCTTCCAGGTGAAGTCCTCGATCTTGCCGCGACCGAAGACGTCGTCCTCGCCCGGGTCCTCGAAGTCGATCGGCTTGCCGTTCGAGGTCATGGGCTGCAGCGGGCCGAGGGCGACGCCGCCGTCGTCCTGCCGCTTGAAGTAGATGTTCGGGAAGGCGCTGAAGCGGTGCCAGGCCACGCCCATGTTCAGCGTGCGGGCGAGCACGACCAGCCAGACCAGCGAGACGACGATCTTGACGAACGCGACGACGCTGAGCAGGTCCGGGCTGTCGGGCAGCACGGTGGCCAGCAGGCCCGAGACCGGGTGCGACCAGGCCGGCGCCTCGGTGAGGTCGGAGGAGATCTTCAGCGCGCGGATGAGCAGGATGCAGACGCCGACGACGAGGACGACGGCCTCGACGAAGTAGCCGCGGCCCTCGTTGGAGCCGGCGAAGCGGCTCGCGCGGCCCTGGCGGCGCGGGTGGTCCTTCTGGCGCCGGTAGATCAGGTAGAGGATCCCCAGGATCGTGCCGGTGCCGATCACGTCGGCGAAGAGGTTCCACAGGCTCCACTCGCCGATCAGCGGCAGGTGGAAGGCCGGGTTCCAGACCTCGCCGAAGGCCTCGACCAGGGTGAGGAACAGGCCGTAGAAGCCGACGAACACGAACCAGTGGGCGGCGCCGATGGCCGACCACTTGAGCATCCGGGTGTGGCCGAGCGACTCGACCAGGAGTGTCTTCATCCGCGGGCCGAAGGGCCCGAACCGGGTGCTGTCGGCCTGGCCGGTGCGGATGATGCGGACCATCGCCCGGACCGCCCGGTAGGCCAGGACGACCGCCACGATGAGGAACAGCACGCTGATCGTGCCGAGCACGACCTGCAGGGGGCCCGTCATGATTCCCTCTCCCCACGCCAGGCGGCGTCGGTTGGTCCGTCCGCACGGACGGCGCGAGAGGGGTCTCGCCGCCGTCGTCGACCGGCCTGCGGACCGGCGGCGGATCGCGCGCGGGCGCCTGTGCCCCCGCGACCCAGCACGATAGCTGCGCGAGAGCAGGTTACCCGCCGGTAACCCGGGGCGCCGCGCCCTCCTCCGACGCCGTCGACGGTGCTCACCGCCCACCCGCTGCCGGGGTGACCGGCCCGTTCTCCTGCGGCGGCCGGCCCCGGGCGCGTCGCCGCAGGTCGGGCGCGGGCCGCGACGGTGACCGTCCTCACCCGGGGTGTCGGGCCCGGGCCATGATCAGGTGACCTGGTCGTGCCGCGTCCTGGCTCACGGTGGGCGGTGAGCCCGGACGCGTCAGGGTGAGCCAGGGCGGCGCTGGGTCCCTGTCCACAGATGCCGCGCGGGCCTCGGGCGAGCGTCTCGGAGGTCGGAGACTGCGGCCGTGCACCCGGATCTGGAACGGATCGCGTCCGCCCGGCTGGGCGTGTTCACCGCTCAGGAGGCCCTGCGCGCCGGCTACCGCCCGGACGAGATCCGCACCGAGCTGAGCCGTGGGCGCTGGTGCTGGCTGCGGCGGGGGGTGTACATCCGCGCCGCGGACCTCGAGGTGGCGACCCGGGATGCCCGCCGGCACGTCGTCGACTGCACGGCCGTCCTCGTGTCCCTGCGTCCCGGACCCGTCGTCAGCCACGCATCGGCCGCGCGGGTGCACCGGCTGGTCGTGCCCCGCGGCGTGGCCGACGTCGTCCGGCTGACCGACGTGGCCCAGTGGCGCCGCGGGCGGGGCTACGTCGTCAGGCGGGCGTCGCTGCCGCCCGGTGACGTCGGTGACCTCGCGTCGTTCGGTGTGACGACGCCGGCGCGGACGCTCGTCGACTGTGCCCGTGAGTGGGACCTCGTGGACTCGGTCGTGGCCCTGGACGCGGCCCTGCGCGACGGGCTGGTCACCCGCCACGAGGTGCGCGCGGCGGTGCTGCGGGCCACGCACTGGGTCGGGATCGGGAACGCGGCCCGGGCGCTGGGACTGGCCGACGGACGGGCGGAGTCGCCGCTCGAGACCCGCGGACGGCTGGCGTTGCTCGGGGTCGGCCTGCCGACCCCGGAGCTGCAGGTCGAGCTGCACGGTCCGCGGGGTCTCGTCGCGCGCGTCGACGCCTGGTACGAGGACGCCGCCGTGGCGATCGAGTTCGACGGTCGGGTCAAGTACGTGGACCCGATCGACGGGCGGCACCCCGGAGAGGTGCTCTGGCGGGAGAAGCGCCGTGAGGACGCGATCCGTGAGCTCGGGGTGCGCGTCGTCCGGCTGGCGCAGGACGACGTCGTCCCGTCGCGGCGGGTGGAGCTCGCCCGCCGCATCGCCCCGTTGCTGGCCGCTGCGCCTGCCGGACCCCGGCGCTTCTCCGTCGTCCGCAGACCCGAGGGCTCGGCCGCTGACGTCGACCGGTCGTCCCGGCCGGCGTCCTAGCTCACCTCCGCGCGTCCTGACGGACCGTCGGCGGTGAGCCAGGACGCAGCACGATCAGGTCACCTGATCATGCGCGGAACGGCCCGGACACGTGTGACCGGGGTCACGAGGACGGGACGCCCCGACCCCGGGAACACCGGCGCGAGGAGTGCCGTTAGGGTGGGCAGGAAAGTTGAGTGGACCCCGCGCAAGGCGGACACCCAGCTCGCCGCACGACCCAGCACAGCACCCGCACGCACACGGAAGAGGAGCCAGCTCCATGGCACGAGCGGTCGGTATCGACCTCGGGACCACCAACTCCGTCGTCACCGTCCTGGAGGGCGGCGAGCCGACGGTCATCGCCAACAGCGAGGGCTCGCGCACCACGCCCTCGGTCGTCGCCTTCGCCAAGAACGGCGAGGTCCTCGTCGGGCAGTCGGCCAAGAACCAGGCCGTCACCAACGTCGACCGCACCATCCGGTCGGTCAAGCGCCACATGGGCACCGACTGGAAGACCGGCGAGATCGACGGCAAGCGCTACACGCCGCAGGAGATCAGCGCCCGCATCCTGCAGAAGCTCAAGCGGGACGCCGAGACCTACCTGGGCGAGCCGGTGACCGACGCGGTCATCACCGTCCCGGCCTACTTCGAGGACGCGCAGCGCCAGGCCACCAAGGAGGCCGGTGAGATCGCGGGTCTCAACGTCCTGCGCATCGTCAACGAGCCGACCGCGGCCGCGCTGGCCTACGGCCTGGACAAGGGCGAGACCGAGCAGACGATCCTCGTCTTCGACCTCGGCGGCGGCACCTTCGACGTCTCGCTGCTCGAGATCGGCGAGGGCGTCATCGAGGTCAAGGCCACCGCCGGTGACAACCACCTCGGCGGTGACGACTGGGACGAGCGCGTCGTCAAGCACCTGGTGCAGACGTTCAACGCCCAGAACGGCATCGACCTGTCCAAGGACAAGCTGGCCATGCAGCGGCTCCGCGAGGCCGCCGAGAAGGCCAAGATCGAGCTGTCCGGCGCGCAGTCGACCAACGTCAACCTGCCCTACATCACCGCCGGGGCCGAGGGCCCGCTGCACCTCGACGTCACGATCACCCGCGCCGAGTTCCAGCGCCTCACCCAGGACCTGCTCGACCGCGCCCGCGCGCCGTTCAACCAGGCGATCCGCGACGCCGGCGTCTCCGTCGCCGAGATCGACCACGTCGTCCTGGTGGGTGGCTCCACCCGCATGCCGGCCGTCTCCGACCTGGTCCGCGAGCTGACCGGCGGCAAGGAGCCCAACAAGGGCGTCAACCCCGACGAGGTCGTCGCCATCGGCGCCGCGCTGCAGGCCGGTGTCCTCAAGGGCGAGGTCAAGGACGTCCTGCTCCTCGACGTCACCCCGCTGTCCCTGGGCATCGAGACCAAGGGCGGGATCATGACCAAGCTCATCGAGCGCAACACCACGATCCCGACCAAGCGCTCCGAGATCTTCACGACGGCCGACGACAACCAGCCCTCGGTGCAGATCCAGGTCTTCCAGGGCGAGCGCGAGATGGCCATGTACAACAAGAAGCTCGGCATGTTCGAGCTGACCGGTCTGCCGCCGGCGCCGCGTGGCGTCCCGCAGATCGAGGTGGCCTTCGACATCGACGCCAACGGCATCGTGCACGTCCACGCCAAGGACCTCGGCACGGGCAAGGAGCAGTCGATGACCATCACCGGTGGCTCGGCCCTCCCGAAGGAGGACATCGAGCGGATGATGCGCGACGCCGAGGCCCACGCCGAGGAGGACAAGCGCCGCCGCGAGGAGGCCGAGACCCGCAACCTGGCCGAGTCGCTGCAGTACCAGACCGAGAAGTTCCTGGCCGAGAACGGCGAGCGCATCCCGGCCGACAAGAAGGAGGAGCTCGGCGAGGCCCTGACCGAGCTGCGCTCCGCCCTCGGCGGCTCCGACATCGCCGCGATCAAGTCGGCGCAGGAGAAGGTCGCCCGCATCTCGCAGGAGGTCGGCGGGGCGCTCTACGCCCAGCAGGCCGAGGCCGGCGCCGCCGGCACCGGTGACGGTGCGCCCGGCGCGGCCGGCGGCGCGGGTGCCTCGGCGCCCACCGGTGACGACGACGTCGTCGACGCCGAGATCGTCGACGAGGACAGCGACCGCCGATGAGCCAGGGGGACGAGCAGCCGCGGGTCGTGATCCGTGACAAGCGGCGGATCGACCCCGTCAGCGGCGCGGTGCGGGCGCCGGCCGGCCAGCAGCCGGCCGGCGCCCCGCCGGGCCCGGCTCCGGCACCGACACCTGACCACCCATCGCCAGGGGAGCGCATGAGCGAGAACGAGACGGTCACCCAGGTGCCCGTGCAGGAGAGCGTGGCCGACGACCGGGCCGGCGACGGCGACCTGTCGCGCCAGCTGGCCGAGCGGACCGAGGACCTGCAGCGGGTCACGGCCGAGTACGCCAACTACCGGCGGCGGGTCGACCGCGACCGCGCGCTGGTCGTCGACCAGGCTGCCGAGCGGTTCGCCGCCCAGCTGTTCCCGATCGTCGACGACATCGAGCGGGCCCGCGACCACGGTGACCTGACCGGCGCCTTCAAGGTCGTGGCCGACCGCGTCCTGGGGCTGCTCGACGGCCTGGGCGTGTCGGCCTTCGGCACCGCCGGCGACCCGTTCGACCCCGCACTGCACGAGGCGGTCCTGCACGACACGTCCGACGACGTCAGCGTGCCGACCGCCACGACGGTCCTGCGGCAGGGTTTCCGCCGCGGCGACCGGGTGCTGCGGACGGCGATGGTGGCGGTGAGCGACCCGTCCGGCGCTGCCCCGGCGGCCGGCGACGCGGCCGCCGGTGACCCGGCCGCCGAGGCCGCGCCGGGGGAGACCCCGGCCGCGGGCTGACCGGCCACCGACGAGCGACGCCGGACGCGAGGAGAGGAGGCGCCCGATGAGCACTCGGGACTTCATCGAGAAGGACTACTACAAGGCGCTGGGCGTCTCCCAGAACGCCGACGCCGCCGAGATCAAGAAGGCCTACCGGAAGCTGGCCCGGGACCTGCACCCGGACAAGAACCCGGGCAACGCCGACGCCGAGGCCCGGTTCAAGGACGTCTCCGAGGCCTACGACGTGCTCTCCGACCCCAAGCGGCGCGGCGAGTACGACGAGGCCCGGCGGCTGTTCGGCTCCGGCGGCGCCGGCGCCCGCGCCGGGTTCCCCGGCGGCTTCCCGGGGTCGGCCGGTGGCGGCCAGTCCTTCGACCTCGGCGACCTCTTCGGCGCCGCGGGCAACGCCGGGCGGGCCGGCGCCGGGGGCCTCGGCGACCTGTTCGGCAACCTCTTCGGCGGCGGCGGTGGCACGACGGCCGGATCGGCCCGGGCGCGCTCGCAGGCGGCGTCCGGGCCGGCCCGCGGCCAGGACGTCGAGACCGAGGCGACGCTGTCGTTCGACGAGGCCGTCCTGGGCGTCACCGTGCCGCTGCGGATGCAGAGCCCGGGCACCTGCCCGACCTGTGCCGGCAGCGGCGCCAAGCCGGGTACCAGCCCGCACACCTGCGAGGTGTGCGGCGGCGCCGGCGTCACCAGCCGCAGCCAGGGCGCGTTCGCGTTCTCCGAGCCCTGCCGCAACTGCCGCGGCACCGGCCAGGTCGTCGACGACCCGTGCCCCACCTGCGCGGGCAACGGCGTCACCACCCAGACCCGCACGATCACCGTGCGGATCCCCGCGGGCGTCAAGGACGGCCAGCGCATCCGGCTGGCCGGCAAGGGCGCGCCAGGACGGCGGGGTGGCCCGGCCGGTGACCTGTTCGTCGTCGTGCACGTCAGCGAGCACGAGCTGTTCGGCCGCAAGGGCGACGACCTCACCCTCACCGTGCCGATCACCTTCCCCGAGGCGGTGCTCGGCACGACGCTGACCGTGCCGTCCCTCGACGGCACCGTCACGCTCAAGGTGCCCGCGGGCACCGCCAGCGGGCGCACCCTGCGGGTGCGCGGCCGGGGCGTGCCGGGCCGCGGCCGGTCCGGCGACCTGCTGGTCACCGTCGAGGTGGCCGTTCCGCAGCGGCTCTCGGCCGAGGCCGAGCGGGCGGTCAAGACCCTCGACGCCGAGCTCGGCGACCCGCGCCCGCAGATCACCGCGGCCGTGGAGCGGGCGGGTGCGGAGCGGGCCGGCGCGGGGCGGGGGAGCGCCGAGGGCGGGAGCGCCCGGTGAGCGCGCCGGGCGCCGAGGAGCGCGACCGCCGCGACGGCGCGCGGGCCGTCGCCGACGACGCGCCGGTCTTCGTGATCTCCGTGGCCGCCCAGCTGGCCGGCATGCACGCCCAGACGCTGCGCCAGTACGACCGGCTGGGCCTGGTCACCCCGGGTCGCACGCCCGGCGGCGGCCGGCGCTACAGCCCCCGCGACGTCGCCCTGCTGCGCGAGGTCCAGCGGCTGTCCCAGGAGGACGGCGTCAACCTCGCCGGCATCAAGCGGATCATCGACCTCGAGTCGCAGGTCGAGGCGCTGCAGCAGCGCGTGCACGAGCTGATCGGCGAGCTGGAGGAGTCCGAGCGCCGGCGGGCGGCCTCCGACGCGGCGCTGCACGGCTCGTTCGCGGCCTCCTACAGCCGCGCCGACCTGGTGCCGATGCGGCAGGCCACCTCCGCGCTGGTCGTCTGGCGACCCCGCGAGTCGCGGTGACCGGGAACCCCGGCGGGACCGCCGTCGTGGAGTGGGACGTGGGCAGCACCGGTGCGGAGCAGCACGAGTCCTTCGTGCGCCTCGAACGCGAGATCGGCCTGCTGCTGCGCCGGTCGCGGGCCATCTCCGCCCGGCTGGCCCGCGAGCTGCACCCCGACCTGGACGGTGCGGCCTACGGCCTGCTGGCGCTGCTCGCCGACGGCGGCCCGCTGCGCGCCAGCGACCTCGTCGCCCGGCTGGGCCTGGACAAGAGCACGGTGAGCCGGCAGGTGTCGTCGCTGGTCGCCCTGGGCATGGTCGACCGCGAGCCCGACCCGGCCGACGGGCGGGCCCAGGTGCTGCGGCCCTCGGCGGAGGGGGCGGCGCGGCTGTCCGGCATCCGCGAGGCCCGCCGCGCCCGCTGGGAGGCCGACCTGTCCGGCTGGCCGGCCGACGACGTCGCCACCCTGGGCGAGCTGCTGGCGCGGCTCAACCGGCTCGGCGAGGCCCGCGAGGCGCAGGCGGCGCCCGAGGGCTGAGCCTCACCACACGCACGACGCCCCACCACGCGCACGACGCCGACGGCGCCCGGACCATCCCGGTCCGGGCGCCGTCGTCGTGTGGTGGGCGTCTCGGTAGGCTGATCGTTGCAGACCCCAACCAATCAGACGTATGGTTGGTGTCTGCAAGTACTCCCTCGCCCCGTGAGGACCCCCATGCCCGTCTCGCCCGCCACCCGCGACCGGCTGACCGCCGGGATCGCCCGGCTGCTGCGCAGCGGCCGGCACGTCTCCACCCGCGCCGCCGACGCCGTCTACGGCGAGCTGCCCTCCTTCGGCTGGGCGCTGCTCGTCCCGCTGGAGCGCGACGGCGAGCAGCGCTGCAGCGCGCTGGCCGCCCAGGTCGGCGTCGACGTCTCGGTCGCCAGCCGCCAGGTCGCCGCCCTGGAGCGCGCCGGCCACGTGGAGCGCCGCCCCGACCCGCGCGACGGCCGGGCCAGCCTCATCCGGCTCTCGCGGTCCGGCGCCGCCGCGCTGGCGCAGACCCGCGCGCTGCGCGGCGAGTGGGCCGCCGAGGCCCTCGCCGGGTGGGACGAGGACGACGCCCGCCACCTCGGCGACCTGCTCGAGCGGCTGGCCGCCGACCTCGACCGCACCGTGGCGCCGCGCACCCACGCGCGCGCCTCGTGACCGCCACCCGCCCGTCCCCCACCCGCGCCGAACCAGCCAGGAGCACCGTGACCACCACCCGCGAACCCGCCGTGACCGCACCGGCGGCGCAGGCGCCGGTCGAGCAGCAGGGCCGCATGACGCACCGGCAGATCCTCGAGGCCCTCTCGGGGATGTTGCTGGCGATGTTCGTGGCGTTCCTGTCCTCGACCGTCGTCTCCAACGCCCTCCCCACGATCATCACCGACCTGCGGGGCAGCCAGAGCCAGTACACGTGGGTGGTCACCGCCACCCTGCTCGCCTCGACGGCGTCCACGCCGATCTGGGGCAAGCTCGCCGACCTGTTCAGCAAGAAGCTGCTGATCCAGCTCTCCATCGTGGTCTTCATCGTCGGCTCGATGCTGGCCGGCCTGTCCCAGTCGGTCGGCACGCTCATCGGCTGGCGGGTGCTGCAGGGCCTGGGCCTCGGCGGCCTGCAGGCGCTGGTGCAGATCGCGATGGCCGCGATGATCAGCCCCCGCGAGCGCGGCCGGTACTCCGGCCTGCTCGGCGCCGTCATGGCCGTGGCCACCGTCGGCGGCCCGCTGCTCGGCGGCCTGCTGGTCGACACCAGCTGGCTGGGCTGGCGCTGGTGCTTCTACGTGGGCGTGCCCTTCGCCGCGGTGGCGCTGGTGCTGCTGCAGCGCACGCTGCACCTGCCGGTGACCAGGCGCCGGGTCCGCATCGACTACCTCGGCGCCACGTTCCTCACCGCCGGCGTCTCGGGGCTGCTCATCTGGGTCACCCTCGCCGGTGACCGGTTCGCGTGGGCCTCGGTCGAGACGGCGCTGTTCCTCACCGGCAGCACCCTCGCCGTCGTCGCCTTCGTGGTGACCGAGCTGCGGGCGGTCGAGCCGATCGTCCCGCTGCGGCTGTTCCGCGACCGGACGACGACCCTCGCCATCGTGGCCAGCGTCGCGATCGGTGTGGCGATGTTCGGCTCGACGGTCTTCCTCGGCCAGTACCTGCAGATCTCCCGCGGCTACTCCCCGACGGCGGCCGGCCTGCTCACCATCCCGATGGTCGGGGGGCTGCTGCTGTCCTCGACCGTCTCGGGCCTGCTCATCACCCGCTACGGCCGGTGGAAGCGGTACCTGGTCGCCGGCTCGCTGCTCGTCGTCGCCGGGTTCGGCCTGCTGTCGACCATCGACCACGAGACCGACATGGTCCTGCTCGGCGTCTTCCTCTTCGTGCTCGGCGTCGGCATCGGCATGACCATGCAGAACCTCGTGCTCGCGGTGCAGAACACCGTGGCCGCGAACGACCTGGGTGCGGCGTCGTCGGCGGTGGCGTTCTTCCGCAGCCTCGGCGGCACCATCGGCGTCTCGGTCCTCGGTGCGGTGCTCAGCAGCCGGGTGACCGACCTGATCACCGCAGGCCTGCCGCCGGAGGCGGCCGCGGCCGGCGGCGGCTCGGGCGGCGTCGGCCTGGCAGACCTCAAGGACGCCCCGCCGGCCATCCAGGAGCTCATCCGCGTCTCCTACGGCGACGCGACCGGCCGGATCTTCCTCGTCTCCGCGGTCATCGCGGTGGTCGCCGTCGTGGCCATCCTGCTGGTCCGCGAGGTCGCGCTGCGGACCGAGAGCGGCGAGGAGCGGCTGGCCCGCGAGGCCGAGCCGGTGGCCGAGGCCGCCTGACCCGGCGCCTCCACCCGACGGCGCTCACACGACGGAGGCCCGCTTCCCCACCCGGGGAGCGGGCCTCCGTCGTCCCGCCTCAGGACTCCAGCGCGGCGTCCAGGGTGATGTCGTCGACCCCGGCGAGGGCCTTGCTGACCGGGCACCCGGCCTTGGCCGCCTGGGCGGCCTTCTCGAAGCCGTCGGCGTCGAGGCCCTCGACCTCGCCGCGGACGGTCAGCGCGATCCGCGTGATGTGCGGCGCGCCGTCCTTCTGGCCGAGCGTGACGTCGGCGCTGATCTCCAGGGACTGCGGGTCGCCCCCGGCCTTGCCGATCTCGTTGGACAGCGCCATCGCGAAGCAGGCCGAGTGGGCCGCGGCGATCAGCTCCTCCGGGCTGGTCGTGCCGCCGGCGTCGTCGGCCGCGCGCTTGGGGAAGTTGACCTCGAACGTGCCGACCTTCGAGCTGGACAGCTCGACCTGCCCCGAGCCCTGCTCGAGGGTGCCGTTCCAGGCGGTGCGTGCGGTACGGGTGGGCATGGCTGCCTTCCGGGGGACGGGGAGCCGGCGACTGCTGCCGGCCCGGACCCCGCGGCCCTACCCCGGTGGACGGCGCGCGACCCACCGGGGACCGGTCACCGACCCCGCGGGGGCTCGCTGACGCGCTGGGTGAGCACGTTGAGCGTCTGCTTGAGGTCGGAGAACTGGTCCACGTCCATCCGCAGCGCGCAGATCATGTCCTGCGAGATGGCGTAGGCCCGGTCGCGCAGCGCACGCCCGGCGTCGGTGAGGGCGATCGCCACGGAGCGCTCGTCCTCCACCCGGCGGTGACGGGTGACCAGGCCGGCGGCGGTCAGCCGCTTGAGGAGGGGCGAGAGCGTGCCGCTGTCGAGGGCCAGCCGCTGGCCGAGCTGGCCCACGGTCTGCTGGTCCTCCTCCCACAGCAGCATCATCACCAGGTACTGCGGATAGGTGAGGCCGAGGTCCTCGAGCATCGGCCGGTACCGGGCCGTCATCGCTCGCGACGCCGCGTAGAGCGCGAAGCACAGCTGGTCGTCCAGGGCCACGCTCGGCGCGGGGAGGCGGCCCTCCACGCTCGTCTGTTCCATGTTCCGAGTGTAGGGACCAGAAGGTCGCGCGGCATGCAGTTGTGCCGGATTGGCGCCGTCACCACCGAGCGCGCACGATCCGGAGTTGAGTGGAACAGACTCAACCTCCCGGCCGTTGGACCCCTCGACACGCCGTTGCGCCGGGACCGTCCCGGCGACCCGACGAGAGGACCATCCGGACCCACCATGGAGAGCAAGCTGACCACCCGTTCGCAGGAGGCGTTCGCGGCCGCCCAGCGGCTGGCGGTCGACCGGGGGCAGGCGGCGCTGGAGCCCCTGCACCTGCTCGTCGCGCTGCTGCAGCAGACCGACGGCATCGCCGGCCCCCTGCTCAGCGCCGTGGGCGCCGACCCGGCCGACGTCCGGGCCAAGGCCGAGGCCGCCCTGCGCCGCATGCCCAGCGTCAGCGGCGCCACCGTCGCCGCGCCCTCACCCTCGCGGGAGCTGCTGCGCGTGGTCAACGCCGCCGGTGAGCAGGCCAGCGCCCTGGGCGACGAGTACGTCTCCACCGAGCACCTGCTCGTCGGGCTGGCCGGCTCCGACGGCGAGGCCGGTGCCGTGCTGACCAGCGCCGGCGCCACCCGCGACGCGCTGCTGGCCGCCTTCCGCACCGTCCGCGGCACCCGCAAGGTCACCACAGCCGACCCGGAGAGCACCTTCCAGGCGCTGGAGAAGTACGCCGTCGACCTCACCGAGCGCGCGCGGGACGGCAAGATCGACCCGGTCATCGGCCGGGACACCGAGATCCGCCGCGTCGTGCAGGTGCTCTCCCGCCGCACGAAGAACAACCCCGTCCTCATCGGCGAGCCCGGCGTCGGCAAGACCGCGATCGTCGAGGGCCTGGCGCAGCGGATCGTGGCCGGCGACGTGCCCGAGAGCCTCAAGGGCAAGCGGCTGATGGCCCTGGACCTGGCGAGCATGGTCGCCGGTGCCAAGTACCGCGGGGAGTTCGAGGAGCGGCTCAAGGCCGTCCTGCAGGAGATCGCCGAGTCCGAGGGCGAGGTCGTCACCTTCATCGACGAGCTGCACACCATCGTCGGCGCCGGGGCCACCGGCGACTCCGCCATGGACGCCGGCAACATGATCAAGCCGATGCTCGCCCGCGGCGAGCTGCGCATGGTCGGCGCCACGACCCTCGACGAGTACCGCGAGCACATCGAGAAGGACCCGGCGCTGGAGCGCCGCTTCCAGCAGGTCTTCGTCGGCGAGCCCTCGGTCGAGGACACGATCGGCATCCTGCGCGGGCTCAAGGAGCGCTACGAGGTCCACCACGGCGTGCGGATCACCGACGCCGCGATCGTCGCCGCCGCCACCCTGTCGGACCGGTACGTCACGGCTCGCTTCCTCCCCGACAAGGCGATCGACCTGGTCGACGAGGCCGCCAGCCGGCTGCGCATGGAGATCGACAGCCGGCCGGTCGAGGTCGACGAGGTCGAGCGCGCCGTGCGCCGCATGGAGATCGAGGAGATGGCGCTGGCCAAGGAGGAGGACCCCTCCTCGCAGGACCGGCTGGCGGCGCTGCGCGCCGACCTGGCCGACCGGCGCCAGCAGCTCGACGAGCTCACCGCCCGCTGGCAGCAGGACAAGTCGGCGATCGAGCGCATCCAGCGGATCAAGGAGGAGCTCGAGACCGTCCGCACCGAGGCCGAGCGCGCCGAGCGCGACGGCGCCCTGGCCCGCGCCGCCGAGCTGCGCTACGGCCGGCTGCCCGAGCTCGAGCGCTCGCTGACCGCGGCCGAGGAGTCGGTGAAGACCGGCGAGTCGATGCTCAAGGAGGAGGTCGGCCCCGACGACATCGCCGAGGTCGTCCAGGCCTGGACCGGCATCCCCGCCGGCCGGCTGCTCGAGGGCGAGACGGCGAAGCTGCTGCGGATGGAGGAGGAGCTCGGCCGGCGGGTCGTCGGCCAGCCCGACGCCGTCCGCGCGGTGTCCGACGCCGTCCGCCGCGCGCGGTCGGGCATCGCCGACCCCGACCGGCCGACCGGGTCCTTCCTGTTCCTCGGCCCCACCGGCGTCGGCAAGACCGAGCTGGCCAAGGCGCTGGCGGAGTTCCTGTTCGACGACGAGCGGGCGATGGTCCGCATCGACATGAGCGAGTACTCCGAGAAGCACTCGGTGGCCCGCCTGGTCGGGGCGCCCCCGGGCTACGTCGGCTACGAGGCCGGCGGCCAGCTCACCGAGGCGGTCCGGCGGCGGCCCTACACCGTGGTGCTGCTCGACGAGGTGGAGAAGGCGCACCCCGACGTCTTCGACGTGCTGCTGCAGGTGCTCGACGACGGCCGGCTCACCGACGGCCAGGGGCGGACGGTGGACTTCCGCAACACCATCCTGATCCTGACGTCGAACCTCGGCTCGCAGGTCATCGCGGACCAGTCGCTGCCCGAGGAGGCCCGCCGCGCGGCGGTCATGGACGTCGTCCGGTCGCACTTCAAGCCGGAGTTCCTCAACCGCCTCGACGACGTCGTCGTCTTCCGGGCGCTGGGCAGCGACGAGCTGGCCGGGATCGTCGACATCCAGGTCGGCGTGCTCGCCCGCCGGCTGGCCGCGCGCCGGCTGACGCTGACCGTCACCGACGCCGCCCGCGAGTGGCTCGCGCTCAACGGGTTCGACCCCGTCTACGGCGCCCGCCCGCTGCGGCGGCTGGTCCAGTCGGCCATCGGCGACCCGCTGGCGCGGGCGCTGCTGGCCGGCGAGATCCGCGACGGCGACGGCGTCGTCGTCGACTGGCCGGCCGACCTGGCCGGGGACGCGGCAGACACCGGGCTGACCGTCACCCGCGCCTAGAGCGAGGAGGCCGTGGCAGGGCCTCACCGGGACCCGCCGTCCTCCCCCAGGGGAGGGCGGCGGGCCCCTCGCGTGTCGGGGGTGCTGGCCGGGCACCGCCCGGTCGATCATGATCCCCGCCGAGCACCGACACGGAGGAGACGCACCGCGATGACCGCAGGACAGGGCCCGCAGGGCTGGGAGCCGCTTCCGGGCCAGCAGCCGTACGGTCAGCAGCCGTACGGCCAGGCCCCCTACGGCGGCTACGGCTCCGCGCCGGCCGCACCCGACTCGTGGGGCGCCCCGGCGCCGGTCGAGCGACCCCAGGCGGTGAAGCTCGGCGTCGGCGCGTGGCTGGCCAGCACCCTGCTCGGCGTCCTCGGCGCGATCGTCACCTTCGCCCAGTTCGACGAGCTCGTCGACCAGGCGCTGGTCGACCAGGGGCTCGACCCGGCCGACTACCAGGGCGTCAGCGACGCCACCAGCGCCGGTGTGATCACCGCCAGCGTCGTCTTCGCGCTGGTCTTCGTCGGGCTGCAGCTGCTGTTCATCTGGTTCGCCTGGCAGGGCCGCAACTGGGCGCGGATCGTGCTGTGGGTCCTGGGCGGCCTGGCCGTCCTCTCGAGTCTGGTCGGCCTGGCCGGCGGGGCCACCGGCACCAGCGGCCTGCTCACCGTGCTGTCCCTCGTGCAGACGGTGCTCGTCGTCGTCGGCATCGTCGCGCTCGCGGCCAAGCCGGCCAACGCGTGGTACCGCTACCGCGGCTGGCAGCGCGCCCGCAGCCGCTGACCGCACGGCTCCCGGGCCCGCCGACCCCCCTCCCGGGGAGGCGGCGGGCCCGTTACCGCATCGTGACCGGACGCGGTGAACCGCTCGCCGTGCCGTCCCGAACCCCGGGCGTGACCACCACCGAGCAGGCCCCCGCGCCGGCCACCGGACCGGACAGGGCCCGCCCCGCCGCCGGCCGCGGCCGGCGCCGGCTGCTCGCCGCGCTCGCCGGCCTGCTGGCCGCCGCCGTCGCCCTCGGCGTCGCCGAGCTCGTGGCCGGCCTCGTCGGGCCGACGTCCTCGCCCGTCGTCGCGGTCGGCGACACGGTCATCACCCTGGTCCCCGAGCCGGTCAAGCAGTTCGCCGTCAGCACCTTCGGTGAGGACGACAAGGTCGCCCTCGTCGTCGGCACGCTGGTGCTCGTCGCCGTGTACGCGCTGCTCGTCGGCGTGGTCGCGCTGCGCTCGCGCGCCGCCGGGATCGCCGGGATCGCGCTGTTCGGGGCCATCGGCGCCCTCGCCGCGGTCAGCCGTCCGTCCGGGGCCCTGCTCGACGCGCTGCCCTCGGCGGGAGGCGCGCTCGCCGGGACCGTCGCCCTCCTGCTGCTTCTCGCCCCCCTGACCGTGCCGGGCGGGGAGCGGGCCGCTCCCGACGACGCCGTCCTCGAGCGGCTGCGCGGCGCCCTCGCCATGGCCGACCGCAAGGGCGCCGGCATGGACCGCCGCCGCTTCGTCGTCACCGGCGGTGTCACGCTCGCCGCGGCCGCGGTCACCGGCGGCGGCGGCCGGTTGCTGCGGCGCCGCTTCGACGTGAGCACCGACCGCGGCGGCCTGGTCCTGCCCACGGCGTCGTCCCCGGCACCGGCCCTGCCCCCCGGCGCGGACCTCGCCGAGCGCGTCGACGGTCTCACCCCGCTGTTCACCGCCAACCGCGACTTCTACCGGGTCGACACCGCGATCACCGTCCCGCAGATCCGGCCGGCCGACTACCGGCTGACCCTCACCGGGATGTTCGACGCGCCGCGCAGCTACACGCTGGCCGACCTCTTCGACCGCGACGACGTCGTCGAGCGCGACGTCACGCTCACCTGCGTCTCCAACGAGGTCGGCGGCGGCCTCGCCGGCACCGCCCGCTGGACCGGCGTCCCGCTGGGCGCCCTGCTCCGCGAGAACGGCGTCTCCGCCGACTCCGACCAGCTCGTCTGCCGCTCCTCCGACGGGATGACCATCGGCACCCCGACCCGTGCGGCCCTCGACGTCGAGAACGCGATGCTGGCCTTCGGGATGAACGGCGAGCCGCTGCCGGTCGAGCACGGCTTCCCCGTCCGGATGGTCGTCCCGGGCCTGTACGGCTACGTCTCGGCCTGCAAGTGGCTGACCTCGATCGAGGCCACCACGTTCGACGCTTTCGACGCCTACTGGGTGGAGCGCGACTGGGCCGCGCAGGGGCCCGTCAAGGTGGCCTCGCGCATCGACACCCCCGCCCCGCTGCGCCCGTTCCCCGCCGGCCGCCGGCCGATCGCCGGGGTGGCCTGGGCCCAGGGGCGCGGCATCGCCCGCGTCGAGGTCCGGGTCGACGACGGCGAGTGGCGCGAGGCCGAGCTCGCCCCGCAGGCCGGCGTCGACGTGTGGCGGCAGTGGGTGCTGCCCCACGACTTCGCCCCCGGCTCCTACCAGCTCACCGTCCGGGCCACCACGGCCGACGGCGAGGTGCAGACCGAGGAGCGCGCCCGGCCCTTCCCCGACGGGGCCAGCGGCCTGCACTCCACCCGGGTGATCGCGAGGTAGCGGTCCCCGCCCGGCCGGCCCCCGCCGGCCGGGCAGTACACCCCCCGAGCCCGTCTCGGCCACCTGCGCCGCAGACGCCTCTCCCGACCCCTCGAACGGGTCGGGAGGGACCACCGCGGGGACCACCCGGTCCCCGGACGGACGAGCACGACGACCGAGGAGCATCCCGACCGTGACGAAGAACAGCCTGACCCGCGGCCTCCTGCTGGCCACCGCCTCCACCCTCGCCGTCACCCTGAGCGCCTGCAGCTCCGACGACGCCGGCGCCACCGACAGCTCGGACCCCGACGCCGGCAGCTCGTCGTCCTCCGCGGACTCGATGGGGAGCTCGGACGCGGCGGAGAGCAGCAGCCCGGCGGCCGAGCCCGCCACGGACGAGCCCTTCGGCGCCGCCTGCTCCTCGGTCCCGGCCGACGGCGAGGGCAGCTTCGCCGGCATGACCGACGACCCGGTCGCCACCGCCGCCAGCAACAACCCGGTGCTGACCACGCTGGTGCAGGCGGTGACGCAGGCCAACCTGGTCGACACGCTGAACACCACGCCGGACATCACCGTCATCGCCCCGGCCAACCCGGCGTTCGAGGCGATCCCGCAGGACCAGCTGCAGGCGGTGCTGGCCGACAACGCGCAGCTGACCCAGATCCTCACCCACCACGTCATCCCGGGCCGGCTCTCCCCGGACCAGCTGGCCGGCACGCACACCACCGTCGCCGGTGACGAGGTCACCATCGAGGGCTCCGGCGAGGCGTTCACGGTCGCGCAGACCGTCACCGGCACCCCGGCGAACGTCGTCTGCGGCAACGTGCAGACGGCGAACGCGACCGTCTACATCGTCGACCAGGTGCTGGCCCCCACCGCCTGACGGAGCCCCGCACCCCAGCCCCGGCCGGTCCGGCTCCCACGGGGGGAGCCGGGCCGGCCGGCTGCGTAGGGTCGCTGTCCATGCAGCAGCACCCCGACCGCGACCGCCTGCGCGAGCTGGTCGTCGACCTGGCCGTCGTCCGCGGGCGCGTCACGCTGTCCTCGGGGCGGGAGGCCGACTGGTACGTCGACATGCGCCGGCTGACCCTCCACCACGAGGGCGCCCCGCTGGTCGGCCGCGTGATGCGCCAGCTCACCGGCGACCTGCGCTACGACGTCGTCGGCGGGCTCACCCTGGGCGCCGACCCGGTGGCGACGGCGATGCTGCACGCCGCGGCCGCCGGCGAGGGCTTCCTCGACGCGTGCGTGGTCCGCAAGAGCGGCAAGGCGCACGGGCTGCAGCGCCGGATCGAGGGCCCCGACGTCGAGGGGCGGACGGTGCTCGTCGTCGAGGACGTCTCCACCACCGGCAGCAGCCCGCTGGCCGCGGTCGAGGCGCTGCAGGAGGCCGGCGCCGAGGTGATCGCCGTCGCCGTGGTGGTCGACCGCGGCGGGCGGGCCGCCGTCGAGGCCGCGGGGCTGGAGTACCGCGCCGCGTTCGAGCTCGCCGACCTCGGCCTGGACTGACCCGGCGTCCTCCCGCACCGCAGCACGTCCTCCCGCACCGCAGCACGTCCTCCCGCACCGCAGCACGTCCTCCCGCACCGCAGCACGTCCTCCCGCACCGCAGCACGTCCTCCCGCACCGCGGCGCGTCCTCCCGCACCGCCCACCGTGAGGGAGGACGCCCGACGATCAGGTCACCTGATCCCGGCACCGCCCGCCGTACCGTGTGAGCGTGACCACACTCGCCACCGCCTGGGTCGACGAGCTCACCGCGGCCCTGGGTGCCGACGGCGTCCGCACCGACCCCGACGTCACCGCCGCCTACGCCCGCGACCAGGCGATGCTCGCCGAGGCCGGCACGCCCGCCGCCGTCGTCTTCCCGCGGAACACGCAGGAGGTCGCCGCGGTCATGCGGATCGCCTCCCGGCACGGCGTCCCGGTGGTCCCGCGCGGTGCCGGCTCGGGACTGGCCGGGGCGAGCAACGCCGTCGACGGCGCGGTGACCATGGTGATGACCCGCATGGACGCCGTCCTGGAGGTCTCGCCCGCCGACCGCCTCGCCGTCGTGCAGCCCGGCGTGGTCAACAAGGCGCTGCGCGACGTCGTCGCCGGGTCCGGGCTGTTCTATCCCCCGGACCCGTCGAGCTACGACTGGTGCACGATCGGCGGCAACCTGTCCACCAACTCCGGCGGCCTGTGCTGCGTCAAGTACGGCGTGACCACCGACTACGTGCTCGGCCTGGAGGTCGTGCTCGCCGACGGGCAGGTGCTGCGCACCGGACGGCGCACCGTGAAGGGCGTCGCCGGCTACGACCTGGCCCGGCTGTTCGTCGGCTCCGAGGGCACGCTCGGCGTCATCACCGAGGCCACGCTGGCGCTGCGGCCGGCACCGCAGCGGCCGGTGACGCTGGTGGCCACCTTCGCCACCACCGCGCAGACCGGCGAGGTCGTCGAGCGGGTGGTCACCTCCGGGCTGGTGCCGAGCCTGCTGGAGGTCATGGACAACACCTGCATTTGCGCCGTCGACGACCTGCTGCACGCCGACCTCGACCGCGATGCGCACGCGCTGCTGGTCGCCCAGTCCGACAGCGGGGGAGCGGCCGCGCTCGCCGAGATCGAGGCGCTGGCGGGGCTGTGCCGCGAGGCCGGGGCCGACCTGGTGCACACCACCGACGACCCGGCCGAGGGTGACCTGCTGCTCGCCGCCCGCCGCATGGCGCTGCCCGCGCTCGAGCGGCTGGGCACCACCCTCATCGACGACGTCGCCGTCCCCCGCTCGCACATCGCGGCGTTCCTCGACGGCTGCGACGCGATCGCCGTCGCCCGCGGGCTGACCATCGGCGTCGTCGGGCACGCCGGCGACGGCAACATGCACCCGACCATCTGCTTCGACCCGGCCGACCCCGACCAGCGCACCCGGGCCTTCGCCGCCTTCGACGACATCCTCGAGCTCGGGCTGGGCCTGGGCGGCACGGTGACCGGCGAGCACGGCATCGGGTCGCTCAAGGTCGGGTGGCTCGAGCGGGAGGTCGGCGCGGTCTCCCTCGACGTGCACCGGCGCATCAAGGACGCCCTCGACCCGGCCGGGCTGCTCAACCCGGGGAAGGTGCTGCGCCGGCGGGCCTGAGACGGGGGCCTGTCCGGCGTGCGGCGGGCACGGGATACTGACCGCGACCCGCGTCGATCGACAGGAGTGCCCGGATGCCCATCGCGACCCCCGAGGTCTACGCCGACATGATCAGCCGGGCGAAGGAGGGCGGCTTCGCCTACCCGGCGATCAACTGCACCTCGTCCGAGACCGTCAACGCCGCGCTGCGCGGCTTCGCCGACGCCGGCAGCGACGGGATCATCCAGTTCTCCACCGGCGGCGCCGAGTTCGGCTCGGGCACCCGGGTCAAGGACATGGTCACCGGGGCGGTGGCGCTCGCCGAGTTCGCCCACGTCGTCGCCGAGAAGTACCCGGTCAACGTGGCGCTGCACACCGACCACTGCCCCAAGGACAAGCTCGACTCCTACGTCCGGCCGCTCATCGCGCTGTCGAAGGACCGGGTCGACGCCGGGCAGGCGCCGCTGTTCCAGTCGCACATGTGGGACGGCTCGGCGATCGACCTGGAGGAGAACCTGCAGATCGCCGAGGAGCTCATCGACAAGTGCGCCGCGGCGAAGATCGTCCTCGAGCTCGAGATCGGCGTCGTCGGCGGTGAGGAGGACGGCGTCGCCCACGACATCAACGAGAAGCTCTACACCGCCCCCGGCGACTTCGTGGCCACCGCCAAGGCGCTCGGCCTCGGTGAGCGCGGCGTCTACCTGCTCGCGGCCACCTTCGGCAACGTCCACGGCGTCTACAAGCCGGGCAACGTCAAGCTGCGGCCGGAGATCCTCCAGCAGGGCCAGGAGGTCGTGTCGCAGGAGCTCGGCCTGCCCGAGGGCAGCAAGCCGTTCAACTTCGTCTTCCACGGCGGCTCGGGCTCGCTGCAGTCGGAGATCCGCGAGGCGCTGTCCTACGGCGTGGTGAAGATGAACGTCGACACCGACACCCAGTACGCCTTCACCCGCCCCATCGTGGGGCACATGTTCGGCAACTACGACGGCGTGCTCAAGGTCGACGGCGAGGTCGGCAACAAGAAGGCCTACGACCCGCGCTCCTACATGAAGCTGGCCGAGACCGGCATGGCCGCCCGCGTCGTCGAGGCGTGCGAGGACCTGCTGTCGGCCGGCCAGTCGCCGAGCGCCTGACCCATGACGCACTCCCACCAGAACCTGCTCGGCGAGCCGCCGGCCACGCTGCTGCCCGGGAACCCGGAGGCGGAGAGGGAGCTCGCCGCGGGCGACCCGCCGGCCGAGGTCGCCGCGCACCACCCCACGGCGAGCGCGGCGTGGGCCGCGCTGGCGGAGGCGGCGATCGACCGTCCCGAGCGGGCGCTCCCCGACACCGTCGAGGCCTACGCCTACGCCCGCACCGGCTACCACCGCGGGCTGGACGCGCTGCGCCGCAACGGCTGGCGGGGCCACGGCCCGGTGCCGTGGTCGCACGAGCCCAACCGGGGCTTCCTGCGCTGCGTCATCGTGCTGGCGCGGGCGGCCGAGGCGATCGGCGAGGTCGACGAGCAGGAGCGCTGCACCCAGCTGCTGCGCGACTGCGACCCCAGCCTCGCGCCCTGACCGACCCCGCCCGGCGGCCCCGTGGTGCCGGGGGACGTGACCCGGCGTCACCGGAACGGGGGACGTCCGGCGGACGTCGTGCGCTCACCAGGCGGAACGCCCGGTCCGGGAGCACACTCCGTGACCTCAGCGTCCGTCCGGGACGCGCCTCTCGGGAGGTGGCACGTGGCCACACTGCTCTGGATCCTGGCCGTCGTCCTCGTCATCGCCGGCGTCCTGGCGATCGTCCGCGGGCAACTGCTGTGGGGCATCGTCCTGATCGTCGTCGGGCTGCTCGTGGGCCCCGGAGGCGTCAGCGTCTTCACCTGATCGCCTGTCCCGACCTCCGTGCACGTCCGCGGACGGGCACGGAGGTCAGCGCTCGCCGAGCTCCGGGTGCAGCTCCTGCAGCCGGGTGGTCAGGGCGGTGAGCTCCTCGCCGCCGGCCATGAGCCGGGTGAGGTCGTCGGCGTCGACGTCGGCGCGGGTGAGGTCGCCGGCCACCTGGCCGCGCGCCAGCAGCAGGAACCGGTCCCCGACCAGGTGGGCGTAGCGCGGGTTGTGCGTCACCAGGACGACGGCGAGACCGCGCGCCCGCGCACCGAGCACCGCCTGCCCGACCAGCGTGTGCTGCGCGATGGTCATCGGCTCGGTGGGCTCGTCGAGCACCAGCGCCCGGGCGCCGTAGTGGACCGCGCGGGCGATGGCGAGGCTCTGCCGGGCGCCGGGCTGCAGGGAGTTGACCGGCTGGTCGGGGTCAACGCCGGTGACGCCGACGCGCTCGAGCGCCCGCACGGTGGTCTCGCGGGCGGCGTCGACGTCGAGGCGGCGCAGCGGCCACCGCCCGCGGGTGGGCTCGGCGCCCAGACACAGGTTGCGCCACACCGACAGCAGCGGCGCGACGGCGAGGTCCTGCCACACCGTGGCGATGCCGGCCCCGCGCGCGTCCCGCGGGGTGCGGAAGCGCACCGGGGCGCCGTCGAGGAGCAGGTCGCCGTCGTCGTGCCGGCGCAGCCCCGACAGCACCGCCACCAGCGTCGACTTCCCGGAGCCGTTCTCCCCGAGGACGCAGGTGATCCGGCCGCCGTCGAGGGCGACGTCGACCCGGTCGAGCGCGGGCACCCCGCCGTAGCGGACCGACAGCCGGCGCAGCTCCAGGACCGGGGGCGCGCTCACGACCGTGCTCATGACCGCGGCGCGGCCCGCAGCCGGCCGCGCACCACCCCTCCGACCAGCAGCGCGACCAGCAGCAGCACGCCGAGCAGGACCTGCGACCAGCGCGGGTCCCAGCCCGACAGCTCCACCCCGCGGCGGGCGACGGCGTACAGCAGCGCGCCCACCGCCGCACCGGCCATCGAGCCGTAGCCGCCGGTCAGCAGGCAGCCGCCGATCACGGCCACGACGACGAAGTCGATCGCGGTGGCCAGCGACGGCGTCGCCGCGACGCTGGCCACCGGCACCAGCGCCAGCGTGCCCACCAGCCAGCCCGCGGCGGCGGTGAGCAGGAAGAGGACCAGCGTCGTGCGCCGGACCGGCACGCCGAGCTCGCGCGCCGCCCGCCGGGACCCGCCCATCGCCAGCACGTCGTTGCCGAAACGGGTGCGCCACAGCAGCCAGCCCGCGAGGGCGGTGACGGCGAGCCACCACAGCAGCGCGACCGGGAACACGCCGCCGCCGACCTCCACCGTCGACCCGAACAGCGCCGACGCCGACGACCACCCGGGCGCCTGGTCCAGGCCGGTGATGCGGGGGGCCCCGGCCACCAGCGGCAGCGCCGACACCGTCGTGCCCTGCACCACCAGCGCCGTGGCCAGGGTGACCAGGAAGCTCGGCAGCCCGGTGCGCACGACCAGCCAGCCGTTGGCCAGCCCCACGGCCAGCGAGGCGGCCAGCGAGACGGCCAGCGCCGGCCAGATGCCCCACTCCATCGGCCCGGCGAGCACCCCGGTGAGGGTGGCGCTCCCCACGGTGACCGTGCCGATCGACACGTCGAAGTGGCCGCCCACCAGCAGCAGCGCCACCATGACCCCGCCGATGCCCAGCAGCGCCGCCGCGTCGAGGACGCCGGCGAGGCCCTCCGGGGTGAGCAGCTCGGGCACCCGCACCCCGAAGACCACGACGACGACGGCGAGCCCGAGCACGGCGGCGGTGCTGGGCCGGGCGAGGACGCGGTCGACGACCCGCCGGCGCGGCGGTGCGACCCGTGTGAAGGGCAGCCGGTCGACGGTCACCGGGTCACCGGACAGGGGCGCAGCGGGGCCTCCTCGGGCTGGGGCCCTCCCAGTGTCCACGACGGCGACCCGGCGTGCCCCGGGGAGCGCGGGGGCCCGTCAGGGACGCAGCCGCCAGCGGACGCGGTCGTCGGCGTACCAGGTCCACCGCGTCACCGGCCGCGGGAACACGACGCCGTCGCGGGTGACCTGCGCGGGGTCGCTGGCCAGCTGCAGCGCCCGGCCGGTGCTGCGCCGCGGCGGGCGCATGAGCTGCGGGGAGACGACGACGCGGATCGTGTCGACCGCGCCCCAGTCGGGCCGCACGTCGATGCGGGCGACCGTCCCGTCGGCGACCCGGGCGTCGTCGTGGTGGGCCTGCACGCCCAGTCGCGCGGCCAGCGGCAGGCGCCCGCGCTCGGCGGCCTCGTAGCGCCCGTGGTGCAGCAGCACCCCGCCGTGGTCGTCGCGCACCAGCGACAGCTCCCGCTCGTCCCCCGTGCCGATCCCCAGGTCACGGGCCAGCCCCCGGGAGGAGGGGTCCTCGGCCGGCTCCCAGGACACCGGCACCTCGGCGGTCCGGCTGGCCCTGTGCAGCGCGGCGAGCACCGCCGACAGCGCCGGGACCGGCCCGCGCACGAGCAGCGCACCGGCGTCGGCCGCGCCCGAGACGGCGGCGCGCCCGGGCTCCTGCCCGGGCGCGAGACCGCGCAGGTCGAACTCGACGAGGGACATGCCGATACCCTGCCACCTGCCAGCCGGTCCACCGCCGGTGACGAGTCCTGAGGGGGACGACAGCGAGATGCCGGCAGTCGTGCTGATCGGCGCCCAGTGGGGCGACGAGGGCAAGGGCAAGGCCACCGACCTCCTCGGGGGGCGGGTGCCCTACGTGGTCCGCTACCAGGGGGGCAACAACGCCGGGCACACCGTCATCACCCCCGACGGCGAGCGCTACGCCCTGCACCTGATCCCGTCGGGCATCCTCACGCCCGGGTGCACCCCGGTGATCGGCAACGGCGTCGTCGTCGACCCGCAGGTGCTCATCGGGGAGCTCGCCGGGCTCGAGGAGCGCGGCGTGGACACCTCCCGGCTGGTGATCTCGGCCGACGCGCACCTGATCATGCCGCACCACCGGGCGCTGGACCGCGTCACCGAGCGGTTCCTCGGCAAGCGCAAGATCGGCACCACCGGCCGCGGCATCGGCCCCGCCTACGGCGACAAGGTGGCCCGCACCGGCATCCGGGTGGCCGACCTGCTCGACCTGTCGATCCTGCGGCAGAAGCTCGAGGGCACCCTGGTCGAGAAGAACCAGGTGCTGGTCAAGGTCTACAACCGCAAGGCCATCGACGTCGACGACGTGGTCGAGGAGTACGCCGGCTACGCCGAGCAGCTGCGGGACCGCATCGCCGACACCCGCCTGCTGCTGGCGAACGCGCTCGACGCCGGCGAGTGGGTGCTGCTGGAGGGCTCGCAGGGCACCCTGCTCGACGTCGACCACGGCACCTATCCGTTCGTGACGTCGTCGAACCCGACCGCGGGCGGGGCGGCCACCGGCAGCGGGATCGGCCCGACCCGCATCTCCCGTGTGGTCGGGATCCTCAAGGCCTACACGACCCGGGTGGGCTCGGGCCCGTTCCCGACGGAGCTGTTCGACGCCAACGGCGAGCACCTGCGCAAGGTCGGCGGCGAGGTCGGCGTCACCACCGGCCGCGACCGGCGCTGCGGCTGGTTCGACGCCGTCGTCGCCCGGTACGCCAGCCGGGTCAACGGGATCACCGACTACTTCCTCACCAAGCTCGACGTGCTCTCGGGCCTGGAGACGGTGCCGATCTGCGTCGCCTACGACGTCGACGGCGTCCGGCACGAGGAGATGCCGATGACGCAGACCGGCTTCCACCACGCCACCCCGGTCTACGAGGACATGCCGGGCTGGTTCGAGGACATCCGGCACTGCCGGTCCTTCGACGAGCTGCCGGCCAACGCGCAGACCTACGTGCGCCGGCTGGAGGAGCTCTCGGGGGCGCGGATCAGCGTGATCGGGGTGGGGCCCGGGCGCGACGAGAACGTCGTCGTGCACGACCTGCTCGACTGAGCCGCCACGATCAGGTGACCTGATCCCCGGGCGTCCTCCCGCACGTCCCACCGTGAGGGAGGACGCCGCACGATCAGGTCACCTGATCATCGGCGAGCCGCCGCGGGCGTCCCGGGCGTCAGGCGGTCAGGGCCCGCAGCGGCTGGGTGGCCTCCGAGTCCAGCTCCGCGCGGGCGGCGACGACGACGTCGGGGTTGTCGGTGATGACGCCGTCGACCCCGAGCGCGAGCAGCAGCCGGGCGGCGGACCGGACGTCACCGCCGGCGGCGGGGTCCTCGCTGCTGCGCAGCTGGCGCGGCAGGAACGCGTTCTCCGCGGCCAGCGTCCAGGGCACCACCCGCAGGTTCGCCGCGTGCGCCCGGCGGACCAGGTCGGAGACCCCGCGCAGCGCCCCCTCGGCGTCGCGCAGCAGGAGGTGGTCGACGCTGGGCGCGATGCCCTGGGCGTAGGTGGACACCGCGCGCAGGCCGGCGTTGGTCAGCAGGTGCTCGTCGGCGGCCGTGGTGTCGACCAGCTGGACCATCGTCGGGCCGTCGTCGCCGAGGTCGGCGCGCAGCCGGCGCAGCGCCGCGGCGTCGAAGGACTGCACGACCACGGTCCCGTCCGGGCAGGCGGCGTCGAGGCGGCGCAGCTCGGCGGCGACCAGCTCGGTCATCGGCTGGCCCCGCTCGGCCGACCAGGTCGGCTTCTTCAGCTCGGCCAGCACCCGCACCTGCCGCTGCGGCGTCGACCGGTGGCGGGCCAGCTCCACGACCTCCTCGAGGGTGAGCACGCCGAAGCGGCCGTCGTAGGCGGTGTTGAGCGGGCGCAGGTCGGGGTGGCGCTCGACGGCGCGCAGCGTGCGCAGCTCGGCGAGCGTGAAGTCCTCGGCGAACCAGCCGGTGCGCCGCTTGCGGCCGACCCGCCGGGTGGTGCGGCGGTCGGCGAACTCCGGCCGGGTGGCGACGTCGGTGGTGCGCGAGAGCTCGTTCTCGTGCCGCACGACCAGCGCCCCGTCCCCCGAGACGACGATGTCGGGCTCGATGAGGTCGGCGCCCATGTCGATCGCGAGCTCGTAGCTCGCGGTGGTGTGCTCCGGCCGGTACGCGCAGGCGCCGCGGTGGCCGACGACGACGGGGCGCGGGGTCCGGGCAGCTGCGGGAGTCGCGAGCGACTCGGTCGCGTGCATGCCGTCCACAACACCCGAGCGAGGTGTCGGGATGGCGAACGCCGGCTGGCGCGTCGCCGAGAAATGGGAGGACACCGCGCTGACCTGCGCGGGACCATCCGCCGCGTGATGCATCTCTCGAGGATCGGCTGGTCGGCCGACCGAGCGGACCACCTGCCCCCCGGGACGTCACCCGGTCGGGTGACCCGCGTCGACCGCGGCCGGCTCACCGTCCTCACCGCCGACGGCGAGCGGCGGGTGCACCCCGCCGCGGCGCTGCACGACCCCGACGGCGTCGCCTCCCCGGCCGTGGGCGACTGGGTGGCGCTGCGCGGGGAGCTCGCCGTCGCCGTGCTGCCGCGGCGCTCGGCGTTCACCCGCACCGTCGCCGGGCGCACCTCCGCCGGGCAGGTGGTGGCCGCCAACCTCGACCTGGTGCTCGTCGTCGACGCGCTGGCCGGGCCGACACGGGCGCGGCGGGTGGAGCGCTACCTCGCCGTCGCGTGGGCGAGCGGGGCGACGCCGGTCGTCGTGCTCACCAAGGCCGACCTGTGCGACGACGTCCCGGCCGCGGTGGCCGCGGTGGCCGAGGACGCGATCGGCGTCGACGTGCTCGCCGTCAGCGCGCACACCGGCGAAGGACTCGACGCGCTGCGGGCGCTGCTGGGCGAGGGCCGCACCGCGGCCATGGTCGGGCCCTCGGGGGTGGGGAAGTCCTCCCTGGCCAACGCGCTGGCCGGCGCCGAGGTGGCGCCGACGCGCGACGTCCGGGAGGCCGACGGCCGCGGCCGGCACACCACCACCTCCCGCGAGCTGCACCTGCTGCCCGGCGGCGGGCTGCTCGTCGACACCCCCGGCATGCGGGAGCTGGGCCTCTACGACGACGAGGGCGTCGACACCGCCTATGCCGACGTCGCCGAGCTGGCGGCGCAGTGCCGGTTCCGCGACTGCGAGCACCGCACCGAGCCCGGCTGCGCGGTCGCCGCCGCCATCGACGACGGCCGGCTCGACCCCGCCCGGCTGCTGGGCTGGCGCAAGCTGCAGGCCGAGGCCCGCCGGCAGGAGCTGCGCGCCGACGCCCGCGCCCGCGCCGCCGAGCACGCCCGCGTCCGCGCGCTGCACCGCGCGTACCGCTCGCAGCCGAACAGGGTGCGGTGAGCCTCGGGGAGGTCGCGCTCCGTGGCTGATACGTCCGGGTCAGGAGACGCGGACGAACCCCTGCCCGTCCCAGTGCCAGCGCACGGTGATCGGGATCGACGGGCCGCTGGCGTGGGAGTCCTCCGGCGCGTAGGCCTCCATGGCGGCGACGATGTCGCCGTCCCGGACCGACAACCCGGCCGGGTCGTAGAGCGGCGGCAGGCTCGTCGCCTCGCGCAGGGTGCGGGGACTGGGCAGCAGGCCCAGCCGCTCGCCGGACGCGGCGAACACCTGGACCTCCTCGACGACGCCGTTGGACGGCTGCGGCGAACACTGCAGCAGCACGACAGCATCCGGCTCGCCGTCCCCGTCGACGTCCCCCCGGGCCGAGGTCACCCACCGGACCTCGTAGTGGTCGTAGTACGGGGGCCGGCTCCCGTCGGCGGACACCCGCGCGGTCCCGCCGGTCAGCGTGACGGGGATGCCGTCCGGGACGATCCCGTCGCACGTCACGCGGTAGCTGGCTGCCCGCCAGTCCGGCCCCGTCGCCGGGGAACCGGCGGTGTCCCGACCACCGCCCGTGGCGGTGCAGCCGCCGAGCAGGCACCCCGCCACGCCCGCGGCCAGGAGCCGGAGCGGTGTCGCCGGCCGGTGTCCCGGCACCCTCCACGACGAGGACATCGGCCCATCCCCTCGGCCGGTCGTGCGGGGGCACCCCCCACCTCCGAGCGTGCCACCGGGAGGGCCGTCCCGGGCAGGGGAGCGCCCTCCGTCGGTAGGGTCGCCGTCCGTGCGCGTGCTCGTCGTCGGCTCCGGAGCCCGGGAGCACGCCCTGTGCGTCGCTCTGTCGTCCGATCCCGCGGTCACCGCGCTGGCCTGCGCCCCCGGCAACGCCGGCACCGCGCGGGTCGCCGAGGCCGCGCCGCTCGACGTCGCCGACCCGGTGGCGGTGGCGGCGCTGGCCACCGGCTGGCGCGCCGACCTCGTCGTCGTCGGCCCCGAGGTGCCCCTGGTCGCCGGCGCCGCCGACGCCGTCCGCGACGCCGGGATCGCGTGCTTCGGACCGTCGGCGCAGGCCGCGCAGATCGAGGGCAGCAAGTCCTTCGCCAAGCACGTGATGGCCGCCGCCGGCGTGCCCACCGCCCGCGCGTGGCCGGTCGGCGGGCCGGCGGAGTTGGAGACCGCGCTCGACGAGGCCCTGCATCTCGGGGCCGGGGCGCCGTACGTGGTCAAGGACGACGGGCTGGCGGCCGGCAAGGGCGTCGTCGTCACCACCGACCGGGACGCCGCCGTCGCCCACGGCCACCGCGTGCTCGACGCCGGGGGTGCGGTGCTGGTCGAGGAGTTCCTCGACGGCCCGGAGGTGTCGCTGTTCGCCGTCACCGACGGGACGACGGTGCTGCCGCTGCTGCCCGCGCAGGACGCCAAGCGCCGCGACGACGGCGACGCGGGCCCCAACACCGGCGGGATGGGCGCGTACGCGCCGCTGCCGTGGGCCCCGCCCGGGCTGGTCGACGAGGTGCTGGCGACGGTGTTGCAGCCGACGGTCGACGAGATGCGCCGCCGCGGCGAGCCGTTCTGCGGTCTGCTCTACGCCGGGCTGGCGCTGACCTCCCGGGGCGTGCGGGTGGTGGAGTTCAACGCCCGCTTCGGCGACCCCGAGACCCAGGTCGTGCTGCCGCTGCTGGAGACGCCGCTGGGCGGGCTGCTGCACGCCGCGGCCACCGGCACGCTCGCCGACCACCCGCCGCTGCGCTGGCGGTCCGGTGCCGCCGTCACCGTCGTCGTCGCCGCGCCCGGCTACCCGGAGGCCCCGCGCACCGGCGACCCGGTGACCGGTGCCGACGGCGAGGGCGTGCTGCACGCCGGCACCGCCGTGGACGCCGGGGGCACGGTCCGCTCGGCCGGCGGGCGGGTGCTCGCGGTGACCGCCACCGGGCCCGACCTCGCCGCCGCCCGGCAGACCGCCTACG
Organism: Geodermatophilus sp. SYSU D00766; assembly: GCF_054049915.1. Lineage (NCBI taxonomy): Bacteria > Bacillati > Actinomycetota > Actinomycetes > Geodermatophilales > Geodermatophilaceae > Geodermatophilus > Geodermatophilus sp. SYSU D00766. The sequence goes on from NZ_JBJGYI010000006.1 coordinate 166,330, forward strand.
AGCGGGTGGCCGCCGTCCGGCTGGCCGGCGCGCACTGGCGCACCGACATCGCGCTGGCCGCCGTCGAGGGCCGGATCACGCTCCCGTAGCCGCCGGCCCGTCCTCCCTCACCGCAGCGGGGCCGCCCCCACGGCCCCCCCGGGGGGGGGGCGCCCGGCCCTCCGGGCACCAGGTCCCGGCGGGGCCCGCCGCCGCGGGCCCCCCCCGCCCGGCGGG
>NZ_JBJGYI010000007.1:0-155417 GCF_054049915.1 Geodermatophilus sp. SYSU D00766
CCCCCCCCCCCCCGGCGCCCCCGCGCCCCCGCGCACCCCCCCCCCGCGCCCCCCCGCCGCCCCCCCCCCCCCCCCCCCCCCCCCCCCCCCCCCCCCCCCCGCCCCCCCGCGCCCCCCGGCCCCCCCCCCCCCCAGGTCCCGGGCGTGCGGGCCCTCCCGGGAGGGGTAGTCCACCGTCATGCCCAAGACGACGAAGAGCGGCGACGCGAAGGCCGAGGAGATCCCCAGCACGCTGCAGCGCTCGGACGAGAAGGCCCAGCGCACCTGGGCCAAGACCCACGACTCCGCCGTCGAGACCTACGACGGCGACGAGCAGCGGGCCAACCGGGTCGCGTGGGCGGCGGTCAAGCACACCCACGAGAAGGTCGGCGACCACTGGGAGCCCAAGGACCACAAGGGGCCCAGCGACGCCCAGGCGGAGGGCGGCGCCGACACCGACCGGGAGACCAAGGGCGGCGTCGACGCCCACGCCACCAAGGAGCACCTGATGGACCTCGCCCGCCGGCTCGACGTCCACGGCCGGTCGTCGATGACGAAGGACGAGCTGGTCGACGCCATCCAGAAGGCGAACGACAGGGAGACACGCAGGGCACGCGAGGAGTAGCAGCGGGGCCCCTGCACCGGGACGGGACCGGGCACGGAGCGTGCCGACGAGCCGGGACGCCCGCGGCCGGCGGTGACGAGCGCGCGTTCCCGCCACCGGGGCGAGCACCCTCGGTCGGTCGCGGCGGCACGGGCCGCCGCGCCGACAGCACGGGGTGATCCGATGACGTGTCGCCTGCTCGTCCCGCTGGCCGCCACCGCCTGCCTGGTCGCGGCCGCCACCCCCGCGGCGATTCCTCCCGATCGGGTGGTGGACGTGACCTTCGACCCGGCCGTGGTCGAGAAGGACCCGGACCTCAGTCCTCTGTGCGGCTTCGAGGTCACCAGCTCGGCCAAGGGCCACTTCCGGTTGACCATCCACCTCGACCGGAACGGGGAGTTCGTCCGGGCCGTCGGCCACCCGAGCTCCAGCATCACCCTCACCGGCCCCGGCGGCACCGTCACGACCGCCGACCGGGGCATGGACCGGACCACGGTCGATCCCGACGGCACGCTGACCGTGTTCGGCACCGGCATCCACCTCAAGGTGGAGGGTGGCGCCCACGCCATCGGGCTGTGGGTGCTCGTCATCGACCCCGAGACCGGCGAGCTCCTGTCGGAGGAGTACCACGGGCGGTTCGACGTCGTGGCGCCGGAGATCGTCGGCCATCTCTGCGACCAGCTCGGGTAGGCCGACCGGCGGTCAGGACGGGGGCACCGTCCACAGCTCCTGCTGCGGGGAGCCGAGGAACGACGTCCCGGAGGGGGTGAGGACCACGCCCTCCTCCAGCGCCAGCCGCACGCCCTGCCCGCCCCACTCCGGCACCGTCGCGCGCACCGCCAGCTCCAGCGCGTAGACGGTGTCGGGGTGCAGCACCCGCTCGCCGGCGCCGGGGGAGCCGCGCTGGTCGTCCCAGCGGCCGATGACCGGGCCGGCGCCGTGCCCGTGCACCCCCACGGGGTGCGAGTACACGTCCGCGGCCAGCCCCTCGGCGTCGACGGCGGCGCGGGCGGCGGCGAGCACCTCGTTGCCGGTGCGCCCGGGGACGAGCGCCTCGGCGGTCAGCGCCCGCACCCGGGTGCCGGCGGTCCACGCCGCCTGCAGCCCGGGCGGGGGAGCGGTCTCCCCGGGCCGCAGCAGGTAGCCGCTGCGCTGCAGGTCGGTGGCCAGCCCCAGGCTGACCAGCCCCGCGTCGCAGGTGACGAGGTCGCCGGGCTGCAGGACGGCGTCCTGCGGCACCGCCGGCAGCGGCACGCCGCCGTCGTCGCGCAGTGGCACCCCGGCCCGCTGCACGGTGACACCGGGGTGGAACCACGGCGGGACGCCGAGGTCGGCCAGCCGCTGGTGCAGCCACCAGGCGAGGTCGGCCGCCGTCGTCGCGCCGGGTGTTAGGGCGGCGGGGGACAGCGCCTGCCGCAGCACGCGCGAGGTGAGCCTGTCGAGCGCGTCGAGCGCGGCCACCTCCTCGGGCAGCCGGGTCTCCAGCCAGCCGACGGCGAGGTCCTCGGCCGACACCAGGCGCTGCGCCCACGGGCCCAGGGCGGCGGTGAGCGCCCGGTGCTCGGAGACGGTGAGCCCGTCGGCCGGCGCGCAGGAGGCCGAGACGTCGACACCGATGCGGCGCGGGGCGGCCTGCTCGACGACCCGCCGCACCGCGTCCCACTGCCCGCCGTCCTCCGGGGACCAGCCGGGGAGGAACTGGCCCACCGGGTACCGGGAGACGGCGACCGGGGTGACGCCGTCGTCGCTGCGGTGCAGCAGCAGCACCACCCGCCGCCGGGCCGACAGCCACGACGCCGGCAGCAGGGTGGCCAGCACCGGGTCCTCGTTGTTCTCCCGGCCGGTGACGATCCACAGGTCGATGCCGGTGCGGTCCATGAGGCCGGGCAGCACGTCGAGCAGGCGCTGGGTCAGCCACCGGTCGCGGACGTCGGCCTGCTGCCGAAGCGGCAGCGGCACGGTCCGCGTCGGGTCCGGGACGACCAGCGTCATGGGGAACAGGGAAGCAGAGAACCGCCGCTCCCACCGGGTGGAACGGGACCGGCCGGTGTCAGGAGGGCAGCGCCGGTCCCGGGACGGTCGGGGGGTCGACCAGCTCGCCGGCCGGCGCCGGCCGCGGGCGGGGCGGAGCGGAGCCGGCGACCCGGTCGCGGCCGCCGCGCTTGGCCTCGTACATGGCCGCGTCGGCCCGGTCGACCAGCCACCACAGCGCCGCGGCGAGGTCCTCGCCGTCGACCGGCCGGGTGAGCGCGACGCCGATCGAGGCGGTGACGCCGTGGCCCTGCGCGGTGCGGGCGTCCGACACCGCGTGCCGCAGCCGCTCGGCCAGCCGCCCGGCCTCGGCCGGGTCGCCGACCAGGCCGAGGACCACCAGCTCCTCACCGCCGAGGCGGGCGAGCACGTCGCTGGGCCGGACCGTGGCGGCCAGCGCCCCGGCCACGGCCTGCAGCACCGCGTCGCCGACGGCGTGCCCGTGGACGTCGTTGACCCGCTTGAAGTGGTCGAGGTCGATGACCATCGCCGCCACCCGCAGGCCCTCGCGGCGGGCCTGCCGCCACGTCCGCGGCGCCTCCTCGACGAGGTGGCGGCGGTTGGCCAGGCCGGTGAGCGGGTCGCGCTGCGAGAGCTCCTCGGTGGCGGCCAGCAGCCGCCGCTCGCGGCGCCGCAGCACGCTCACGGTGGCGGCGACGACGTCGAGCATGCCGGCGTGCACGCCGACCTGGACGGCGAGCGCGGCCGCGGAGGGGTAGCTGCCCCAGAGCGCGACCAGCACCACCAGCGGGGTGGCCGCCATGTGCACGGCCAGCATCCACGGCCGGAGGAACCAGGCGGCCACCACCGCGGGGAACAGCAGCATCAGCGGCGTGGCGTAGCGCACCGGGTCCTCGACGCACAGCGCGACGACGGCGTAGACGAGGTCGCCGAGCAGCACCAGGCCGAAGGTCTGCCACCGGCCGACGCGGCGGCGCACCACCAGCGGCACCGCGGCCAGCACGCAGGCGAGCATCGTCGCGCCGTAGGCGAGGCGCGTGACGCCGTCGCCGACGACGCCGTCGAGGGCCAGGTTGACCAGTCCGGTGGCTCCGCCGGTGACCAGCAGGGCGGCGAGCAGCAGGGCGGCGGCGCGGCCCTCGGCGCCGTCCCGGCGCGGCGGGGCGGGCAGGACGTCGGGACCAGGACGTCGGGCGGTCACGCGCAGGAGGATGCCGCATGCCCGGCCGGGGCGGAGCCCCCCGCGCGCGGGCGCCGTCGCGCTGCGGCCGGGGAGTGCGGCAGGGTGGGGTGCAGGCACCTCCCGGGGCGCCGCTCCGGGGACGGCCCGTCGAGGAGGAGGTGCGCCCGTGGCGCAGGGACCGTGGTTCTACTGCCTCAAGCACAACACCGTGGAGGACCGGGACGGGTGTGCGGAGCGGCACCGGCTGGGGCCCTACGCCACCCGAGAGGAGGCCGAGCACGCGCTGCAGTCGGTGGCCGAGCGCAACGAGCGCCTCGACGCCGAGGACCGCGAGTGGCGCGAGGGCGACTGACCGGCCGCTCAGCGCCCGGCGAGTGACAGCAGCCCGGGCACCACGTCGGCCGGTGCGGGCATCGCGGCGATCTCGGCGGCCACCTCCCGTGCGGCGGACGCGAGCGCCGGGTCGGCGGCGAGCCGCTCGAGCTGCGCCGGGGTGATCTCGCCGGATTCGGTGGCGATGCCCGCGCCGCGCACGGCGACCAGGTCGGCGTTGGTGCGGCGGTCGCCGGCGCCGCGCACGACCAGCTGCGGCACCCCGGTGGCCAGGGCGGTGAGCACGGTGCCGGCGCCGCCGTGGTGCACGACGCCGGCCGCGGCGGGCAGCACCCGCGGGAACGGCAGCCAGTCCGCCGTCCGGACCTGCGGCGGCAGCCGGCGGCGGGTCACCCACCGGTCGGGCCGGACGAGGACGACGTCGAGGTCGGTGCCCGCGGCCGCGGCGGCGACGTCGGTCATCAGCCGGTCCCGGCCGGGGGAGGCCACGGTGCTGCGGCTCACCAGCACCCGCGGCTGCGGGCCCGGGCGGGTGAACGACTCGTCGAAGGGCCGCTGGGGCGTCCACGGCACGACGCGCACCGGCCGGCCCTCCCGCGGGCCGACCAGGCTGCGCGGGGACGAGGTCAGCACCTCCGCGGGCTCCGGCAGCTCGCCGAGGCCGCGGGCGGGCCGGTAGACGTCGAGGGCCGCGGTGCGCAGCCGCCGGGCGTCGAAGAGGTTGCCCTCGGCGAGCACCGCCGGGACGCCGAGCCGGCCGGCGACCTCCGCACCGGCCGGTGCGAGCGGCTCGTGCACCACCAGGTCCGGCCGCAGGCGGTCGGCCAGTGCCACGACGCCGTCGGCCGTGCGCGCGCCGAGCGCGCCGAACAGCAGCCCGACGGCGTCGGTGCCGCCCCGCCCGGCCAGCTCGCGGCGCGCCAGCCCCGGGTGGCGCAGCATCAGCCGGCCGAACAGCGGGCCCAGCCGCAGCCCGGGCGCGACGTCGGTGGGGGAGAGCTCCGGCGGGCAGGCGGCGACGCCGTCGCCGGCGGTCGCGACGGTGACCTCGGCGCCGGCGTCCCGCAGCGCGAGGGCCAGCGGCACCAGCGGCAGCACGTGGCCGGTCAGCGGGGAGGCCACCACCAGGACGCGCACACCGCCAGGCTGGCCGGGGTCAGGGGCCGGCACAAGGCACCCGCGCGCCCCGGTCGCGGGAGGATGGGGGCGTGCTGCTCGCGCACGCGGTCGCGGTCCTGCACGCGGCCGTCGTCCTGGTGATGCTGACCGGCGCGCTGCTCGCCATGCGGTGGCCGCGGCTGGTGCTGCTGCACGCGCCGGTGGCCCTCGCCGTCCTGACGGTGAACCTGGCCGGGGCCCCGTGCCCGCTGACCACGCTGGAGCTGGCGCTGCGCGAGCGCGCCGGGGCGGCGCCCTACGAGGGCGGCTTCCTCGGCCACCACGTGTTCGGCCCGCTCGGCCTCGACGTCGGCTCGGCCGCCGTCCAGGTCGGCCTGTACTCCGCGGCGTTCGGCCTCAACGCCCTCGGCTACGGCCTGCTCGCCGCCCGCGTCCGCGCCCACCGACCGGTGGCCCGCCGCTGAGCGAGGGCTACTCGAAGCCGTGCTCCGGGCCGGGGAAGACGCCGCCGCGGACGTCGTCGGCGTACTCGCGGGCCGCGCGCAGCAGCTCCCCGCGCAGGTCGGCGTACTTCTTGACGAAGCGCGGCACCCGCCCGCCGTTGAGCCCGGCCATGTCCGGCCAGACCAGCACCTGGGCGTCGCAGTCGGGCCCGGCGCCGATGCCGATCGTCGGGATGGACAGCTCCGCGGTCACCTTCGCGGCCAGCGGGGCGGGCACCATCTCCAGGACGACGGCGAACGCACCGGCCTCCTGCACCGCGTGCGCGTCGGCGAGCAGCTGCTCGGCCCCCGCGCCGCGGCCCTGCACCCGGAACCCGCCGAGGGCGTGCTCGCTCTGCGGCGTGAACCCGACGTGGGCCATCACCGGGATCCCGTTCTCGCTGAGCAGCCGGATCTGCGGCGCCACCCGCACCCCGCCCTCGAGCTTCACCGCCTGCGCGCCGCCCTCCTTCATCATCCGGACGGCGGTGTCGAACGCCTGCTGCGGGCCGGACTCGTAGCTGCCGAAGGGCAGGTCGGCCACGACCAGCACCCGCGTGGTCGAGCGGGTGACGGCCTTCGTCAGCAGCAGCAGGTCCTCCACCGTCACCGGCACGGTCGAGGAGTGCCCGAGGACGACGTTGCCCGCCGAGTCCCCGACCAGCAGCACCGGGATGCCGGCCTCCTCGAACACCGCGGCCGCGTAGGTGTCGTAGGCGGTGAGCATCGCCCACCTCTCGCCGCGCTCCTTGGCCTGCTGCAGGTGGTGGATGCGCACCCGCGCGGTCGAGGTCCCGCCGTAGAGCACCGACTCGGTCATGACTGCGCCGCTCCCTCGCGGACGCTGGGCAGGCTCTCCCGCCAGCGGTTGGTGATGGGCAGCCGCCGGTCGCGGCCGAACGCCTTGAGGCTGATCTTCGTGCCGGGCGCGGACTGCCGGCGCTTGAACTCCGCGACGTCGACCAGCCGCAGCACCCGGGCGACCACCTCGGGGTCGTGGCCGCGCTCGAGCAGCTGGGCCATGCCGAGGTCGCGGTCGACGTAGTCGGCGACGACGGCGTCGAGCTCCTCGTAGGAGGGCAGCGAGTCGCTGTCCTTCTGCCCCGGCGCGAGCTCGGCCGACGGCGGCTTGTCGATGGAGTTCTGCGGGACCGGCTCGGTCTCGCCGCGGTCGCGGGCGTGCGCGTTGCGCCAGCGGGCCAGCTCCCACACCAGCGTCTTGGGCACGTCCTTGATCGGCGCGAACCCGCCGGCGGCGTCGCCGTAGAGGGTCGAGTAGCCGACGGCGACCTCGCTCTTGTTGCCGGTGGTCAGCAGCAGGTGCCCGTGCTGGTTGGACAGGCCCATGAGCAGCGTGCCGCGGATGCGCGCCTGCAGGTTCTCCGCCGCCGTCCCCGACAGCTCCACCGCGGACTCGAAGGCGTCGACCATCGGCGCGATCGGCACCGTGGAGAAGTGCAGCCCCAGTCGCCGCGCGCTGTCCGCGGCGTCGGCGAGCGAGTGCTCCGAGGACCACCGCGACGGCAGCGCGACGGCGTGCACCCGGTCGGCGCCGAGGGCGTCGACCGACAGCGCGGCCACCAGCGCGGAGTCGATGCCGCCGGAGAGGCCGAGCACCACCGACGGGAAGCCGTTCTTGTCGATGAAGTCGCGCAGCCCCAGGACCAGCGCCCGCCAGACCTCCTCGCAGTCCCCGAGCGGCTCGGCGACCTGCCCGGGCCGCGGCGCGAAGGCGGGCACCGGCTCCTCGGAGACGACGGTGCGGGTGACCGTCATCGGCCCGATCCGGCCCTCCCGCCGCTCCGGCGCCCGGCCGCGGTCGAGGGTGAGGTCCACGCAGAGCAGGTGCTCGACGAACTGCGGCGCCCGCGCCAGCAGCTCGCCGTCGGCGGAGACGACGAGGGAGTCGCCGTCGAAGACGAGCTCGTCCTGCCCGCCGACCAGGTTGCAGTAGACGACCGGCGCGCGGGCCTCGGCCGCGCGGCGCCGCACCAGCGGCAGCCGCAGGTCGTCCTTGGCCCGCTCGTAGGGGGAGGCGTTGGGGGAGACGACGAGGTCGACCCCGGCCCGCCCGGCCACGCCGCACGGGCCGCCCTCGACCCACAGGTCCTCGCAGATGGTCAGCGCGACGTCGGCGCCGTGCAGCCGCACGACCGGCAGCTCGGTGCCGGGCACGAAGTAGCGGGCCTCGTCGAAGACCCCGTAGTTGGGCAGGTGGCGCTTGGCGTAGCGGGCGGCCACCCGCCCGCCGTGCAGCAGCGCCGCGGCGTTGCGGGGCTGGATGCGGCGGGGGTTGGCGTCGCCGGGCCGCTCGTCGTCGAGGGTCTCCTCGTCGCTCGGCGGGGTGTCGATCTCGGCGGGGCCCTCGGTGTGCGCCAGGTACCCCACGACGACGGCGAGCTCGCCGAGGCCCCGCTCGGCGAGGGTGCCGGCGAGGTCGGTGAGCGCGTGCTCGCTGGCGGCGGCGAAGGACTCCCGCAGCACCAGGTCCTCGGCCGGGTAGCCGGTCAGCGTCATCTCGGGGAACACGACCAGGTGCGCGCCGTCGTCAGCGGCCCGCGCCGCCCACTCGACGACGAGCGCGGCGTTGCCGTCCAGGTCGCCCACGCGGGTGTCGACCTGGGCCATCGCGACTCTCAGCTGCACCGCACCGTCCACGCCGGCCATCCTCGTCCTGCGCGCCGGGAGCCGGGCAGCGGGGCGGTGTGACCCACGCCACAACGGGGGCTGGACCGCGAGCGCGGGGCGGCCTAGCGTCCCCTCCGTGGCCGAGTGGCTCACCGTCGAGGTGCTCGACGGCAGGGAGCCGGCGTCCCTCTGGCGCCGGGCGCACGAGGACGGCCTCGTCGAGGCCGCGGTCACCCAGGGCGCCCGGTACTGGGAGTGGCACGACACCCGCTGGGGGACCGTGCTGGAGGTCGCCTTCGACGACGACGACCGGCTCGAGCGCTTCCGCGCGCTGCCCGCCGTCCGCGCCGCGCTCGACGCGGTGCCCGATGCGCTGGCGGGGCTGCTGGTCTACCGCGGGCGGGGCGGCGGGGCCGGTGCCGCCGTCCCGCGCCGGCCCCGGCCGCGCCCGGTCGCCGGTGCCGCCGTCCTGCCCCCGCCGGAGCCGGAGCGCCTCGTGCGGCTCGACGCCGGGCCGCCCACCCGCGGCGGGGACCCGGACGGCCTCGAGCACCCCGACGACGCCGGGGACCCCGACGTGGAGCCGGTCGGCGGCTGAGCCGCCGCCGGGCTCAGCGCCCGACCAGCGCCGCGAGCTGCTCGGCGTGGTCGCGCTGGTGCGCGGGGAGGAAGGCGAGCAGGTCGGCCACGGTGACCGGGCCGTCGACCTCGTGCACGCCCTCCAGGGCGAGCTGCCCGGGCCGCACCGCCGCGACCGCGCGCAGCAGCTCCTCCTGCGCTGCCGCCAGCTGGGCGACCAGGACCGCCGGCGGGGTGGCGCGGTAGCCGGCGACCCGCTCGGGGGCGTCGGGGACGAAGTCGGGCAGCGCGGGGCGGGTGCCGCGGCCGATCCGCCCGATGCGGTCGGTGAAGACGCGGGCGCTGTCGCGCAGGTGGCCGGCGACCTCCTGCGGCGTCCAGTCCAGCTCGCCGGCGTAGCCGGGGAAGTGCCCGAGGTCCACCAGCCGGCGGCGCGCCTCCGGTGCCAGCGGCCGGACGGGGCGCCCGGCGGCGCGGGCCAGCAGGTCGGCCACGCGGCGCTGCTGGGCGGCGAGCGCGGCGGCGGTGGTCACCGGGTCGGCGAGCGGGGAGGTCGTCGTCACGGGAGGCAGCCTCGCCGACCGCGGGCCGGTGCCACCAGCGTCGGGACGGTCCCGTTCCGCCGGGATCCTGCCAGCGGGGTGCGCACGGTGTTCCACCAACCGTCGTTGCTCTTAGAGTGTCGGGGTGGATCCCCGCGCCGACCAGGTCGCCGCCGTCGCGGCCCTCGCCGAGCCCACCCGGCGCCGGCTGTACGACCACGTCGTCCGGCAGTCCGGGCCGGTCGGCCGAGACGAGGTGGCCGCCGCACTCGGCCTGCCCCGGGCGACGGTGGCCTTCCACCTCGACCGGCTCGTGGACGAGCGCCTGCTCGACGTGCACTTCGAGCGGCGGACCGGGCGCAGCGGCCCGGGTGCCGGGCGGCCGGCGAAGCTCTACCGGCGGGCGTCGGCCGCCGTCGCCGTCTCGCTGCCCGAGCGCCACTACGACCTGGCCGGGGACCTCCTCGCCGGTGCCGTGAGCGAGGCCGAGGAGTCCGGTGAGCAGCCGGCGGCCGCGCTCGGCCGGCGCGCCCACGAGCGCGGGCGGGCACTCGCGGCCGGCGGGGGGCGGGGACGGGCGGCCGTCCTGCGGGTCCTGGAGGCGCACGGCTACGAGCCGCGCGAGGACGCCGACGGCGTGACGCTGGTCAACTGCCCGTTCCACCGGCTCGCCCGGCAGCACACCGAGCTCGTCTGCGGCATGAACCTGCGGCTGGTCCAGGGCGTGCTCGACGGCGCCGGGGCCGACCGGCTGCGAGCCCGGCTGCGCCCGCTCCAGGGGGCCTGCTGCGTGCACCTCGTCCCTGCCTGACCGGTCGCGGCGGCCGCCGTTGATGGGGACGGGGCGCGGGTCTCTAATACCAACCATTGTTGGCTCTAGAGGAGGTCCCATGACCGCCCGGCTCGCCGCACGACAGCCCCGTCCCGACCGCCTCCCCGTGGCGCGCGCCGGGGTGGACGTCCCGGCCGCGCAGCGGGCGGTCGCCGAGCTGCTGCGGGCCCTGGGCAGGGACCCGGCCGCACCGCACCTGGCGGACACCCCCCGCCGGGTCGCCGAGGCCTACGCCGAGCTCCTCACCGGCCGGCCCTTCGCGCTCACCACGTTCCCCAACGACGAGGGCTACGACGAGCTGGTCGTGGCCACCGGGATCCCCGTCGTGTCGCTGTGCGAGCACCACCTGCTGCCCTTCACCGGGGTCGCCGCGATCGGCTACCTGCCGGGGGAGCGCATCCTGGGGCTGTCGAAGCTCGCCCGGGTGCTCGACTCGTTCGCGCGCGACCTGCAGGTGCAGGAGCGGCTGACCCAGCAGGTCGCGGACTGGCTGCGCGACGCCCTGGACCCCCGGGGCGTCGGGGTGGTGATCGCGGCGGAGCACCAGTGCATGTCGCTGCGGGGGATCCGGGCCACCGGCTCGCGCACCACCACCTCCGCCCTGCACGGCCTGCTGCGCGAGGACGCCCGCACGCGGCAGGAGTTCCTGGCCCTCGCCGGCGCCACCGCGGCCGGCGCGGCGGCCTGAGGGGAGAGGCACCGTGGACACCCCGTTCGTGGTCGTCGGTGGGGGACTGGCCGGCGCGAAGGCCGCCGAGACCCTGCGCGCCGAGGGGTTCGACGGACCGGTCGTGCTCGTCGCGGCCGAGCCCGAGGTCCCCTACGAGCGCCCGCCGCTGTCCAAGGGCCGGCTGCTGGGCACCGCGGCCCGCGAGGAGGCACAGGTCCTCGCCCCCGGCTGGTACGGGGAGCACGACGTCGACCTGCGGCTCGGCGTGCGCGCCGTCGGGCTCGACCCCGCCGGGCACCGGCTCGGCCTCGACACCGGGGAGGAGCTCGGCTACGCACGCCTGCTGCTGGCCACCGGGTGCTCGGCCCGGCGGCTGGACGTGCCCGGCGCCGGCCTCGACGGCGTCCGCTACCTGCGCACGCTGGCCGACGCCGACCGCCTGCACGCCGACCTCGCCGGCGGAGGGCGGCGCCTGGTGGTCGTGGGGGCCGGCTGGATCGGCCTCGAGGTGGCCGCCGCGGCGCGCACCCACGGCAACGACGTCACCGTCCTCGAGCCCCTGCCCACGCCGCTGCACCGGGTGCTCGGCGAGCAGATGGGCGGCGTCTTCGCCCGGCTGCACCGCGAGCACGGCGTCGACCTGCGCACCGGGACCGGGGTGCGCGGGTTCGCCGGCGACGGCGCGGTGCGCTCGGTGCTGACCGACCGGGGCGGGCAGGTCCCGGCCGACCTGGTGCTGGTCGGCGTCGGCGCCGTCCCGGAGACCGGGCTGGCGCAGGCGGCCGGCCTCGACGTCGACGGCGGGGTGCTCACCGACGCCGCGCTGCGGACCTCGGCGCCCGACGTGTTCGCCGCCGGGGACGTCGCCGCCGCCGTCCACCCGCTCCACGGCCGGCCGGTGCGGGTCGAGCACTGGGCCAACGCGCTCCACCAGGGGCCGGCGGCCGCGCGGTCGATGCTCGGCCTGGAGGTCGCCTACGACCGCGTGCCCTACTTCTTCACCGACCAGTACGACCTCGGGATGGAGTACTCGGGGCTCGCCTCGCCCGGGTCGACGGTCGTCTGCCGGGGACCGGTCGAGTCACGGGAGTTCATCGCGTTCTGGGTGCGGGAGGGCCGCGTCGAGGCCGGCATGAACGTCAACGTGTGGGACGTGACGGACCCGATCCAGGAGCTGGTCCGGTCGGGACGGCAGGTCGCCGTCGACCGGCTGGCCGACCCCGGGGTCCCGCTGGAGGACGTCGCCGTCTGACTGCCCGGGCCGCTGCCGGCGGCGGGCCCCCGTGTGCTCCCGGGCCGGACCGGGCAGGGTGGTCCCCGACGTCACACCCCGGACACGAGCGGACCCGATCATGGCGAGCATGGACCGACAGCAGGAGTTCGTCCTGCGCACCCTGGAGGAACGCGACATCCGCTTCGTGCGGCTGTGGTTCACCGACGTCTCGGGCTACCTGAAGGCCGTCGCCGTCGCCCCGGCCGAGATCGAGGCCGCCTTCGCCGAGGGCATCGGCTTCGACGGCTCGGCGATCGAGGGCTTCGCGCGGGTCTACGAGTCCGACATGCTCGCCAAGCCCGACCCCGGCACCTTCCAGGTGATGCCGGCGAGCAAGGGGCAGCCCAGCGACACCGCGCGGATGTTCTGCGACATCACGCTGCCCGACGGCTCGCCGTCCTGGGCCGACCCGCGGCACGTGCTGCGCCGGGCGCTGTCGAAGGCCGCCGAGATGGGCTTCACCTTCTACACCCACCCCGAGGTGGAGTTCTTCCTGATCGAAGACCTGCCCACCGACGGCAGCCCGCCGCAGCCGGCCGACACCGGCGGCTACTTCGACCTGTCCACCCACGACGTCGCGCACGACTTCCGCCGCGAGGCGGTCTTCGCGCTGGAGGCCATGGGCATCTCGGTGGAGTTCAGCCACCACGAGGTCGCCCCCGGCCAGCAGGAGATCGACCTGCGCTACGCCGACGCGCTGTCGATGGCCGACAACGTGATGACGCTGCGGCACGTCGTCCGCGAGGTGGCGCTGGCGCAGGGCGTGCACGCCACGTTCATGCCCAAGCCGTTCACCGAGCTGGCCGGCTCGGCGATGCACACGCACGTGTCGCTGTTCGAGGGCGACCGCAACGCCTTCCACGACCCGGGCGACCCGATCCGGCTGTCGGCCACCGGGCGGCAGTTCATCGCCGGCCTGCTCACCCACGCCCGCGAGTTCACCGCCGTCACCAACCAGACGGTCAACTCCTACCGGCGGCTGCTGGCCGGCACCGAGGCGCCGACGGCGGCCACCTGGGGCCGGGCCAACCGCTCGGCGCTGGTGCGGCTGCCCTCCTACAAGCCGAACAAGGGCCAGTCGGCGCGCGTGGAGGTCCGCTCCCCGGACTCCGCGTGCAACCCCTACCTCACCTTCGCCGTCCTGCTCGCCGCCGGGCTGCGCGGCATCGAGAAGGGGTACGACCTGCCGCCCGAGGCCGAGGACGACGTCTGGTCGCTCACCGACACCGAGCGCCGCGCCGCCGGCTACGAGGACCTGCCGGTCTCCCTCGGCGAGGCGCTGACGGCGATGCAGGGCAGCGAGCTGGTCGCCGAGACCCTCGGCGAGCACGTGTTCGAGTTCTTCCTGCGCAACAAGTGGGAGGAGTTCAACTCCTACCGGCAGAACGTCACGCCCTTCGAGCTCAAGCGCTACCTGCCGGGCCTCTGACGGCCCGAGGCCGCGCTCTGCGGGTGTTCCTCGTCGAATGCCGGTGCTGCAGGACCGGCAATCGACGGGGAATGCCCGCACTGCCCCGCGCTCCGACAGCCAACACCGCGATGAGGGCACCTGCGGGGCGCTGACGCGGAGGCGCACTAACCTCGACGCCGTGCCGGACCAGCCCGCCCGCCTGCTCGTCGTCGTCCCCAGTGACACCGCGCCGCCCGCGCGGCTGGGCGCGTGGCTGCGCGCCGCCGGCCTGGAGCTCGACGAGCGGCACCTCGACGCCGGCGACGAGGTCCCCGCCGACCTCACCGGCCACGACGGGCTGCTCGTCACGGGCGGGCCGCAGTCCAGCGTCGACGACGCCGCGACCGAGCTGGAGCCGGTCCGCGCGCTGCTGGCCAAGGCCCTGGCCGACGACGCGCCGACCCTGGGCGTCTGCCTGGGCTCCCAGCTGCTGGCGCAGGCCGGCGGCGGGCGGGTGCGCGAGGGCATCGAGGGACCGGAGGTCGGGGCGCTGCTCGTGGCCAAGCGCGACGCCGCGGCCGACGACCCGGTGTTCGGCCCGCTCCCGCTCTCCCCGGACGTCATCCAGTTCCACCACGACGAGATCTGCGAGCTGCCCGCCGGCGCCACGCTGCTGGCCAGCAGCCCGCTCTACACCCACCAGGCCTTCCGGGTGGGCCGGCACGTCTACGGGGTGCAGTTCCACATCGAGACGACGCCGGAGATCGTCCGCGAGTGGGCCGAGCGGGACACCGTCGGCGTCGCGGCGAGCCCGTGGGACCGCGAGACGCTGGTCCGGCTGACCGACGCGGTGCACCCGGACCTGGAGGAGGTCTGGGCGCCGTTCGCCGCCCGCTTCGCCGACCTGGTGCGCGCCGCCCGCCCCGCGGGGTGACCCGGTGACCACCGCGCGCGAGGTGCCCCGCCCGGCGGTCGTGCGGCTGGTCCGCTTCGGCTTCCTCGACGGCGAGCGGGCGGCGCTGCTGCTGTCCGACCCCGCCCTGGGGCTGTGGGACCTCGACCGCAACGAGCCGGCCGACCCCGAGGCCGGCCCGGTGGTGTCCGCGCTGGCGCGCGCCGGGGACCCGGACCTCGCCGTCCGCTCGCTCACCCGCCTGGTCGAGGCGCTCGACGCCGCCGACCCCACCGGCGGGTCGGCGGCCGCGCTGCTCGCCCGGCTGCGCGGCTCGGCGACGCTGCGCGCCCGGCTGCTGTCGGTGCTGGGCGCCAGCGCCGGCCTGGCCGACCACCTCGCCGCCCACCCCGGCGACTGGACCGTCCTCGACGACGACACCCGCGGCGCGACGCGGCCCACCGCGCTGGCGCTGGAGCGGCAGCTGCTGGTCGCCGTCGGCGCCGACCCCGACGACCCGCCGTGGGGCGTCCGCCTGGGCCGCGCCGCGCCCGACGCCTCGCCGCAGCGGGTCGCCGCGCTCCGGCTGGCCCACCGGCGGGTCCTGCTGAGCCTGGCCGGGCGCGACCTGGGGGAGGGGCTGCCCGCCGAGGACGTCGCCGGCGAGCTCGCCGACATCGCCGCCGCGGTGCTCACCGCCGGCCTGGCGATCGCCGTCGCCGAGCAGCCCGACAGCGCCGCGGCCTGCCGGCTGGCGGTCATCGGCCTGGGCAAGTGCGGCGGCCGGGAGCTCAACTACGTCAGCGACGTCGACGTCGTCTTCGTGGCCGAGCCGGTCGACGCCGGCGACCCCGAGCCGGCGGCCGTGCAGAGCGCCACGCGGGTGGCCGCCGCGCTCATGCGGATCTGCGGGCAGGCCGCCTGGGAGGTCGACGCCGCGCTGCGCCCGGAGGGCAAGGCCGGGCCGCTGGTGCGCACGCTGGCCGGCCACGCCGCCTACTACCGGCAGTGGGCCAGCACCTGGGAGTTCCAGGCCCTGCTCAAGATGCGCCCGGTCGCCGGCGACCCCGACCTCGGCCGGGCGTACGTCGACGAGCTGTTCCCCCTGGTCTGGCAGGCCGGCGACCGGCCCGGCTTCGTCGGCGAGATCCAGGCGATGCGCCGCAGGGTCGAGGAGCACGTCCCGCCCGCGCAGGCCGACCGGGAGCTCAAGCTCGGCCGCGGCGGGCTGCGCGACGTCGAGTTCGCCGTCCAGCTGCTGCAGCTCGTGCACGGCCGGGTCGACGTCCGGCTGCACGTCGGGGGCACGCTGCCCGCGCTGGCGGCGCTGCGGGCCGGGGGCTACGTCGGCCGCGACGACGCCGACACGCTCATCGCCTCCTACCGCTTCCTGCGCACCGTGGAGCACCGGCTGCAGCTGCTGCGGCTGCGGCGCACCCACCTGCTGCCCACCGACGAGCAGCAGCTGCGCTGGCTGGCGCGCTCCCTGGGCTACAAGCCCGACGCCCGCGGCGACGCCGTCGACGTGCTGCGCGCCGAGCTCGCGCTGCACACCCGCGAGGTGCGCCGGCTGCACGAGAAGCTGTTCTACCGGCCGCTGCTGTCGGCCGTGGCCCGCGTGCCGGCCGAGGCCGCGCAACTGGGCAGCGAGGCGGCCGGCGACTGGCTGCGGGCGCTGGGCTTCGGCGATCCGCAGGGCGCGCTGCGGCACATGGCGGCGCTCACCGGCGGGGTGTCGCGCTCGGCGTCGATGCAGAAGTACCTGCTGCCGGTGGTGCTGCAGACCCTCGCCGACTGCGCCGACCCCGACGCCGGACTGCTGGCCTACCGGCAGGTCAGCGAGGCCCTCGGCGGCAACCAGTGGTACCTGCGGCTGCTGCGCGACGAGGGCCAGGTGGCCGAGCGGCTGGCCCGGCTGCTGGGCTCGAGCCAGTACGTGGCGGCGCTCCTCACCCGCACCCCCGAGGCGCTGCGCATCCTCGCCGACGACGCCGAGCTCGAGCCGCGCACCGCCGCGACCCTGGCCGGTGCCTGGCGGGCCGCCGCCGCGCGGTCCGGTGACCCGAAGGCCGCCGTCGGGGTGCTGCGGGCCCAGCGCCGCCAGGAGCTGCTGCGGATCGCCTCCGCCGACCTGCTCGGTCGCCTCGACGTCGTCCGGGTCGGGCAGGCGCTCACCGACGTCGCCGTCGCCACCCTGCAGGCCGGCCTCGACCTCGCCGAGCGGGCGTGGGCCCGCGAGGCCGGCGTCGCCGCCGACGACGTGCCGGTGGAGCTGGCCGTCATCGGGATGGGCCGGCTCGGCGGCGGCGAGATGGGCTACGGCTCCGACGCCGACGTGCTGTTCGTGCACCGGGCGCGGGCCGGTGTCGAGGAGTCGAGGGCCACCCAGGCGGCCAACGCGATCGCGCACACGCTGCGCCGGCTGCTCGCCGAGCCCGCGCCCGACCCGGCGTTCGAGATCGACGCCGACCTGCGCCCGGAGGGCCGGCAGGGCGCGCTGGTGCGCAGCCTCGACGCGTTCCGCGAGTACTACGAGCGCTGGGTGTCGGTGTGGGAGGTGCAGGCGCTGCTGCGGGCGGTGCCGGTGGCCGGCAGCCCGGAGCTGGGGGCCGCCTTCGTCGCGCTGGCCGACCCGCTGCGCTACCCCGCCGACGGCCTCACCGACGCCCAGGTCGCCGAGATCCGCCGCATCAAGGCCCGCGTGGAGCGCGAGCGGCTGCCCCGCGGCGCCGACCCCGCCACGCACACCAAGCTCGGCCGCGGCGGGCTGGCCGACGTCGAGTGGACCGTCCAGCTGCTGCAGCTGCAGCACGCCGGGCGGCTGCCGGAGCTGCGGCTGCCCTCGACGGTCGCGGCGCTGGAGCGGCTGGCCGCCGCGGGGCTGCTGGAGCCGGCGCACGCCGACGCGCTGCGCGAGGCGTGGGAGGTGGCCGGCCGGGCGCGCAACGCCGTCTTCCTCGTCCGCGGCCGGCCCAGCGACCAGCTGCCCCGGCCCGGGCTGGAGCTGGCCGGGGTGGCGCGGGCCAGCGGCTGCGGTCCCGACGTCGACCCCGGGCGCTTCCTCGACGACTACCGCCGCACCACCCGGCGTGCCCGCGGCGTCGTCGAGCAGGTCTTCTACGGTCAGCCGGCCGGCTGACCCGGGTGTGCCGTCCCCGGCGGCGGGGCACGCTGGGACGGTGAGCTCAGCCGTGCCCGCCGACGACCCGCCCGCCGACGACGACCTGTCCCGTGCCGACGCCGGGGCCACCATCACGCCCTACCGCGACGGGCCGCTGATCGTGCGCGGCGACTTCCGGCTGGTCGACCAGGACGGCGCCGAGATCGACCCCGGCCGCAAGACGGTGGCGCTGTGCCGGTGCGGCAAGTCCGGCCTCAAGCCGTTCTGCGACGGCTCGCACAAGCGCTCGGGCTTCTCCGCGCCCAGCGCGCCGAGCCGCCCGCGCCCGGCCGCGACGATCCTGCGCGCGGCGCAGCGGCCCGGGACGGCCCCGCAGGAGTGACCGAGGGGGCGCGGGCCGGCCCCCGTGCCCGGCCCGCGCCCGCCTCAGCGGTCGGTCTGGATGGCGCGCGCCATCCGGACCTGCTCCTCCAGCACGTCGGTGATCCGTGCCTGGACGGCGTCGAGCCGGCCGATCACCTCGCTGGTGGCGTGGATGCCCGCGGTGACCTGCTCGCTGCTGGCCTGGATGCCGGCGATCTGGTCCGACACCCGCTGGGTGGCCGCCGCGGTCTCCCGCGCCAGGTCCTTGACCTCGCTGGCCACGACCGCGAAGCCGCGGCCGAGCTCCCCGGCGCGGGCGGCCTCGATGGTGGCGTTGAGGGCCAGCAGGTTGGTCTGGTCGGCGATGCCGGAGATGATCCGGATGACCTCGCCGATCGACGTCGACGACTCGGTCAGCGTGGCCACCTCGGTGGTCATCGCGGAGGCCTGCGTCACGGCGCTGTCGGCCACCTCCCCGGCGGCCGCGGCCGCCGAGCGCAGCCGCTCGACGCTGTCGAGGAGCTCGCGGGCGCGCTGCGCGTCGGCCTCGGCGCGGCGCAGCGCGTCCAGCCGCTGGGAGACCAGGCGCTGCACGTTGCGCAGCGCGTCGGCCCGCGACTCCGACAGCTCGACGGTGTCGGTGGTGAAGAAGTCCATGGTGCCGATGACCTCCCCGCCGACGGTGATCGGGAAGCAGACGCCCGAGCGCACCCCGGCCCGCTGGGCGGCCGGCGCGCGCACGCAGTCGGTGACCTCGGCCAGGTCGCGGACGAAGACCAGGTCGCGCTCCCGCCAGGCCCGCCCGGACAGGCCGACGCCCTCGGCGAAGGTGGCCGTCAGGGTGACCCGGCGGAACTCCTCGCCGGCCGTGCCGGACTCGGTGCGGAAGCGCAGCAGCCGCTCGGCGTCGTCGAGCGCCCAGAAGGAGCCGTAGGCCCAGCCGAACGCGGCGCGCACGGTCTCCAGCGCCGTCTGCAGGGCGGCCGCCTCGTCGCTGGCCTCGCCGACGGAGGTGACGACGGCGGTCACGGCCGCCCGGTCGTCGACGGTCTCGCGCACCGCTGCCGTCGCGAGCGCCGCGGCGCGCATGTGGTCGAGCAGCCGGTGGATGGCCTCCCACTTCTCCCGGCGGGCGCCGAAGAAGGGCAGCTGGCCGCGGTGGTGGTACTCGAGCACCGCGGTGACCCGGCCGCCGTCGACGGCGGGGACGAAGCACCCCTCCCGCGCACCCGCGGCCCAGGCGTTCTCCCACCGCACGCAGCTGCCGCGCCCGGCCGGCGCGCTGTCCACGTGCACCGTCCGGCGCTCCCGCAGCGCCTTGCCGCCCATGCCCGCCGACTCCGTCAGCGGCAGCTCCTGCCGCCAGCCGGCGCGGATGGCCGGCGCCAGGGGACCGGTCTCGTAGGCGAGGGTGAACGCGCCGCTGCCCGTGGGCGCCCACACGGCGCCGTAGTCCAGGCCGTTGGTCTCGGTGATCGTGCGGACCACCGCGACGTGGGCGTCGAGCTGCGTGCGCACCGACGCGTCGAGGGCGGCGACCACCGCCTCGAGCGTCTCGATGTCCCGCGGGGTCGGCGGCGGAGGCGTGCTGCTGACGGGGACGGGGTCGGTGCGCCGCCACATGGGGTCCTCCGCGGTCGGGGGTGCCGCGGGCGCAGGCCCACGGTCCGTGTCCGGGGAGGATCGGCAGCCGGGTCCCTCATGTGCAGTCGGGCCGGCCCCGGTTCACGCGGCGAGAGCCGGCTCCCCCCGCAGCGCCGAGCGGCCGGCCTCCCACGCGCCGAGCAGGTGGCCGGCGGCCAGCCCGTCGAGCGCCAGCGAGCAGGCGGCGCCGAACACGACGTCGTCGGCGAGCGCGCGGTCCTCGGCGACCAGCGACCCGCACATGTCCACCGCGGCGATCTGCTCGTGGACGGCGTCGGCCTCGACGTGCTCGTCGTAGAAGACGGTGGTGCGCTCGCCGTGGCCGAGGCGGCGCAGACCCGAGGAGTAGCGGCGGCTGGGCTCGGAGGAGGTCATCTCCACGCAGGCCAGGTGCCCCAGGGCCGCGGCCCGCCAGCGCCGGTGCAGCCCGAACAGCGACATGGTGTTGACCGTGGTGAAGGCGACCGCCGGGGCGGCGTCCCACAGCGCGCCGTACCCGGCGTCGAGGCCGAGGTCGCGCATCATCCCGGCGAACAGCTCGCTGTGCATGCGCTCGGCCGAGCCGCCGCCGTACTCGTCGGCCTGGATCTCCACCATCGCGGCCTTGGCCCGCCCCGACAGCCGCGGGATGGCGAAGGTGTGCGGATCGGCCTCCTTGAGGTGGTAGACCGACCGCAGGGTCAGGTACTCCCGCCACTGCTCGGGGGTTCCGGAGCGGGCCATGTACCGCGACAGCGACGGACCGTCGTCGGCGGCGATGAGCGCGGCCAGCTGCTGGTCCACCGGGTCGTCGGTGGCCGCCGTCGGGCCGGTGAGGTCGCGGAGCGCGGCCAGGTGCCGGCGCTCGAGGGAGGCCCGCAGCGTGAGCAGGTCGGGGTCCCACTCCAGGACGTCGTCGACGCCGTCGAACCCGCGGTAGTGCAGCTCGTAGCAGACCGCCAGCGCCAGCTGCAGGTCCTCGTCGAGCAGCGGCTCGGCCGCGGCCTCCGCGGTCGTGCGCGCCAGCTCCACGGCGGCGGCGGAGACCGCACCGGCGAGCAGGTCGTCGCGGAGGGCGGCGGTCAGCGGACCGCGGGGTTCGGGCAGGCGCATGGGGGCGGCATGCCCACCGGCCGCGACTTCGATGCACCGCGCACGATGGGATGTCACACGGGGTAGTGGCGGGACATGGCTGACCTGCGCGACCGCGTCGTCCTCGTCACCGGCGGCAGCGCCGGCATCGGGCGGGCCACCGTCGCCCGGCTGGCCGGCGCGGGAGCCCGGGTGGTCACCTGCGCCCGCGGCGGCGACCGGCTGCAGGAGGCGTGCACCGGCCTGCCCGGCGTCACCGGCGTGGTCGCCGACGTGGCCGACGCCGGCGACCGGGAGCTGCTGGTGCAGAAGGTGCTGGCCGAGCACGGCCGGCTCGACGCGGTCGTCCTGAACGCCGGGCTGGCCCACGCCGCGCTGGTGGAGGACACCCCGCGCGCGGCGGTCGAGGGCATGGTGGCCACCAACCTCACCGGGGTGGTGGACCTGACCGTGCTGGCGCTGCCGCACCTCCTGGCCGCGGCGGCCCTGCGCGGGCGGGGGGACCTGCTGGTGGTGAGCTCCGTGGCCGGACTGTCGCAGGTGCCGCCGCTGACGGTCTACTCGGCCACCAAGGCCGGCGTGCAGGGGTTCGTCGCCGGGCTGCGGCGGGAGGTCACCGCCCGCGGGGTCCGGGTGCACTCGGTCATGCCCGGCCCGGTGGCCACCGAGTGGATGGCCCGCGGGCACGGGGCGGCGCCGGCCTCCGACGACGACGCCCGCGGCCGGCTGACCCCGGGCATCGCCCCCGGGCGGGTGGCTGACCGCGTCGCCGGCTGCCTGACCTCGTCCCGCTCGCGCTCGGTCGCCGTCCCGCGGGCCATGGGCGTGGCGCGGCTGGGGGAGGTGTTCCCGGTCGACCGGCTGCTCGACGCCGTGCTGTCGCGGCAGACCGACCGGATCCGGCGGGTCGCCGCGCGGATGGTCGAGCGGCGGACCCGCTGACCGGCGCTCACCCGGTCGGGCACACCGGAGGTTGGGGGCGTCAACCAACGGGGTAGAGGGCGGTCCGGTTCCCGACCCGGAGGTGCTCCTTCTTCGACGTCGACAGCGGGTCGGTGCCGCTGTTCTTCATCGCCTTCGCCGTCGGCAACCCGGTCGGCCCGTTCGCGCTCGGCCACCTGTTCGACACCGTCGGCCGCCGCCGGATGATCGCGTTCACCTACGTCCTGTCCGGGGTGCTCCTGGCGATCACCGCGGTGCTGTTCCAGGCCGGGGTGCTCAACGCGATCACCCAGACCATCGCCTGGTCGATCATCTTCTTCTTCGCCTCGGCGGGGGCGAGCTCGGCCTACCTCACCGTCAGCGAGATCTTCCCGCTCGAGGTGCGGCCAAGGCGATCGCCGTCTTCTTCGCCATCGCCCAGCTCTTCGGCGCCTTCGGCCCGTGGTTCTACGGCAAGCTCATCGGCGAGGGGGAGAGCACCGGGCCGCTGTTCGTCGGCTACCTCATCGGTGCCGGCGTGATGGTGCTCGGTGGCGTCGTGGCCGCCTTCCTCGGCGTGGACGCGGAGGGCAAGTCCCTGGAGGACGTCGCCACGCCGCTGGCCGCCTGCCGTCCCGGCACCCGCGTCGAGGGCGCCGCCCGGCCGCGGTCCTGACCCGAGCGGCGCGCGCCGGCCGGCGGCAGGATCGCGGGGTGCCCTTCGACCCGCCGTCGGCCGTGCTGCGCACCACCGGCGCCGGCGGCTGGACGCTGGTCGAGCCGCTGACCTACCGCGGCCGGCGGGACCGGTTCGTCGTCCCGGCCGGCTTCGAGACCGACCTGGCCACCGTGCCGCGGCCGGTGCTGTGGCTGGTGCCCGAGGCCGGGCGGTACACGCCGGCAGCGGTGCTGCACGACTGGCTGTGCACCGTCGGCATCGCCACCGGCGCGGTCACCTCCCGGCAGGCCGACGGGCTGTTCCGCCGGGCGATGCGCGAGGCCGACGTCCCGGTGCTGCTGCGCTGGCTGATGTGGACCGGCGTCCGGTGGGGGGCGCTGGCCGACCCGCAGCGCCGCGGCGGCTGGCTGGCGACGGCGCCCGGCGTCCTCGCCGTCTCGCTGCTGGCCGCGCCGCTGGTGCTGCCGTCGGTGGTGGTCGTCCCGGGCCTGCTGGTCTACGCCGCCGCCGAGCGGCTGGTGTCGGGCAGGGCGGGCGTGCGGCCGTGGTCGCGCGCCCGGGGGAGCCGCCGTCGGGCCGGCTGACCTCACCCGCCCCGCGGTGGCGGGACCGGGTCGCTGCCGCCGCAGCCGTCCCAGGTCGAGCCGCGGGTGCGCCGGGACCGTCGGCGGGCTCGGCGTCGGGTGCAGCCGGGGCGGGCGGTCACGGGGCGGCATGCTGCACG
Organism: Geodermatophilus sp. SYSU D00766; assembly: GCF_054049915.1. Taxonomy (NCBI): domain Bacteria; kingdom Bacillati; phylum Actinomycetota; class Actinomycetes; order Geodermatophilales; family Geodermatophilaceae; genus Geodermatophilus; species Geodermatophilus sp. SYSU D00766. The sequence goes on from NZ_JBJGYI010000007.1 coordinate 23,022, forward strand.
GCGCCCGCCTGCGGTGGAAGGGCCGCCCGCGCGCGTCGTGCGTGCAACGGTTCGTCCCGCCCGTCCCGTGCACTCCCTCCCGCCCCACGCGTGCCCGGGTCCGGTGGCGGGACTGCCGACCCTGGGGACACGACCCGCAGCCCGCGGGCCCGTCCGAGGAGGCACCCGATGTCCGTGCCGTCGTCCCCCCAGCCGTCGTCCCCCCAGCCGGCACGGCCCGACCACCGGCTCACCGAGCTGCGCGCCGGCATGTCCGTGGTCAGCAGCGCCGCCGCCGACCTCGGCGTGGGCGCGCAGCCCCGGGTCCGCGTGCTGCCCGACGGCCGGCTGTGGCTGACCGAGCAGCAGGTGGAGGTCGGCGCCGCCGACGTCTACCAGGCCGCGCGCGGGCTGGTCGCCGCCCAGCTCGACGCCATCGCCCGCGTCACCGGCCAGTCGGTCGAGGACCACGCGCTGGCCTGGCTGGTCACCCTGCAGACCAACGAGGTCCTGGTCGGCCTCGGGGACGGGGCGGTCGCCGAGGACGACGCCGCCTGACGCGGGACCCGCGCCGGAGCGGCACGCGCCCCGCGCTGACCCGGCGTGAGACCGCCCACAGCCGGGATGCGGCGCCGGGCCTGCGGCATTGACCTCCTCGTGCGGAACGTCTGGGGTCTCACGCGCTGCCGTGAGGTGGACCTGTGCCGGGTGACGAGCGCCGGCTGACCGGTGCCGTCCCCGCGTCGTCAGCCCCCTCCTCCTCCCTCCCGGAAGGCACGTCCGTGCTCGCACGTCTCCGCCGCGTCCCGTTCGCGGCGCAGGTCCTCCTCGCCCTCGTGGTGGGCGTCGCCCTGGGCCTCGTGGCCCGCGAGATGGGCCCCGTCGCCGACGGCACGCCCAACTGGCTCACCAGCACCCTGCAGACCGTCGGCGGGACCTTCGTCACGCTGCTGAAGGCGCTGGTCCCGCCGCTGATCGTCACCGCGGTCATCGTCAGCATCGCCAACCTCAAGCAGGTGTCCAACGCCGCCCGGCTGGCCGGGCAGACGCTGCTGTGGTTCGCGATCACCGCGCTGATCGCCGTCACCATCGGCATCGGCCTGGGCCTGCTCACCCAGCCCGGCCGCAACAGCTCCGTCGACGCGGCCAGCGCCACCGACCCCGGCACCACCGGCGGCTGGTGGGACTTCCTCACCGGCCTGGTGCCCGGCAACGTCCTCGGCCTGCAGGCCTCCGCCGGCGACGACGGCTCGATCGGGCTGTCGTTCAACGTGCTGCAGCTGATCGTCATCGCGGTGGCCGTCGGTGTCGCCGTCCTCAAGGTCGGCGAGCCGGCCGAGCCGTTCCTGCGCCTGGTCCGCTCCGCGCTGGCGATCGTCCAGAAGATCCTCTGGTGGGTCATCCTGCTGGCCCCGATCGGCACCGTCGGCCTCATCGGCAACGCCGTGGCCAGCTACGGCTGGGAGTCGCTGGGCTCGCTGAGCGTCTTCGCCGGCGCCGTCTACGCCGGTCTGGCCCTGGTGCTGTTCGTCGTCTACCCGGTGCTGCTGCGCCTGCACGGCCTCTCGCCGCTGCGGTGGTTCGCCGGCGCCTGGCCGGCGATCCAGCTGGCCTTCGTCTCCCGGTCCTCGATCGGCACCCTGCCGGTGACCGAGCGGGTCACCGAGCAGAGCCTGGGCGTGCCGCGGTCCTACGCCTCCTTCGCCGTGCCGCTGGGGGCGACGACGAAGATGGACGGCTGCGCGGCGATCTACCCGGCGCTCGCGGCGATCTTCGTGGCGCAGTTCTTCGGCGTGGACCTGTCGGTCACCGACTACCTGCTCATCGCGCTGGTGTCGGTCGTCGGCTCCGCCGCCACCGCCGGGGTCACCGGCGCGGTGGTCATGCTGACGCTGACGCTGTCCACCCTCGGGCTGCCGCTGGCCGGCGTCGGCCTGCTGCTGGCCATCGACCCGATCCTGGACATGGGCCGCACCGCGGTGAACGTGGCCGGCCAGGCGCTGGTGCCCACGATCGTCGCCAAGCGCGAGGGCATCCTCGACGTCGAGCGGTTCCGCTCCGGCCGCGCGGCCGGCCCGCTGCCCGAGCAGACCGGCGGCGTCGACGCCGACCTGCGCGCCCCCGCGGCCGCCTGACCGCAGCCCCACCGACGGGCCGGTGACCTCCTCGCGAGGTCACCGGCCCGTCGCCGTGTCCGGCCCGGTCGCCGCGGCCGCAGCCACCCGCGTCCGGTCAGACGAGCACGGAGGGGACCTCGACGGTCTTCGGGACGACCCCGAGCTGCTTCAGCAACCCGAGCACGTCGGTGATCCCGTGCTCCTCGACCAGCTGGCGGCGGACGATCCGGGCGACGCTGATGCCGGCGACGTGCACCCGCCTCCCGGTGGGCGGGATGCCCCCGAAGTCGCCTCCGTGGGTCGCCTGGACGAACCACCGCACCGAGACCTGCTCGCCGACCTCCAGGACGTGCTCGATGGTGATCCGCAGGTCCGGGAAGCCGGTGGTCAGCGTCTCGTAGTGCCTCTCGTAGCCCTCGACGCCGCGGATGACCTCGGGCTCCGCCGGGTCGTGGCCGTGGTAGTCGGGTGAGATGAACCGCGGGATGCCGCTCGGGTCCTTGCCGTTCCAGATCTGCTCGATGTGGGCGCGGAACACTGCCTCGGACACGGGGGATCTCCTTCCGACGGGGCACCCGGCGCTGCGGGTGCCGGTCCGGGACGGGGGTGCCGGCCGGCGGGCCGGCGAGGGGGTCGGACGAGGGGCTCAGGCGAGGTCGGCGGGGACCCGCGTCTGCTCCAGGACGAACCCGGCGACGACGTCGTGCACCCGGTCGCGGTCGTGCTCGTTGAGGACGTCGTGCAGGTCGCCGGGGAACGTGCGCAGGGTCGCCCGGGGCAGCTGCGCGGCGAGCGCGCGGGAGTCCTCGACGGGGACCACCGGGTCGCTCTCGCCGTGCAGGACGAGGACCGGGATCGACGGCCGGCCCTCGGCCAGCGAGGCCGCGACCTCGGGCCAGGTCCGCACCACCGCGTCCAGGGTCGCCCGGGGCACGGCCCCGCGGTACACCAGCGGGTCGTGCAGCAGGGCGTGCACGTAGCGCGGGTGGGTGCTGAACGCCTCCGTCGGGTCCGGGGAGTCGACCTCCTGGCTGCCGGCGGCGGCGAGGGCCTGGACCCAGGGGAGCGGCCGGGCCGGCGGCGCGGACACGACGAGCGCCCGCGCCAGCTGCGGGAACCGCTGGGCGAGCAGGAGGGCGGCCAGGCCCCCACCGGAGTGCCCCATGACCACCAGGGGGCGCCCCGGGTGCCGTGCCTGGGCCAGGTTCGCCAGCGTGCGGGCGTCGTCGACGTAGTCGTCCCAGGACGACATGAGGTCGCGCGGCCCGTCGCTGCGGCCGTGGCCGATGGCGTCCAGCGCGTGGACGGCGATCCCGTCGGCGGTCAGCCGCCGGGCGAGGGTGTCGTACAGGCCCAGGTGCTCACCGAACCCGCCGTGGCAGAAGACGACGACGCCCCGGACGTCGCCGTCGGGCAGCCAGGCGTGGTGGTGGATGCGTCCCCGGACACCGGTGAAGAAGGGCATCGCCGCGGTCCTCCCGTGCTCGGGCCGGTGGATCCGGCCTCGGCGACGACCCTGCTCGGCCGCGCTGTCACGGCGCTGACACCGGGGTGACACGGCAGCCCCCTGACGACGGCGGACGTGTCAGACTCCACCGGTCCGACCCCGTCGAGGTGACCGACGATGAGGTTCCGCGTCCTGGGTCCGCTCGAGATCGACGTCGGGGAGACCGAGCGGACCACGCTCCCCGGGCAGCGGCTGCGTGCCTGCCTGGTGGCGCTGCTGCTGCGGCCGGGCGCGGTGGTCCCCGCCCGGGTCCTCGTCGAGGCGCTGTGGGACGAGGACCCCCCGGCCCGGGCGGACAACGCCCTGCACCAGGTCGTCCGCCGACTGCGCGCCCAGCTGGGTCCGGCGGGCGGCGCGCTCGAGACCCGGCCGCCGGGCTACCGGTTGGCCGTCGCTCCGGACGCCGTCGACGCGGAGGTCTTCGAGCGGACGTGCCGGGCGGCCCGCGCCCGGGCAGCCGCCGACCCGGCCGCAGCCGTCGCGCTGCTCGACCGCGCCCTCGCGCTGTGGCGCGGACCCGCCTACGGCGAGTTCGCCGAGACCTTCGCCCGGGCGCCGGCCCAGCGGCTGGAGGAGCTGCGCGTCGCGGCCGCGGAGGAGCGCGCGGCGCTGCTGTACGAGTCCGGTGCGGTCGCCGACGCCCTGGCCGCCGCCCGGGAACTGGTGGCCGCGGCCCCGCTCCGCTCCCGGCCGGTCGAGGTGCTGGTGCGGGCGCTGGCCGCCGACGGCCGGGCGGTCGACGCGCTGGAGGTCTACCGCCGCCACCGGGAGGTGCTGGCCGACGAGCTCGGCATGGACCCGGCCGCGCCGCTGCAGGACCTGCAGCGACAGGTGCTCTCCGACGTGCTCCCGCCGCCGCGGCGGGCGGCACCCGGGGAGCCGGTGCCCCCGGCACCACCTGCCCGGCCGCTGCCCTGGCGGCCCGGACCACTGCTCGGCCGCGGCGAGGACCTCGCGCTGATCGCCGACTGCCTGGCGGAGCAGCGGCTGGTCACGCTGGTCGGCCCGGGAGGTGTCGGCAAGACGAGGCTGGCCCTGGAGGCGGCCCACGACCTCGCCGCCGGGGGCACCGCCGTCTGGTGGGGCGACCTCTCGGCCACCGCCGGGCACGTGCTCGCCGACGTGCTCGCGGAGGTGACGGGGGTCGATCCGCCGATGGGTCCGGACCCGGTCGGCGGCCTGGCCGCCGGTACCGCCGACCTGCGCGGCGTCCTCTGCCTGGACAACGCCGAGACCGTCCTGGCCGACCTCGCCCCGCTCGTCGAGCAGCTGGTGGCCACGGCGCCGGGACTCACCCTGCTGGTGACCAGCCGGGAGCGGCTGGACGCGGCGCACGAGCACGTGCACGTCCTCGCCCCGCTGCCCGTGCCCGCCGGCGCCGGCCGGGACAACCCGGCCGTCCGGCTGTTCCTCGACCGGGCGCCGGGTCTGGAGGTCGCCACCGTCTCCGACGACGACGTCGAGGTCATCGCCGCCACCTGCCGCCGGCTCGACGGCCTGCCGCTGGCCATCGAGATCGGCGCGGCCCGCGCGCCCACCTTCGGGCTGCGCGAGTTCGCGGCCCACCTGGAACGGGGACTGGACCTGCTGGCCGGCGGGCGCCGGACGGCCGCCGCCCGCCACCGCTCGGTGCGCGCGGTCGTCGACTGGTCCTACCGGCTTCTCTCGGCCGACGAGGCGTGCCTGTTCGACCGGCTGGCCGTCTTCCCCTCGGCGTTCACCACCGAGCGCGCCGAGTCGGTCTGCGCGGACGGGGCGCTGCCCGGCTCCTCGGTCGCGCCGCTGCTGGCGCGGCTGTGCGAGCAGTCCCTGGTGCAGGCCCGGGAGGGCCGGTTCTGGCTGCTGCAGACGCTGCGGACCTACGCCGCCGAACACCTCGGGGACGGCGAGCGAGCCGCGGTGCGCGCCCGGCACGCCGCCGACACGGCGCGGCGCCTGGCCTCGCTCACCGGGGCGCTGTGGAGCCCGCGGGAGCCGGAGGCGGCCGCCGCCCTCCGGGAGCTCGTCCCCGACCTGCACGCCGCCTGGTCCTGGGCCGCCGCGCACGACCGGGCGCTCGCCGTCGAGCTGGCCGCCGACGTGCACGACTACGCGTACTTCCGGCAGCGGCCGGACCTGCTCGCCTGGGGGCTCGAGGTGGGCCGGTGGGACCAGCCGCACCCGCGGCTGGCCGACGCCCTGGCGACCGCTGCGGCCGGCGCGTGGGCGGCCGGCTGGCTGGCCGAGGCCGAGGAGCTGACCGGCCGGGGCGTCGCGGCGGCCGGCGGTCCCGACGCACCCGCGGCGGCGCGCGCCATGGACCAGCGGGCCGCGCTGGCCATGTTCGCGGGGCACACCGAGGAGGGGGTCGCCCGCTACCGCCGGGCCGCGGACCTCTACCGGGCGGCGGGCGAGGACCTCCCCGGTGCCCTGTGCGACCTGTCGGTGTGCCAGGTCCTGAGCTACGACGGCGGCGAGGCGGAGGCCGCCGCACGGGTGGAGGAGCTGTCCGAGCCGGTGCGGCGCAGTGGGAACCCCTCCGGGCTCGCGTGGTGGCACTACGTGCGGGGCGAGGCCACGGTGCGCGCCGACCCGGCGGCGGCGCTGGCGGACTACACCACGGCCGCCGAGCACGCGGCGCGTGCCGACAACCGCCTGCTCCTCGGGCTGGCGCGCAGCTCCGCCGCCACGGTGCTCGGTGACGAGCAGCCGCCCTCCGTCGTGGTGGCCGAGCTCGGCCGGCTGCTCGACCACTGGGAGGACCTGGGCAACGAGGCCTCGGCGTGGTGGGTGCTGCTCACCCTCGCCGTGGTCCTGACCGCCCACGGCCGCGACCGGGACGCCGCCCTGCTGGCGGGGGCCGTGCGCGCGCACCGCGACCAACACCCGGCGTTCGTGCGGGAGCAGCGGCGCTTCGACGAGGCGGTGGCCACCCTGCGTGCCCGGATGGGTGACGCCGCCGCCGACGCCAGGCTGGCCGAGGGCGGCCGGATGTCGTACGAGGAGGCCGGGCGGTGCGCCCGGCGGCTCATCGGCGCGGCGACGCCGCCCGCGCCCTGATCCGCCGGTCGCACGGCGGCGCCCTCCACCGACGCCGGGCCCGCCGCGGCAGGCACCGGGAGCGCCCGCGGGCACGCGCAGGGGCCGGTGACCCGAGCGGGTCACCGGCCCCTGCGCGGACGGGCGGGATCAGATGTCGTAGTACATGGCGAACTCGTGCGGGTGCGGGCGCAGGCGGATCGGGTCGATCTCGTTCTCCCGCTTGTACTCGATCCACGTCTCGATCAGGTCGGGGGTGAACACCCCGCCGTCGACGAGGTACTCGTGGTCGACCTCGAGCCGGTCGAGGACGGCGTCCAGCGAGGCCGGGACCTTCTCGATGCCCAGGGCCTCCTCGGGCGGCAGCTCGTAGAGGTCCTTGTCCACCGGCGCCGGCGGCTCGATCTTGTTCTTGATGCCGTCGAGGCCGGCCATGAGCATCGCCGAGAAGGCGAGGTAGGGGTTGGCCGACGGGTCGGGCACCCGGAACTCGATGCGCTTGGCCTTGGGGTTGTCGCCCGAGATCGGGATGCGGCAGCAGGCCGAGCGGTTGCGCGCGGAGTAGACGAGGTTGATCGGCGCCTCGTAGCCGGGCACCAGCCGGTGGTAGCTGTTCACCGTGGGGTTGGTGAAGGCCAGCAGCGACGGGGCGTGGGCCAGCAGGCCGCCGATGTAGTGGCGGGCGGTGTCGGACAGCCCCGCGTAGCCGGTCTCGGCGTGGAAGAGCGGCTCGCCGTCCTTCCAGAGGCTCTGGTGGCAGTGCATGCCCGAGCCGTTGTCACCGAACAGCGGCTTGGGCATGAAGGTGACGGTCTTGCCGGCCTGCCAGGCGGTGCTCTTGATGACGTACTTGAACAGCATGAGGCTGTCGGCGGCCCGCAGCAGCGTGTCGAACTTGTAGTTGATCTCGGCCTGCCCGGCGGTGCCCACCTCGTGGTGCCCACGCTCGAGCTCGAGCCCCACGCCGGCCAGGTTGCGCATCATGTCCGCGCGCAGGTCGCTGTAGTGGTCGTAGGGCTCGACCGGGAAGTAGCCGCCCTTGGCGCGGGTCTTGTAGCCGAGGTTGGGGCCGACGCCGTTCTCGCCGGTGGGGGAGCCGGAGTTCCAGGACCCCTCGACCGAGTCGATGTGGTAGTAGCCCTCGTTGATCCCGGTGCTGTGGCGGATCGAGTCGAAGATGTAGAACTCCGCCTCCGGTCCGAAGTAGGCGGTGTCGGCGATGCCGCTGCTGGCCAGGTACGCCTCGGCCTTCTTCGCCACGTTCCGCGGGTCGCGGCTGTAGGCCTCCCGCGTGATCGGGTCGTGGATGAAGAAGTTGACGTTGAGCGTCCGGCTCTTGCGGAACGGGTCGACGAAGGCGCTGTTGGCGTCGGGCAGCAGCAGCATGTCCGACTCGTTGATGGCCTGGAAGCCGCGGATCGAGGACCCGTCGAAGCCCAGACCGTCGGAGAAGGTGTCCTCACCGAACGCCGACGCCGGGATGGTGAAGTGCTGCATGACGCCGGGCAGGTCGCAGAAGCGGACGTCGACGAACTCGACGTCGTTGTCGCGGATGTAGGCGGCGACCTCGTCGGGACTGGTGAACATCGATCCTCCGGGAGTGGGCGGACAGCCGCTGGAACGCTATGGCCGGGCGGTTGCCCGGGGGTGTCCCGACTGTTTCGGGGCGGTAACAACGGCCCCGGCGTGTCGCACGGGCCGTTCGTCGCACGGGCTCGTCACGAGCGGGTTCTACGCTTGGCGCATGGTCGGGGACGTGCAGCCACCCTCTCAGGAGCGCAGGCGGGGCGCCTCCCTGGGCCTGCCCGGCGACGGTCCGGGGTCACTCGCGCCGTTCGGCACGCGGGTCCTGGCCTTCCTCGTCGACGCGGTCCTCTCCGCCGTCGTCGCCGGGCTGTTCACCGCGCCCGACCTGCCGGGCAATTGGAGCCTGCTGTCCTTCGCCGTCGTCTACGTGGTGTTCCTCGTGGCGGTGGGGCAGACGCCGGGCATGCGCCTGCTCGGGCTGCGGCTGGCCCACCCGCGGCCGGCGGCCCGCCTGGCGCTGTGGCGGGCGGTGGTGCGCACCGGGCTGCTCATGCTGCTGGTGCCCGCCCTCGTCGTCGACGCCGACGGCCGCGGTCTGCACGACCGCGTCACCGACACCGCCGTCGTCCGCGACCGCTGAGGGGCCGCCGGTGATCGTCCGCCGCGAGCGGCCTGCCGACGCCGTCGCCGTCGACGCCGTGCACCGGGCGGCGTTCCCCACCGACGTCGAGGCCCGGCTGGTCGGGGAGCTGCGGCGCGACGCGGGCGTCCTGCCGCACCTGTCGCTGGTCGCCGTCGACGGCGGGGAGGTGGTCGGGCACGTCATCGCCACCCGCGGCCGGGTGGAGCCGGCCGGCGCGCCCGCGCTGGGCATCGGACCGGTCGGCGTGCGGCCCGACCGGCAGCGCGGGGGAGTGGGCACCGTGCTGGTGCACGCGCTGCTCGCCGTGGCCGAGGCGGCCGGCGAGCGGCTGGCCGTCCTGCTCGGGGACCCGGACTACTACCGGCGGTTCGGCTTCCTGCCCGCCGCCGACCTGGGGATCGCGTCCCCCGACCCCGCCTGGGGCGTGCACTTCCAGGCGCGGGCGCTGGCCGACGACGCCCCGCGCGGCACCTTCCGCTACGCCGCGCCCTTCGACCGGCTCTGAGACCCCGCGGACTCCCGGGCATAGGAAGCGATACGCACGTCCAGGCGCCCTGGACGTGCGTATCGCTTCCTATGCCGAGGCTCGCGTCAGCGGCGGCGGACCTGCCGCTGGCTGACCGACATCTGCCGCCCGCCCGGCATCGGGCCACCGGGAACGGGCATCTTCGGGCCGCCCAGGGCGGCCATGCGCCGGCCGAGGGTGTTGACCTCGGCGGCGGAGAGGTTGCGCGGCAGCTTCATCACGTGGGTGCTGAGCTTGCGCAGCGGGACCTGGCCCTCCTCGTCGCCCACCACGAGGTCGTAGATCGGGGTGTCGCCGACGACCCGGGCGATCTTCTTCTTCTCCTGCGCGATCAGGCCGCGGACCCGGGCGGGGGAGCCCTCACCGACGAGCACGATCCCGGGCCGGCCGAGGACCCGGTGGACGGCGTCGAGCTGGGCGGTGCCCGCGACGCCGGCGGTGACCCGCCAGTCGCCGCGCATGCCCTCGAGCACCCACGCCGCGGCGCCGGGCTGGCCCTCGACCTGACGGTAGGCCGACCCCTGCGCCCGCCGGCCGAAGACGATCATGGCGGCGAGCACACCGAGGACGATCGCCAGCGGCAGCATCAGGAACGGCGCGCCGAACAGCACGGCGAGCAGCTCGACGACGCCGGCCACCGCCACGAAGGCGATGAGCATCAGCCACGGCAGCCGTGGGTCGTTCTTCCGGGTCAGCGAGTAGGCCTGCTTGATCATGCGGACCTGGTTGCCGACCCGCTTCAGCCGGCCGACCTTCGGCTGGCCGTCCTTGCCGAGCTTCGGGGCCCGGCCCTTCCCGCCCGCGGCGGTCGCCCCGGCTGCGGTGGCACCCCCGCCCGACCGGCCGCGCCCTGCGGTGCCGGGGCCGGTCGCGGCCTTGCCGCGGCCGGGGGGCGCGGAGGAGTCGGTGGGCTTGCTGCGTGCCATGTCCCCAGGATACGGGCGCGCGGGCGTCCCCCCGGTCAGGCGGCGGGCCGATCAGCCCCGAGGAGCGAGACCGCGTGCCTCGATCGCCTGCTGGTACAGCCGCCCGGCCCGGTAGGAGCTGCGCACCAGCGGCCCGGCCAGCACCCCGGGGAAGCCGATCTCCTCGGCCCGCTGCTGGAAGCCGACGAACTCGTCGGGCTTGACCCAGCGGACGACGGGGTGGTGCCGCGGCGAGGGGCGCAGGTACTGGGTGATGGTCAGCAGGTCGCAGCCGGCCTCGTGCAGGGCCTGCATGGTCTCGACCACCTCGTGCGGCTCCTCGCCCATGCCGAGGATGAGGTTGGACTTGGTGACCAGGCCGGCCTCGCGGGCCGCCGTGATGACCGCCAGCGACCGCTCGAAGCGGAAGCCGGGCCGGATCCGCTTGAAGATCCGCGGCACGGTCTCGACGTTGTGGGCCAGCACCTCCGGCCGGGAGGAGAACACCTCGGCCAGCTGGTCGGGGTCGGCGTTGAAGTCGGGGATGAGCAGCTCGACGCCGCAGCCAGGGACGGCGGTGTGGATCTGGCGCACCGTCTCGGCGTAGAGCCAGGCGCCGCCGTCGGGCAGGTCGTCGCGGGCGACGCCGGTGACCGTGGCGTAGCGCAGCTGCATCGCGGCGACGCTCTCGGCCACGCGGCGGGGCTCGTCGGCGTCGAAGTCGGCGGGCTTGCCGGTGTCGATCTGGCAGAAGTCGCACCGGCGGGTGCACTGGTCACCGCCGATGAGGAAGGTCGCCTCCCGGTCCTCCCAGCACTCGAAGATGTTGGGGCAGCCGGCCTCCTCGCACACGGTGTGCAGGCCCTCGCGGCGGACCAGCGACTTGAGCTCGGTGTACTCCGGGCCCGTCCGCAGGCGGGTCTTGATCCAGTCGGGCTTGCGCTCGATCGGGACCTGGCTGTTGCGCACCTCCAGGCGCAGCAGCTTGCGACCGGCTGGCTCGACCTTCGCGGGGGAGGGGGTGGGGGCCGCCGTCTCGCTCATGACCTGCACGGTACCCCCGGACGCGCACCGCCCCCGCTGCCTGCGGGAGGCAGCGGGGGCGGTGCGGGGACGTCCCGGTGGGGCTCAGGCCTGGCCGGCCGCGGGGCCCGCGGTCGGACCCTCCTGGGCGTTGCCGCCGCTGGTGAACGGCTCGGGAGCGGTCTGCGTCGGGTCGGTGGCGCCGGCGTCGTCGTCGCCGGCCACGTTCTGGGCGTCGCGGATGCCCATGTCGGACTCGGCGGGCGCGGAGTCGCCGGCGACGAACATCGCATCGGAGACGGTCTTGCCGGACTGGTCGTTACTCGGGGAACTGGGCACGGGGTCCTCTCGGTAGCTGGGCACGGGCCCGTCACCGGCGGGGGCCGGCGTCCACGGGTCGTCCTTCTTGCGGCGCAGGACCGCGAACGTGCCCATACCCAGCGCGAGCGCCAGCAGCACCCACGGCCAGCGCCGGCTCTCCGACGCCCCGCCCCGGGCCTTCGCCCGAGCCGCCTTCCGCTTGGCCTTCGCCTTCCCCTTGGCCTTGGCCTTCGCCTTGCCCGTGGCCGCCTTGCGGGTCGTGTCGCGGCCGGCCCGGCCGACGCCGGACACCAGCTCGGCGCGGCGGTGCTCGAGCTCGCCGAGCGCGGTGCCCACCCCGGCGACGACGCTCTCGCGGGCGGTCCCGAGCACGGGGACGACGGTGTCGCGGGCGGCCGCCACCCGGGGCGCGACCTCGGCGGCCAGCGCCGTGCGCGTCGCCGCCTGCACGGCCTCCAGCCGCGGCCCGAGGTCGGCGGCGGTCCGGGCCGCGGCGGTGCCGGCGGCGGCCAGCGCGGCGGTGACCGCGGGACCGGCGGTGTCCCGGGCGGCCACGACCCGCGGGGTGAGCGCCGCGACGGCGGCGTCGACCCGCTCGCGGGCGACGTCCAGCGCCGGGCCGGCGGCGTCGCGGGCGGCGCCCACCCGCGGGGCGAGGGCCTCGCGTGCCGAGGTGACGGCGGGCGCGGCGGCGGCTGCGGCCGCGGCGACCTTCGGGGCGACCGCGACCCGGGCGGCGTCCAGGACCGGGCCGGCCACCTCGAGGGCGGCGTCGACGCGTGGCCACAGGTGCTCCGCGGCGGCCAGGCGGGCCTCGGCGACGGCGGCTCCCAGGTGGGTCAGGCTCTCTTGGAGCTCGGCCCCGATGACCTGGCCGTGGGTCTCGGTCCCGACGACCTGGTCGCGGGACGATGAGCGGAACACGGGATGCACCTCCGGTTGATCGACTCCGGCCATCCTGCCCGCTCGGCCGGATCGGCACATCCCGGGGTGGCGCGCCCGGGCGCCTCGGCCGCGGCGCCGTCATGCGGTGCGGACCAGCGGCTGCCGCTCGGCGGCCAGCCAGCGCAGCAGGTCCCCGACCGGCATGGGCCGGGCGACGGCGTAGCCCTGGGCGACGTCGCACCCCAGTGCGGCCAGCCGGGCGGCGGTGACCGCGTCCTCCACGCCCTCGGCCACCAGGCTCAGGCCGAGGTCGTGGGCCAGCGCCACGGTGTGCCGCACGATCGCCGCGGCGCGCTCGTCCTCGGCGACGTCGGCGGTGAGGCTGCGGTCGAGCTTGAGCTCGTCGGCCGGCAGCCGGCGCAGGTAGGCCAGCGAGCTGTAACCGGTGCCGTAGTCGTCGATGGAGGTGCGCACGCCCAGGCGCCGCAGCTCGGCGAGCACGGTGCGGCCGCGCTCGGGGTCGGCCATCAGGGTGTCCTCGACCAGCTCGAGGGTGAGCGCCGCGGCGGGCAGCCCGCGGTGGGCCAGCTGCGCGGCGACCTTCCCCGGCAGGTCGAGGTCGGCCACGTTCGCGGCCGACAGGTTCACCGACACCGGGACGCGGTGCTCGGCCCACCAGCGCGACACCGCGTCGAGCGACCGCTCGAGGACGGCGTCGGTGAGCGGGCGCAGCAGGCCGGCCTGCTCGGCGGCGGGCAGGACCACGGCCGGCCCCAGCAGCCCGCGGTCCGGGTGGTGCCAGCGCAGCAGCGCCTCGACGCCGACCACGCGGCCGTCGGCCATGGCGACCTGCGGCTGCAGGTGGACGTCGAGCTCCCCGGCCACGAGCGCGGTGCGCAGCTCCTCCATCGTGCGCAGCCGCTCGCCGGAGCCGCTGGTGGGGTCGGGCACGTAGACGTGCACGCCGGTCCGCTCGGTCTTGGCCGCGTACATGGCGACGTCGGCGCAGCGCAGCAGCTCCTGGACGTCGTCGGCGGGCACCGGCGCGGTGGAGACGCCGATGCTCACCCCGACGTGCAGCCGGATGCCGTCGACGGTGAACGGCCGGCGCAGCAGGTCGTGGACGGTGCGGGCGCGCTCGGCGGCGGTGGACAGGCCGGCGTCGGGCAGCAGGACGGCGAACTCGTCGCCGCCGAGGCGGGCGAGGATCTCACCGCGCGCCAGCGCCGGGGCCAGCCGCGGGCCGACCTGGCGCAGCAGCTGGTCCCCGGAGCCGTGCCCGAGGCTGTCGTTGACCTCCTTGAACCCGTCGAGGTCGAGCAGCAGCAGCGCGGCCGGGCGGGCGGTGGTGGCCCCGGCGAGCACGGTGCGGGCCGCCTCAAGCAGGGCGCGCCGGTTGGGCAGGCCGGTCAGCTCGTCGGTGCGGGCCTCCTGCCGGACCGCCGCGAACGAGCGGACCTCGCGGAAGGTGACCGCGGTGCGGGCCAGTGCGGCGAGCACGCAGCCCACGGCCAGCCACCCGGCGCTGCCGGGCAGGTCGTCGCCGTAGCCGGCCGCCAGGACGGCGAGCGCGGCCAGCGTGCCGGCCAGCGGGAGGGCCACCAGCCGCCAGGTGATCCGCACCCCGCCGTCGTCGTCGCGCGGCGCCGGGTCGCCGGTGGTGCGCTGCGCGGCGACCGCGGCGCACAGGACGCCGGCCAGCCAGATCAGCTCCAGCGGTCCGCCGTCGGTGTAGCGGCCGGCGACGCTGAGCGCGAACAGGGCGGCGTCAGCCACGGCGAAGAACGCCACGGCCCCGGCGGCCAGCAGCAGCGTGCGGTCGACGTGCACGCCGAGGATGGCGCACACGCCCGCGACCAGGGCCAGCAGCAGGACGTCGGCCGCCGGCCAGGCCAGCTGCAGCAGCGAGATGTCGCCGTCGGCGCCGAGGAAGGGGCCGAGCACGAAGCCGATGCCGACCGCCGTCGTCCCCAGGGCGACGACGACGCCGTCGAGCCACATGCTGGTCAGGAAGCGGGACACGCGGGCGCGGATGAAGACGAACAGCGCCACGTAGAGGCTGCCGTAGGCGACGGCGACGGATGAGTCGCCGAGCAGCGACGGCGTGGTGCCGGCCTGCCCGGTCTGCAGGATCCGCACGACGTTGCCGAGCGCGCCGACGACGAGCGTGGTCGCCAGCGCCCGCCAGGCCAGGGCCTCGCGCGGCGCGGTGCGGGCGGTCAGCCAGCACGCGGCGCCCGCGGCCAGCCACGGCACGTGGTAGACGACGACGTCGTAGAGGACGTCCCACACCACCCCGCCGGGCCGCGGCCCGATGCCGGTGGTGAACGCGGCCACGCCGAGGACCGCGACCACCAGCAGGTGGTCGCGGGGGCCGGCTCCCGGGGACCGGGGGGACACCGTCGCGGCGCGCACGGGTACTGCATCGGCGGGCAGCGCCCCCGGGTGCACCCCGGCGGCCCCGGTCGACCCCTCCGGGTGAGACGGCGCCGCGCGCTAGGCTGGAGGGGTGACCGGCGGGCGCCTGCTTCTCCGGCCGTGCTGACCTGATCGCGCAGTCAGCACGGCGACCCCTCCTGTGTGAGGGGTTTTTTCGTGTCCGCCGACGGATGACCCCGGGAGCACCTCGATGAGCCAGACGGCGAGCCAGACCACGACCGAGCCTGCCGAGGACGGCGTGCCGCCGCACCGCTACACGCCCGCGCTGGCCCAGCGCATCGAGCTGGCGTGGCAGGACCGGTGGGAGCGGGAGGGCACCTTCCACACGCCCAACCCCGTGGGCCGGCTCTCGGCGGGCTTCGAGCGGGTCGCCGGGCGGCCCAAGTCCTTCGTGATGGACATGTTCCCCTACCCCTCCGGTGCCGGCCTGCACGTCGGGCACCCGCTGGGCTACCTGGGCACCGACGTCACCAGCCGGTTCCGCCGCATGGACGGCGACAACGTGCTGCACCCGATGGGCTACGACGCCTTCGGCCTGCCCGCCGAGCAGTACGCCGTCCAGACCGGGCAGCACCCGCGGGTCACCACCGAGGCCAACATCGCGGCGATCCGCGCGCAGCTGCGGCGGCTGGGCTTCGACCACGACGAGCGCCGCACCTTCGCCACGATCGACCCGGGCTACTACCGGTGGACCCAGTGGATCTTCCTGAAGATCTTCGGGTCCTGGTTCGACGAGCAGGCCGGGAAGGCCCGCCCCGTCGAGGAGCTGGTGGCCGAGCTGGACGCCGGCACGCGCGAGCCGGCGCCGGGGACCAACCCCTCGGGGCGGCCGTGGGCGGAGCTGTCGGCCGTCGAGAAGCGGCAGGTGGTCGACGCCCACCGGCTGGCCTACCGCCACGAGGCGCCGGTCAACTGGTGCCCCGGGCTGGGTACGGTGCTGTCCAACGAGGAGGTCACCGCCGACGGCCGCTCCGAGCGCGGCAACTTCCCGGTGTTCCGGCGCCCGCTGACCCAGTGGATGATGCGGATCACCGCCTACGCCGAGCGGCTGCTGGCCGACCTGAACCGGCTGGACTGGTCGGACTCGGTCAAGCAGGTGCAGCGCAACTGGATCGGCCGCTCCACCGGTGCGCGCATCCGCTTCGCCGCCGGCGACCGCACCATCGAGGTGTTCACCACCCGCCCCGACACGCTGTTCGGCGCCACCTACATGGTGCTGGCACCCGAGCACCCGCTGGTCGGGGAGCTGACCGCCGAGGCGTGGCCCGACGGCACCGACCCGCGCTGGACCGGCGGCGCGGCGACCCCGCGCGAGGCCGTCGAGGCCTACCAGCGGCAGGCCTCGCGCCGGTCTGAGCTGGACCGGCAGAACGAGAGCCGGGAGAAGACCGGCGTGTGGCTGGGCGTCACCGCCGTCAACCCGGTCGACGGCCGCGAGCTGCCGGTCTTCATCGCCGACTACGTGCTGACCGGCTACGGCACCGGCGCGATCATGGCGGTGCCCGGCGAGGACACCCGCGACTGGGAGTTCGCGGAGGCGTTCGGTCTGCCGGTGGTGCGCACCGTGCAGCCGCCGGAGGGCTTCGAGGGCGGCGCGTTCACCGGTAGCGGCGCGATGATCAACTCCTCCAACGAGGAGGTCTCGCTGGACGGGCTGGACAAGGCCACCGCCATCGCCACGATCACCGACTGGCTGGTCCGGCGCGGCGCCGGCGAGGCGACCACCACCTACAAGCTGCGCGACTGGCTGTTCAGCCGGCAGCGCTACTGGGGCGAGCCGTTCCCGATCGTCTACGCCGTCGACGGCGAGGACGCCGGCCTGCCGCGGGCGGTGCCCGAGTCGCTGCTGCCGGTGCTGCTGCCGGAGGTCGACGACTACTCGCCGAAGACCTTCCCCGACGACGACGCCGACTCCGTCCCCGAGCCGCCGCTGTCGCGGGTGACCGAGTGGACGACGGTCGAGCTGGACCTGGGCGACGGCCTGCGGACCTACCGCCGCGAGACGAACACGATGCCGAACTGGGCGGGCTCGTGCTGGTACTACCTGCGCTACCTGGACCCGGGCGACGACACGCAGATGGTCGACCCCGAGCTGGAGCGCTACTGGCTGGGCGCGCAGTCCCCGGGCGACGTCGGCGGTGTCGACCTGTACGTGGGCGGGATGGAGCACGCGGTGCTGCACCTGCTGTACGCGCGCTTCTGGCACAAGGTGCTGCACGACCTGGGCTACGTCTCCAGCGAGGAGCCGTTCCGGCGGCTGGTCAACCAGGGCTACATCTCCGCCTACGCCTACACCGACGCCCGCGGCTTCTACGTGCCCGCCGCCGACGTGGTCGAGGAGGACGGGCGCTTCCTCTACGAGGGCGAGCCGGTCACCCGCGAGTACGGCAAGATCGGCAAGAGCCTGAAGAACATGGTCACGCCCGACGAGATGATCGGGGCCTACGGCGCCGACACCTTCCGGGTGTACGAGATGTCGACCGGCCCGCTGGAGCAGTCGCGGCCGTGGGACACCAAGGCCGTCGTCGGCTCCCAGCGGCTGCTGCAGCGCATCTGGCGCGTCGTCGTCGACGAGGAGACCGGCGCGGTGCGCGCCGACGACTCGGCCCCGTCCGACGACGTGCTGCGCGCGCTGCACCGGGCGATCGCCGGGGTGCGCGACGGCATGGTGACGCTGCGGTTCAACGTGGCCATCGCCCGGATCGCCGAGCTGACCAACGCGCTGACCGCCGCCTACGGGGCGGACGCGCCGGTGCCGCGGGCGGTCGCCGAGCCGCTGGTGCTGCTGGTCGCGCCGCTGGCACCGCACCTGGCCGAGGAGCTGTGGGCGCGGCTGGGCCATCCCGACTCGGTGGCGTGGGCGCCGTTCCCGGTGGCCGACGAGCGGTGGCTGGCCGAGGACACCGTGCAGGTCGCCGTCCAGGTCAACGGGAAGGTGCGGGCGCAGGTGACCGTGCCGGCCGACGCCGACGCCGCGGTGCTGGAGGAGGCGGCGCGGGCCGACGAGCGGGTGGCCGCGCAGCTGACCGGGAAGACCGTGCGGCGGGTGGTGGCGGTCCCGGGGCGGCTGGTCAACTTCGTCGTCGGCTGACGACGGACCCCGTCCCCCTCAGCGCTCGCGGGCTCGCAGGCTCGCCTCGGGACGGGGCCGCGGGTCAGACGGCGGGTGCGAGGGTGAGGACGCGGCGCACCGCGGCCTCGACGGCGTCGACCACCTCGGCGACGGGGACGTCGCGGCCGAGCTCGGCGCTCAGCGAGGTGACCCCGGCGTCGGCGATGCCGCACGGGATCATGTTGGCGAATGCCGACATGTCGGGGTCGCAGTTGAGCGCGAACCCGTGCATGGTCACGCCGCGGGCCACCCGGACCCCGATCGCGGCGATCTTGCGGTCGGGGCCGCGGTCGTCGGCGCGCACCCACACGCCGCTGCGGCCCTCGACCCGCTCGGTGGCGAGCCCCAGCCCGGCACAGACCTCGATGAGCGCCGCCTCCAGCCGCCGCACGTGCGCCACGACGTCGACCGGGTCGGGCAGCGCGACGATCGGGTAGCCGACCAGCTGGCCCGGCCCGTGCCAGGTGATCTTGCCGCCACGGTCGACGTCGATCACCGGCGTGCCGTCGAACGGGCGCTCGTGGGGCTCGGTACGGCGGCCGGCGGTGTAGACCGACGGGTGCTCCAGGAGCAGCAGCGTGTCGGGACCCTCGCCGGCGACCCGCGCGGCGTGGATCTCGCGCTGCCGCGCCCAGGCCTCCTCGTAGGGGACGGTGCCGGCCCGGACGACGTGCAACTCGGTCACGCTCCCCAGCCTAAGCCCGCGCTCAGCGGAGCCTGCGCGGCTCGAGTCGGGTCTCCACGGCCGTGCCGTCGGGTCCGCGCTCGACCCGGTAGGCGGCCGCGCCCGGCCGGTCGGCAACGGCCTCCACCAGGTCGGTGCTCCGGTACACCAGGCCCACGCCGTCGTCGGTAGCGTGCCCGCCGGGCAGCGTCCCGTCGGCCACCAGCCGGTGGTAGAGCGGGCGGCGCTGCTCCTCGGAGTCGTAGTGCACGCCGTTGGACGTCGGGATGAGCCCCAGCCCGTTCGTGACCGGCCGCAGGTCGGGGCCGTAGGAGTCGGTCGTGCCCCCGACGTGCCAGCACAGCGACCCGGCCGACACCCCGCCGAGCACGACACCGGCGCGCCAGCACTCCGCGAGCACCTCGTCGAGGCCGTGCACCCGCCACACCGCCAGCAGGTTGGCCACGCTGCCGCCGCCGACCCACACGACGTCCTGGGCCAGCAGGTGCGCCCGCACGTCGCCGACCGTGGGCATGGGGAACAGGCTCAGGTGGCTCATCCGGACGGCGCTGCCGGCGAAGGCGCCGTAGACGGCGGCCAGCCGCGCGGGGTCGTCGCCGGTGGCGGTGCCGAGGTAGCACAGCCGCGGGTGCTCCGGCGCGCCGGCGAGCTCGACGGCGAGGTCGAACACCGGGCCCGGCGCCCAGTCGTAGGGGCCGCGCCGGCGGGAGTCGAAGCCGATGCTGGTGGCCAGGACGGTGGGGGCGTCGGCGGGCATCAGGCGGCTCCGGTCGCGAGGGCGGGCCGCAGCGCGCGGAGGACGGCCGCGGCGGTGCGCCGGCCGCTGGCCATGGCGCCCTGGATGGACGGGGTGTCGCGGTGGTCCCCGCACACGTACAGGCCGCCGCCGAGGTCGACCGGGCGGCGGTGCCGCAGCGGGGGCAGCGCGGCCGGCTGGGCGCCGGTCACGGTGACCGTGGTCAGGTGCTCGAGGTCGGCCGGGGCCACGTCGTGCAGCCGGGCGACCTCGTCGCGGACATCGGCCTCGCGGGTCGGCGGGAGCGAGTTGCTGGCCAGCAGCGCCCGCCCGTCGGGGGAGTAGCCCGGCTGGGCGTCGGTGAGCACCACGCTGTTGACCAGTCGCCCGCCCGGTGTGCCGAGGACGATGAGCGGCTCGGTCCAGGGCGAGGCCGGCAGCACGTGGTAGTGGGTGGTCACCTGCCGTGGCGCGGCGGCTTCGACGGCCGGGACGAGCCGGGTCGCGGTGCCGGGGTCGGTGGCCACCACGACGGCGTCGGCGCGCACGGGCCCGGCCGCGGTGGTGACCTCCGTGCCGCTCACCGCGGTGACGCCGACGCCGATGTGCACCCGCTCGGCGCCGACCCGGCCGGCCAGCTGCTCGCCGATGGCCTGGATGCCCCGGGCCGGCAGGCCGGTCGCGCCGCGCGCGAAGCTGCGCCACAGCAGGTCCAGGTAGCGGCTCGACGTCTCCAGCCGGTCCTCGAGCAGCACCCCGGCGAGGAACGGGCCGAAGAACCGCTCCAGGGCCACCGCCCCCACCCCGGCCTGCCGCAGGTGCTCGGCGGCCGTGGTCTCCCGCGCGGCGAGCAGGCGGGGGACCGGCCAGTAGCCCGCCCGGGCGGAGAAGGCGGCGATGGCGGCCTTCTCGCGCAGCGACCCGACCGGAGCGCGCAGCGTGTCCGGCAGCGCCGTGGGCACCCGCCGCGGGTCGACCACCCGGTGTGCCCGCCCGCCGGCCCGGACGACCGCGCCGGGCGCGAAGAAGCCCAGGTCGAGCGCGTCCAGGTCGAGGTCGGCGGCGCGGGGGTAGCCGGTGTTGAAGACCTGGAAGCCGCGGTCGACGACGAAGCCGTCGACCCGGTCGGTGGCCAGCCGCCCGCCGACGTGACCCGCGGCCTCGAGCACGTGGACGTCGCAGCCGGCCGCGACCAGCCGGGTGGCCACGGACAGCCCGGCCAGCCCGGCGCCGACGACGACGACCTCGGCGCGGGGAGGTGGTGGCATGGCCCGAACCTAGGTGCAGCGCGGCCCGCGCACCTGTCCGGGCCGGTGGCTGTGGACGCAGCCGGCGCCTGTGGACAGCCGGAGCGGGCCGGTGGCCGGGCGTCCTACCGTCCCGGCCGTGTCCCCGCTGCGCGATGCCGACGACGCCGAGCGTCCCGACCCCGACCCCGACCCCGACGCCGGACCCGGGTCCCCGGCCCCGCCGGTGGTGCCCGGCTACCGGCTCGACCGGCTGCTGGGACGGGGCGGGTCCGGCGAGGTGTGGCGCGCCCACCCCCGCGGCGGCGGCCCTCCGGTGGCGGTCAAGGTGCTCCTCGCCGGGGACGCCGAGCGGCAGGCGCGCGAGGCCGCGCTGCTCGGCGCGCTGGACCACCCGCACCTGGTCCGGCTGCGCGAGGTGGTGCACCAGCCCCGGCGCGGCGGCCCACCCCGGGTGGCGCTGGTCCTCGACCTGCTCGAGGGCGGCAGCCTCGCCGCGCTGCTGGCACGACGCGGCCGGCTGCGTCCGGGAGAGGTCGTCACCGCGCTCGCACCGGTCGCGGCGGCGCTGGCCCGGGCGCACGAGGAGGGGGTCGTCCACGGCGACCTGTCGCCGGGCAACGTCGTGTTCACCGCCGAGGGCCGCCCGGTCCTCACCGACCTCGGTGTGGCCCGCGTCCTGGGGGAGGAGGCGGCCGGTGAGGTGACGCCGGCCTACGTCGACCCCGCGGTGGCGCGCGGCGGTGCCCCCGGTCCCGCGTCCGACGTCTTCGGGGTGGCCGCGGCGGCCTTCCACGCGCTCACCGGTGTCGCTCCCTGGAACGCGGCGACGCCGGCGGACACCCTCCGGGTCGCGGCGAGCGGTGAGCTGCCCGACCTCGCCGCACTGGCGCCGGACGCGCCGCCGGCGCTGCTGGAGGTGGTGTCCCGGGGGCTGTCGGAGGACCCCCACGCCCGCGGGTCGGCCGCGGCGTTCGCCCTGGACCTGCGGCACGCCTGCCGTCCCGAGCCCGTGCGGCTGCCCCGGGCCGGCACCCCCGACGCCGACCTCGCCCGCACCGGCCGGGGACCGCGCACGGAGTTGACCCACCAGGTGCCCGGCCGCCACCGCAGGCCGGCGCCGCGCGAGGTCCGGCCGGCGGGCCGGGGGCTCCGGTGGCCGGGCCGGTCGGCCGTGCGCCGCCTCGGGGCCGGGGTGGGGACGGCGGCCCTGGTCGTCGTGGCGGTCTGGGGCGGCCTCGCGTGGTCGCGGTCCGGGCCCGGTGCCGCACCGGTCGCCGTGGCCGGGGAGTCGACGGTCTCCGCCACCCCGTCGACGTCTCCGGAGCGCGCGGCCGCCCGGCCGGCCTCCTCGCCGCCGGCCTCGACCCCGTCCTCGCCGGTCCCGTCCCTGCCCGTCCCGTCCCCCGCGCCGACCGTGGAGGAGACGGACTGGACGGCGGTGCTCACCGCCCTCTACGAGCGGCGCGCCGAGGCGTTCGGCACGGGGGACGCGGCGCTGCTGGCGGAGGTCTACACCGCCGACAGCCCGCTGCTCGCCGCCGACCGGGCGTACCTGGCGGCGCTGGGCGCGGCGGGGGAGGTGCTGCGCGGGTTCCGTCCCACCGTCGCGCAGGTGGCCGTCACCGGGGTGGCCGGCGCCGACGGGACCGTGCAGGTGCAGCTGCTCGACAGCTGGCCGGAGTGCGCCGTCGTCTCGGCCGCGGTCCCGGACGGCCCGGTGCTGCGCACCGAGGCCGGCCGGGCGCCGGCACGGGTGGAGATGGTGCTGGTGCCCGGCCCGGACGGGTGGCGGATCGGCTCGGCCGGCCGGCTGTCGTGACGGTCAGCCGCGGCCGAGGGCCTCGCGCAGTGCCGACGGGAGGGTGGCGTGGGTGAACCGGTAGCCGGCCTCCTGCAGCCGGGCGGGCACCGCGCGCTGGCCGGCCAGGACGCTGGAGCGCCCGAACTCCCCGAGCACGAGGCGCAGGGCCACCGCCGGCACGGGCAGCACGGCGGGACGGGAGACGGCGGCGGCGAGGTCGCGGACGAACTCGCTGTTGGGCACCGGCGCGGGGCCGGTCAGGTTCACCGGCCCGCTGACCTCGCCGGCCGTCAGCAGGAACCGGATGGCGCCGACCTCGTCGGCCAGGCCGATCCACGGCCAGTACTGCCGTCCCGACCCCATCCGGCCACCGAGGCCGAGGCGGAACACCGTGCCGAGGATCCGCACGAGCACGGCGTCGCGACCGATCACCAGGCCCGTGCGCAGGGTGGCCACGCGGACGCCGGCGTCGGCGGCGGGGCGGGTGGCCTGCTCCCACTGCACGCACAGCCGGGCGAGGAAGTCCTCCCCGGGGCCGGCGTCCTCCTCGACGACGCGGTCACCGGTGTCGCCGTAGTAGCCGACCGCCGAGGCCGACAGCAGCACCCGCGGCCGGGAGGGGTCGGCGGCCGCCGCCGCGGCCAGCGCCTCGCTCACCGTGGTCGTGCTGTCGATCCGGCTGGCCACCAGGTCGCGCTTGTAGCCCGCCGTGAACGGGCGGGGCCGGATGGGCGTGCCGGCGAGGTTCACCACGGCGTCGACGTCCTGCAGGAGCACCGGGTCGATCCGCCGGTGCTGGGGGTCCCAGCGGTGCTCGTCGGCGGTGCGCGGGGTCCGGCGCACGAGGCGGATGACCTCGTGCCCGTCGGTGCGCAGCGCCGGGACCAGCGCCTGCCCGATGAGGCCCGAGGCCCCGGTGACCGCGATCTTCATGACCCTCCTCGTCCCCCGGGCACGGATGTGGCCGGGTCCCGGCGCGGACGCCGGGACCCGACCGGGGACGTCAGGACAGGCCGAGCTCGCCCTCGAACTGACCGGCCTCCAGGCGCTCCTTCACGGTCACGAGGAACCGCGCCGCGTCGGCACCGTCGACGATCCGGTGGTCGTAGGTCAGCGCCAGGTACACCATCGACCGGACGGCGATGACCTCACCGAGGTCGGGGTCCTGCACGACGACCGGCCGCTTCACGACCGAGCCGGTGCCCAGGATGGCCACCTGCGGCTGGTTGATGATCGGGGTGTCGAACAGGGCGCCTCGGCTGCCGGTGTTGGTCAGCGTGAAGGTGCCCCCACCGAGCTCGTCCGGCGTGACCTTGTTGATGCGGGTCCGCTCGGCGAGGTCGGCGATCTTGCGGGCCAGACCCCCGAGGCTGAGGTCGCCGGCTCCGTGGATGACCGGCACCAGCAGTCCACGCTCGGTGTCCACGGCGATGCCGAGGTTTTCGGCGTCGTGGTAGGTGACCGTCCCGGCCTCCAGGTCGACCGAGGAGTTCACCGCCGGGTGGACCTTGAGCGCCTCGACGGCCGCCTTGGCGAAGAACGGCAGGAACGACAGCTTCACGCCCTCGCGGGCCTGGAAGTCCCGCTTCGCGCGGTCGCGCAGCCGGGCGATCCGGGTGACGTCGACCTCGACGACGGTGGTCAGCTGTGCGCTGATCGCCAGCGACTCGACCATGCGCCGGGCGATGACCCCGCGCAGCCGCGACATCTTCTCGGTGCGCCCGCGCAGCGACGGGTCGGGCTGCGCCGCGGGGGAGGGGGCAGCGGGCCGGCCGGCGGCGGGCGCGCTGGGTGCCGCAGCAGCCGGTGCCTCGGCCGGCGCCTCCGCGGGGGCCTTGGCCGACTCCGCGGCGGCGAGGACGTCCTGCTTGCGGATCCGACCCCCGACACCGGTACCCTCGATCGCGGTGAGGTCGACACCGTGCTCGGCGGCCAGACGGCGGACCAGCGGCGTCACGTAGGTGCCACCGCCGTCGGCGGGCGCCGGGGTCGACGCCGGAGCCGGGGCCTGCCCACCGGAGGGAGCCGGGCGCGGCTGGGTCGGCGGGGTGCTGCGCTGCTCGGCGACCGTCTCGGCGGCCCCGGAGCCGTAGTCGGCGCCGGCGGGCACCGACGGCGGGGGCCCGGGAGGAGCGGCGGCCGGCGGCTCCTGGCGCGGTGCCGGCGGCTGCTGCACGGGCGTCTGCTGCTGGGCAGGGGCCTCCTGCGGGGCAGGGGCCTCCTGCGGGGCGGGCGCCTCCTGCTCGGCGGGGGCGCTCGCCGCTGCCCCGCTGCCGATCACCGCGAGCTGCGCGCCGACCTCGACCGTCTCGTCCTCCTGGACGCTGATCGACAGCAGCGTGCCCGACACCGGAGCCGGGATCTCGGTGTCGACCTTGTCGGTGGAGACCTCCAGCAGCGGCTCGTCCGCGGTCACCTCCTCGCCGACGGCCTTGAGCCAGCGGGTCACGGTGCCCTCGGTGACGCTCTCGCCGAGCGCCGGCATCGTCACCGGCGTCCCCTCACCACCACCCTGGCCGCCGCCCTGGCCACCGTCCTGCCCACCGGACGACGGCGCCGCGGCCGCCGGAGCGGGCTGCGGCTCCTCCGACGGGCCGGGGCCCGCGTCCTCCACCTGCTCGGCGGGGGTCTGCGGGGTGTCGGCGTCGTCGGCGGACGCGGGGGCGCCTCCGGCGTCGCCGTCGCCCTCGCCGCCGATGACCGCGAGCTCGGCGCCGACCTCGACCGTCTCGTCCTCGGACACCAGGATCCGAGTGAGCACGCCCGCGGCCGGGGAGGGGATCTCGGTGTCGACCTTGTCGGTGGACACCTCGAGGAGCGGCTCGTCGACCTCGACCTGCTCACCCTCCTGCTTGAGCCAGCGGGTGACCGTGCCCTCGGTGACGCTCTCGCCCAGGGCGGGCATGGTGACGGAGGTCGGCATCGGGAGAGGGCTCCTTCGGGGTCGCGAGGGGAGGGGAGACGGCGGTCGGCGACGCGGGGAGCGGCGTCAGCTGTGGGCGTGCAGCGGCTTGCCGGCCAGCGCGAGGTGGGCCTCGCCGATGGCCTCGCTCTGGGTCGGGTGCGGGTGGATCAGGGCGGCCACCTCGTCGGGCAGGGCCTCCCAGTTGTAGATCAGCTGCGCCTCGGCGATCAGCTCGCCGACCCGGCTGCCGACCATGTGCACGCCGACCACGGGGCCGTCCTTCTGGCGGATGAGCTTGACCGCGCCCTGCGTCTTGAGGATCTGGCTGCGGCCGTTGCCCCCGAGGTCGTAGGTGAGGGTCTCGACGTCGCCGTACTGCTCGCGGGCCTGGGTCTCGGTGAGGCCGACCGAGGCCACCTCGGGCTCGGAGTAGGTCACCCGCGGGACACCCGCGTAGTCGATCGGGACGACCGGCAGCCCGGCGAGCCGCTCGGCGACGAGGATGCCCTCGCCGAAGCCGACGTGGGCCAGCTGCAGGGTGGGGATGAGGTCCCCGACGGCGGAGATGGTCGGGACGTTGGTCTGGCAGTACTCGTCGACCAGCACGAAGCCGCGGTCCATCGCGACCCCGGCCTCCTCGTAGCCCAGGCCCTGGCTGACCGGACCGCGGCCGACCGCGACGAGGACGATCTCGGCCTCGAACTCCTTGCCGTTCTGCAGGCTGACCTTGACGCCGTTCTCGGTGTGGGCCACCCCGGACACCAGGTTGCCCAGCTCGAAGTTGATCTTGCGACGGCGGAACGCCCGCTCCAGCAGCTTGGAGGAGCTCTCGTCCTCCAGCGGCACGAGGTGCTTGAGGCCCTCGATGATGGTCACGTCGACGCCGAAGGACTTCCACGCGCTGGCGAACTCGCAGCCGATGACGCCGCCGCCGAGGATGATCGCCGAGGTCGGGACGCGGTCGAGCGCCAGCGCCTGCTCGCTGTCGATGACGCGGACGCCGTCGAGCTCGACGCCGGGGATGCTGCGGGAGTAGGAGCCGGTGGCCAGCAGGACGTGCCGGCCCTCGTAGGTCTGCCCGTTCACCGACACGGCGGTGGGGGAGACCAGCCGGCCCTCGCCCTCGACGTAGGTGATGCCGCGGCTCTTGACCAGGCCCTGCAGGCCCTTGTACAGCCGCGCGATGACGCCGTCCTTGTAGGCGTTGACGCCGTCCATGTCGATGCCGGCCAGCGAGGTCTTGACGCCGAACTGCTCGCCCTCGCGGGCCTGGTCGGCGATCTCACCGCTGTGCAGCAGCGCCTTGGTGGGGATGCAGCCCCGGTGCAGGCAGGTGCCGCCGACCTTGTCCTTCTCGATCAGGACGACCGACAGGCCCAGCTCCGCCGCGCGCAGTGCGGCGGCGTAGCCACCCGAGCCACCGCCGAGGATGACCAGGTCGGCGGGGGTGGTGGGTGCGCTCACGACGTGCTCCTCGTTGATCTCGGCCTTCCCCGCCGGTGCGGGCGGGGGGATGGTCCTGGCCCATCCTGCCACTCCGGAGAACTGCAGGCCCGGGGCGCCGACCACCGGCCGGGCGCGGGTCGCGGGCGCGACGCCGGCGGCCCGGCCGGCGGGTGCTCAGCGGGTCAGCAGGTCCTCGATGGTGGCCAGCAGCGTGCGGACCGGGACGCCGGTGCCGCCCTTGGGCGTGTAGCCCCACGGGGCGCCGGTGTTGTAGCTCGGGCCGGCGATGTCGATGTGCGCCCAGGGCAGACCGGCGGGCACGAACTCGGCGAGGAAGTGCGCCCCGACGAGCATCCCGCCCATGCGGTCGGCGTTGGCGTTGACGAAGTCCGCGATCGGGGAGTCGATGCCCCGCCGCAGCTCCTCGGGCATCGGCATCGCCCACATCGGCTCGCCGCTGCGGCGGCTGGCGGCCACGACGGCGTCGCGCAGGTCGTCGCTGCCCATGACGCCGGCGGTGCGGGCCCCGAGGGCGACCAGCTGCGCGCCGGTCAGCGTCGAGGTCTCCAGCAGGACGTCGGGGGAGTCCTCGGCGGCACGGGCGATGGCGTCGGCGAGGATCACGCGGCCCTCGGCGTCGGTGTTGGTGATCTCGGCCTTCTTGCCGTTGCGGAAGGTGACCACGTCGGCCGGGCGGTAGGCGGTGCCGCTGGGCAGGTTCTCCGCCATCGGCACGGTGGCGGTCAGCTCCACCGGCAGGCCGAGCCGGGCCACCAGGCAGGCGGTGGCGATCACGGCGGCGGCGCCGGCCATGTCGCTGGTCATGTGGTGCATGTTCGCGGCCGGCTTGATCGACAGGCCGCCGCTGTCGAAGGTGATCCCCTTGCCGACCAGGGCCACCTTCTTCTGCGCCTTCCGGTGGCGGTGGGTCAGCCGCAGCAGCCGCGGGCCGCGCGCGGAGCCCCCGCCGACGGCGAGCACGCCGCCGTAGCCGCCGGCGGCCAGCTCCGCCTCGCCGAGCACCTCGACCGACAGGCCCGCGGCCTTGCCGGCCGCCGCGCCGCGGGCGGCGAACTCGGCCGGGTAGAGGTCGTTGGGCGGGGTGTTGACCAGGTCGCGCACCAGGGCCACCGCGTCGGCGACGGCACGCACCCGGTTCAGCGGCGCCTTGGCCGCGCCGGCGTCCGGGACGACGACGGTGATCTCGCGCGGCGGCGTCGGCCGGTCCGCGGGCAGGTCGGAGAGGTAGGCGGTGAACTCGTAGGCGCCCAGCAGCGAGCCCTCGCCGACGGCGTGCAGCCGCTCGGCGTCCGGCGTGCCGCCCACGGCCGCCAGCAGGGTGACCACCGAGGCGCGGCCGGCCAGCGCGCGGCTGGCGGCACCGGCGGCGCGGCGGACCGCCTCGGCGGAGTACCCACCGGCCGCCTCCGGGGCCCCGAGGCCGACGGCCGCCACGACGGGGAAGGGGCCCTGGCCGAGGCTGGCGACCCGGGTGACCTCGTCCGCGGCCCCGCGGGCCCCGAGGTCGGCCAGCGCGGGCAGCAGCCGGCCGCCGAGCAGGCGGTCGACGGCCTCGGCGCCGGGGGTGGGCAGCAGGCCGGAGGCGCCCTTGCCGACGCCGACCACGACGGCGTCGGCGGAGGTCTTCTCGAGCGGGCGGTCGGTGGCGGTGATCGTCGGCGGCACCGCTGCATCGTAGGGGGCACCGTCGGCGGGGTCGTGAGGACGGCGAAGGAGTCGGCGGGTGGGCGTCGCTACGGTGCGGGGGTGACCGCGCGGACCTCGCCCCTGCACGACCGGCACGTCGCGGCCGGCGCCAAGCTGGCCGACTTCGGCGGGTGGTCGATGCCCATCGAGTACGCCGGCGGCGGCGTCCTCGCCGAGCACGCCGCGGTGCGCGAGGCGGTGGGCCTGTTCGACGTGTCCCACCTGGGCACCGGCACGGTGCGCGGCCCGGGCGCCGCGGCGCTGGTCGACGCCTGCCTGAGCAACGACCTCTCGCGCATCGGCCCGGGGCAGGCGCAGTACACGCTCTGCTGCGTCCCCGACGGCGAGCCCGACGCGGGGGGCGTCGTCGACGACCTGATCGTCTACCTGCACGGGGACGACGACGTCCTGCTCGTGCCCAACGCGGCGAACGCGCAGGAGGTGCTCGCCCGGCTGGCCGACGCGGCGCCGTCGGGGGTGACGGTGACCGACCGGCACGAGGAGGTCGCCGTCCTGGCCGTGCAGGGGCCGCGCTCGGCCGCCGTCCTGGATGCCGCCGGGCTGGCCGCCGACCTGTCCTACATGGCCTTCGCCGGCGGGGAGGGGCAGGAGGTCACCGTCTGCCGCACCGGCTACACCGGCGAGCACGGCTACGAGCTGCTCGTCGCCGCCGACCGCGCCGGCGAGCTGTGGGACCGGCTGCTGACCGCCGGCGCGGCCGAGGGGATCCGCCCGTGCGGCCTCGGCGCCCGCGACACGCTGCGCACCGAGATGGGCTACCCGCTGCACGGCCACGAGCTGTCCCGCTCGATCACCCCCAACCAGGCGCGCAGCGGCTGGGCGGTGGGCTGGCGCAAGCCGGCGTTCTGGGGGCGGGAGGCCCTGCTGGCCGAGAAGGAGGCCGGTCCCGCGCGGCTGCTGTGGGGCCTGCGCGCCCCCGGCCGCGGCATCCCGCGCCCGGGCATGGCGGTCCTCGACGACGGCGGGGCGCGGGTCGGCGAGGTCACCAGCGGCACCTTCTCGCCCAGCCTGCGCACCGGCATCGCGCTCGCCCTGCTCGACACCGCCGCGCAGCCCGCCGAGGGGACCGCCCTCGCCGTCGACGTCCGGGGCCGCCCGCAGCCGGTCGAGGTGGTCAGGCCGCCGTTCGTGCCCTCCCACGTGCGGTAGCGGACCGGCTCACGCCTTCTGCTTCGACTCCTTGGTCGGCTCCGGCGGGTCGGGCAGCGAGTCGGCCACGGTGGCGTTGCGCTGCCCCATCGGCACCGGCTCGCCCTCGGTGGTGTCCTCCGCCGTCTGGTGCTCGGCCTCGGAGTTGATCTCCGCGCCGAGCAGCACCAGGTAGCAGGTCAGGTACAGCCACAGCATCAGCACGATCACGCCGGCGATCGCGCCGTAGGTCCTGTCGTACGAGCCGAAGTTGTTGACGTAGAAGCTGAAGCCGAGGCTGACCAGCGCCCAGATGACGGTGACGACGATCGCGCCGAGGCTCACCCACTTGAGCTGCGGTGCGTCGCGGTCGGGCGCCACCCGGTAGAGCACCGCCAGCGAGCCGGCGAACACCCCGAGCAGCAGCACCCAGCGCACGACCTGCGCCAGGACCGTGCCGACGACGCCCAGCGGCAGCGAGTCGAGCACCGCCGGGACGACGGCGACCAGCGTGAACGTCACCAGCACGAACACGATGGCGCCAAGGGTGAGCCCGAGCGCCATCGCCTTACGCTTGACGAAACCGCGGGTCTCCACCTCGTCGTAGGCGATGTTGACCGCGGTGATCACGTTGCCGGTGCCGCCGGACGCGGACCACAGCGCCGCGAGCACGGAGACCACCAGCGACACGGACAGCGCGCCGCCGCTGTTCTGGGTGATCGAGGTGAGCTGGTCGCCGATGAGGGCGGCCGCCTCGTCGGGCAGCTGCGCCGAGAGGCTCTCGACCTGCCGCGCGACGGTCTCCGGCGAGGCGACCAGGCCGTAGATGGAGATGGTCGCGATCAGCGCCGGGAAGATCGCCAGGAAGGCGAAGAACGCGACGCCGCCGGCGATGATCGGCATGTTGTCGGCGTTGTTCTCCGCCCACGCCCGCTTGACGACCTGCTTCCACCCCCGCGCCGGGATCTGCGTCGGCGACTCGGCGTGCACGCCGGGCAGCTGCGCGGCGCCGGGGCCACCAGGTGGCACCCGGCCGGGATCGGAGGGGCCCTCACCGCGGGCGGCCCGCTCCTCGGCCTCCCGGGCGGCCGCGCGGCGGGCCGCCTTCTCCTCCACCCGCTGCCGGATCCGGTCGACGGCGCTGTCGCGCTCCCTCGTCCCGGCCATCTGCGTCCCTCCCGTCGACGTCGCGCGCCCGTGCCGTCCGTCAGTCGCCCGGCCAGGTGCCGGTCAGCTTGGTGAAGGTGCGTGCCCCGAGCCGGTCGATGGTCGCCTTCGTCGCGGCGAAGATGGCGCCCTGGATCGCCGCGGCCAGCACGACCTCGCGCATGCGGTACTCGCTCTGCAGCGCGTCGGGGGCGTCCTCCTCGCCGGAGACCCGCTTCCAGACCTGCTTGAAGATCGCGCCCGAGACGACACCGGCGAGGATGCCGGCGCCGAGGCCGACCGGGCGGTAGACCAGCTTGGCGCCCTTACCGCTCACCTGCGCACCTTCCCCTTCGCCGCCCCGCTCTTGGCGATGCCCTTGCCCGTGGCCTTGGTGGAGGTGGCCTTGGTGGAGGCGGCCTTCGTCACGACGGCCTTCTTCGCGGCGCCCTGCGCGAGGGCCCGGCGCCGGGCGTCCCGGGCGACGGCCCGCTGCGCGCGGGCGGTCTCCCGCGCGGCCTGCGCGCGGGCGCGCCGGGCCTCCGCGCGCGCCTGGGCCAGCGCGGCGCCCGTCGCGGTGGAGACGGCCGCGGCGCGGCGGCGCTTGCGCCGGCGGCGCCAGGTCAGCAGGCCGACCAGGCCGGCGAGCGCGGCACCGGCGCCGATGACGGCCGGCGGGCTCTCCCGGTAGGTCTCGACGGCGGTGTCCTTGGCGCGCGCCGCCCCCTCCTTGGCCCGCGCGGGGACGTCGAGGCGGGCGCTGAGCTCGTCGACGGTGCGGCCGAGCTGCTCGCGGGTCGCCTCGATCTCGGCCTTGATGGCGTCGGGGTCGGCGGGGCCGGTGGCCCCGGAGTCCGGCCCGTCGGGGCGGGAGCTGCCGGACGGGGTGCTCATCGGCGCGCACTCTCCTTGACGGTCGCGATGTCGGCCTTGGTGCTCGCGATGGCCTCGGTGGGCACCGGCGGGGAACCCTGCTGGACATCCTTTTTCCCGATCAGCGCGAGCACACCGGCGACGGCGAGCAGCACCACGGCCACGATCAGGGCGGCCAGCCAGGCCGGCAACACCACGTCGAGGGCGAGGACGGCGGTGGCGACGAGCACGCACAGCCCCAGGAAGCCGAACAGCCCCGCACCGCCGAAGAGACCGGCGCCGACGCCCAGGCGCTTGGCCTTCTGCGTCATCTCGGCCTGCGCCAGCCGGGCCTCGTCGCGCACCAGGCGCGAGACCTGCTCGGTCAGCTGGCTGATCAGCTGCCCGGTGGAGGCGTCCTCGGTCGAGGGCGGTGGCGGGGTGGCGCGCGAGGCGCCCCCCGTGGTCGGCACGGTCATCGGTCCTCCGGTGGGCACGGGTGGTCGGACCTCCCATGCCCTCGCCGGCCGGTCCCGACACCCGGTGACCGGTCACACCCCGGACACGGCCGGCCTCACTAGCCTCCGTCCATGACCTGGACCTGGCGGCTCGAGGACCCCGACGGCGCGACCATCGACCCCGCCGCGCTCGGCGTCGAGGTGCCGCGCTCGGACAACCAGGGGGACGCCGAGTCGTGGCTGGGGGAGAACTGGCGCGACCTGCTCGCCCGCGGCGTGGCGACGGTGTCCCTCTTCGACGGCGACCGGAAGGCCTACGGCCCGATGGGCCTCGCCCCGGCCTGAACCTCACCTCGACGTCGAGGGTCAGGCCGGGGCGGCGGGGATCACCCTCGAGAGGTCTTCGCGGGGTCCCGCTCGACGACGTCGCCGAGGACCTCGTCGATCCGGGCGAGGACGTCGGCCTCGAGCCGGACGCCGGCGGCCTTCACGTTGTCGTGCACCTGCTCGGGCCGGGTCGCGCCGATGATCGCCGCGGCGACGTTCTCGTTCTGCAGCACCCACGCCACCGCGAGCTGCGCCATGGACAGCCCGAGGTCGTCGGCGACCGCCCGCAGGTCCTGCACCCGGGTGAGGACGTCGTCGGTCATGAACTGCCGGATGAACCGGCCGGCCTCCGGGTCGGTGGCGCGGCTGCCGGCGGGCGGCTGCTCACCCGGCCGGTACTTGCCGGTGAGGACGCCCTGGGCGAGCGGCGACCACACGATCTGCGAGACGCCCTCGCGCTGCGACGTCGGGACGACCTCCTCCTCGATGACCCGCCAGAGCATCGAGTACTGCGGCTGGTTGCTGATGAGCTGGACGCCGAGGTCGCGGGCCAGCGCCGCGCCGGCGGCGATCTCCTCGGCGCGCCACTCCGACACCCCGATGTAGAGCACCTTGCCCGCCCGCACCAGGTCGGCGAAGGCGGTCATGGTCTCCTCCAGCGGCACCGTCTCGTCGTAGCGGTGCGCCTGGTAGAGGTCGATGTGGTCGGTCTGCAGCCGCCGCAGCGAGGCCTCGCAGCTCTCCTGGACGTGCTTGCGGCCCAGACCGCGGTCGTTCGGGCCGGGGCCGGTGGGCCAGTAGACCTTGGTGAAGATCTCCAGGCCCTCGCGGCGGGGGGGGGGGGGGGGGGGGGGGGGGGGGGCCGGGGGGCGGGGGGGGGGGGGGGGGGGGGGGGGGTGGGTGGGGGGGTTTGGGGGGTCGTGCGGGGGGGCGGGTCGGGGGGGTGCGGGGGGGGGGGGGTCGGGCGGGCGGTGCGCGGGTAGCCCCTCGCCCCGCCCCCCGGCCCCCCCCGCCCCCCCCCCCCCCCCCCGCGGCCGAGGACCGCCTCGGCGCGGGTGCCGGCGTAGACGTCGGCGGTGTCGAAGGTCGTGATGCCCGCGTCGAGGGCGGCGCGCACGCAGGCCTGCGCGGCGTCCTCCTCGACCTGGCCACCGTGGGTGAGCCAGTTGCCGTAGGCGATCTCGGAGATGGTCAGGCCGGAACGGCCGAGGCGTCGGTACTCCACGTGACCCGACGCTAGCCCCGCGGCGCCCCGCCCACCCGCTCAGGTGCCCGACAGTCGCCCGGCCAGCCAGTCCGCCGCCGCGTGCGCCCGCTCGGGACCGGCCACGGCACGGACCAGCAGCACGCCGTCGAGGGCCGCCAGCAGGCCGACGGCGGCCGCGGGGCGCTCGGCGTCGTCGACGTCGAGACGCGGCCCCACCCAGGCCAGCCAGTCCTCCGCGACCCGGCGGGCGAGGTCGGCGTAGGGCTGCCGCCCGCGCGCGGCCAGGCCCGACACCTCCAGGTACAGCCGGACGTGCGCCTCCGCTCCGGCGTCCTGCACCGACGCCCACAGGACCGGCAGGAGACGGCCGGGCGGGACGGCGTCACCGGGCAGGGCGGCGGCCAGGCCGGCCTGCAACTGCCGGCCGACCTCGTCGAGCACCGCGGACAGCAGGTTCTCCCGGGTGCCGAAGTAGTACAGGAGCATCCGGTCGCTGGTGCCCAGGGCCGCGGCGAGCGGGCGCAGCGACAGGGTGGTCACGCCCTCGCGGAGGACGTGCTCCACGGCTCCGGCCAGGTACGCCTCGCGCTGTCCCGGTTCCCTTGCCGCCGTCATGTAGCACACGCTACATTGAGCCCCGTGTAGCAGGTGCTACAGAACCCTCGGACGGAGGAGGCGGTCATGGACGGGACGACGGTGGCGACGCGGGTGGGACCCGTCCGGGTGCGGCAGACGGCGACCGGGGGAGGGCCGGTCGTGCTGGCGGTGCACGGGCTGCTGCTCGACGGCCGGCTGTGGGACGGCGTGGTCGGGGCGCTCGGGCCGGGGATCCGCGTCGTCGTCCCCGACCTGCCGCTGGGCGCCCACCGCCGTCCGGTGCCCGACCGGTCGGCGCTGACGCCGGAGACGGTCGCCGCCGCGCTGCTCGACGTCCTCGACGGGGTCGACGCCGACACCGCGGTGCTGCTCGGCAACGACACCGGGGGAGCGCTCGCCCAGCTGGCCGCCGCGGCCGCGCCCGGACGGGTGGCGGGGCTGGTGCTCGCTGGGTGCGACGCGTTCGAGCACTTCCCGCCCCCGCTGCTGCGCCCACTGCCGCGCGCCGTCCGCGTCCCGGGTGTGGCCGCGGCCGTCGTGCGCGTCCTCGGCGTCCCCCGGCTGCTCGCCGACCCGGGCCGGGTCAACCTCTTCAGCGCCCGCGGCCTCGGCCGGTCGCTGGTCGCCGACCTGCTGCACCCCGCCCGCACCGACGCCGGGGTGCGGGCCGACCTCGCCGCGCTGGTCGCCGCGGTCCGGCGCGGACCCCTGCTCGACGCCGTCCCGGCGCTGGGCCGGCTCCGGGTGCCCGCCGCCGTCGTCTGGGGCCGGCGCGACCGCGTCTTCCCGCCCGGCGACGCCGAGCGGCTGGCCCGGCTGCTGGGGACGGAGGTCACCTGGCTCGACGACGCCCTGACGTTCGTGCCGTGGGACCGGCCCGACGCGGTGGCCGCGGCCGTGCGCGACGTCGTCGGCGCCGTGGTGGCCTGACCGTCAGACGTCGGCGCCGAGGGCGACCTCGGGCTTGGGGAACCGCCAGCGGCGGATCATCGTGGCGCGGCTGACGCCGTACCAGACCACGCCCTTGGTCGCCTTCTGGTCGGGGAACCGCCGGGCGACCTCCCGCTTGATCCGCCGGCCGAGGAACACCGAGTCGACGATGATCACCAGGAAGAAGAGGAACCAGAGCAGCACCGTGTAGTTCTGCACCGCCGGGCTGGGGATGAAGTAGCCGACGAGGACGAGCGCGGCGACCGGCAGGAAGTAGCTGCCGGCGTTGCGGCGGGCGTCGACGAGGTCGCGGACCAGCCGGCGGACCGGGCCGCGGTCGCGGGCCGGCAGGTAGGAGTCGTCGCCGCGGGCCATCCCGGCGCGGGTGTCGGCGCGACGCTGCGCCTGCTGCTGGCGCGCGCGTGCGTAGGCCTCCTTGCGCGTGGTGGGCGGAGGCGGAGGCGGTCCGGGACGGCGCCCCTGGGCCTCGGTGCGCCTGGGCGTGGGCCGGCCCTTGCCGCCGGACTTCACCAGCGCGACGCCGTCGGCGGCGGTGTCCGGGGCGGTCTCGGTCGCCGTCGTCACGCGGTCCCGGCGCCCGGGCAGGCGGAGCTTCACGACCGTGCAGTCTACGGCGCCCCGCGCAGGGGACTGGCCCGCGCGGCCGCGCGCCGTACAGTGGAACAGGCTCCGCCACGGCGGTGTTGGCAGCGGCAGGGAGTGCCGCAACGGACGCCCTCGGATGTGGGAGGACAGAACATGACGGTGCAGGACACCGAGACCCCCGGCAGCACCGGCGTGCTGCTCAGCGAGCCGGCCGCCTCGAAGGTCAAGGCGCTGCTGGACCAGGAGGGCCGCGACGACCTGCGTCTGCGCATCGCCGTCCAGCCCGGTGGCTGTTCCGGCCTGCGCTACCAGCTCTTCTTCGACGAGCGGTTCCTCGACGGCGACCAGACCTACGAGTTCGGTGGCGTCGAGGTCATCGTCGACCGGATGAGCGGCCCGTACCTGGGCGGCGCGGTGATCGACTTCGTCGACACCATCGAGAAGCAGGGCTTCACGATCGACAACCCCAACGCGCAGGGCTCCTGCGCGTGCGGCGACAGCTTCCACTGAGGGGTGGACCCCGTCGCCCCCGGGGGCACCCTCCCCGCGCCCCGGGACCCTGCTACGGGGCCTTTCCAGCACGGCCCCACCAACGGCCCCCGTCCCCACCGGGGAGGGGCGCCGTTCTGCGTTCTCAGAGCGTGACCGGGTAGTGCGTCTCCGGGACGTCGACGACGATCCGGTCCTCGACGAAGATCCCGTGCCACACCATGAACACCAGCACCGACCACAGCTGACGGGCGACCCGCTTGCTGGGCACCTCCTCGGCGCGCAGGCGGTCGAGCAGGCCGAGGACGACGTCGCGGTCGAGCCACTGCTGGGTCTGGCTGTCGGTGACGATGCCGCGGGCCCACTCGTGCAGCGGGCCGGCGAGGAACTCCGCGGTCGGCACCGGGAAGCCCAGCTTGCGCCGGTTCATGATCCGCGGCGGCACGATCTGCCGCATCGCCTGGCGCAGCGCGTACTTGGTGGCGTCCCCGCGCCGCGGCACCCGCTGCCCGACCGGCAGCGAGCTCGCGATCGCGAACACCTCGGGGTCGAGGAAGGGCACCCGCAGCTCCAGCGAGTTGGCCATGGTCATCTTGTCGGCCTTGACCAGGATGTCGCCGCGCAGCCAGGTGAACAGGTCGACGTACTGCATCGCCGTCACGTCGTCGTAGCCGGCCTCGCGGGTGCGCCGGTACAGGTCCTCGGTCACCGCGACGTGCGACAGGTCGGGGTCGCGGCCGGGCAGCAGCGCGGCGAGCTCGTCGTCGCGCATGTTGCGGGCGTTGCCGTAGTACCGCTGCTCGAGCGGGGTCGACGCGCGCCGCAGCAGGTCCTGCCCGCGCACGCCCTCGGGCAGCAGGTCGGCGATCCGGGCCATCGCCCCGCGGGCGGCCGGGGGCAGCCCCGAGGCCCAGGCCAGGCTGATCGGCTCGCGGTAGATGGTGTAGCCGCCGAACAGCTCGTCGGCGCCCTCGCCCGACAGCACCACCTTGACGTGCTTGCGGGCCTCGCGGGCGACGAAGTACAGCGGCACGAGCGCTGGGTCGGCCACCGGGTCGTCGAGGTACCAGACCACCTCGGGGATGGCCGCGGCGAACTCCTCGGCGGTGACCTCCACCGGCACGTGCTTCACGCCCAGGATCGACGCCGACTCCGCGGCGATCTCGACCTCCGACTGCGCCTGCCGCTGGAAGCCGACGGTGAAGGTCATCAGGTCGGGGTTGTAGCGGTGCGCCAGCGCGGCGATCGCCGTGGAGTCGATGCCGCTGGAGAGGAACGACCCGACGGTGACGTCGGCGCGCATGTGCTTGGCCACCGACTCGTCGAGGACGGCGGCGATGCGGTCGTACAGCTCCTGCTCGCCGCCGGCGGGCACCGGCCGCGGCTGCCAGGCCGGGTGGAAGTAGCGGCTGGTGGCCAGCTCGCCGTCGACGACGGTGAAGCTGGTGCCGCTCTCGATCCGCCGGATGCCGTGGTGCAGGGTCGCCGGCTCGGGGACGTACTGCAGCGTGAGGTAGTGCTGCAGGGACGCCGGGTCGACGCCGCCCGCCGCCGCGCTGCCGCCGAGCAGCTGCAGCAGCGCCTTCTTCTCCGAGCTGAAGACCAGCCCGCCGTCGGCGAGGCGCGCGGTGAACAGCGGCTTGATGCCGAAGGGGTCGCGGGCGCCGAACGCGGTGCCGGTCTGGGTGTCCCAGATGACGAAGGCGAACATCCCGCGCAGCCGCCGGACGACGTCCTGGCCCCACAGGTGGTACCCCGCGACGATGGTCTCGGTGTCGCCGTGGGTGGCCAGCTGCAGACCGGCCGCCTGCAGCTCCTCGCGCAGCTCGACGTAGTTGTAGATCTCGCCGTTGAACAGGATCCGGTAGCGGTCACCGGCGTAGGGCAGCGGCTGCGGGCTGCCCTCGACGTCGATGATCGACAGCCGGTTGAAGCCCAGGACGACGTGGCCGTCGGACCACACCGCGGTGTCGTCGGGGCCGCGGTGGTGCAGGCAGTGCAGTGCCTCGCGGACGTCGTCGACGTGGGTCTCGGAGACCCGGGGCGCGTCGGTGGACAGGTAGGCCAGCAGGCCGCACATGGGCGCAGGTCTCCCGGGGGATCGTGCCCGGCCGGTGCCGGACGGGGTCAGAGGCGCTCGCCGGCGCGGGTCGTGCGGGTGGCGATCCGCTCGGCGACGAAGGACAGGATCGGGACGGTGCCGGCGACCAGCACCAGGACGGTCCCGCGCAGGGTCCACCGGGCGCGCAGCGCGAGGTCGCAGGCGGTCAGGAAGAAGATCGCGTAGAGCCAGCCGTGGGCGGTGCCGATGACCGCGACCGGTCCGTCGAGGCCGGCGGCGTACTTGAGCGGGACGGCGACCAGGACCAGCGCGATGAGCAGCACGCCGACGATCCAGGCCATCACCCGGTACCGGGTCAGGGCGGCGGGGACGTCCCTGCCGACGCGGCGGGCCAGCGCCCGGGGGAGCCGGGACCGCGCCGTGGTCTGCGCGGCGGACTGCTCAGCTGCCACCGGGACCCCGCTGGCCCAGCGCCCGCTCGTTGAGCTCGGCGAGGTAGGCGTTGTAGGCGGCCAGCTCGGGGTCGCCGGTGGTGTCGATCCGCGGCCGCTGGTAGAGCACCACGGCGTTGCCGGGCTCGTCCTCGTCGGGGTCGCGGCGCAGTTCCTCGCGCACCATGCGCACGTAGAACCACAGGCCCATGAACCCGTAGAGCGGCCACTGCAGCGCGTAGCTCCAGTTGACCGCACCGCCGCCGTTCTCGGCCTTGCCCAGCTGCCAGGCGCCGAGGAAGAAGGTGGCGACGAACAGGGCGGCGACCAGCAGGTGCAGGAGCACCCACCTCGGGGTCAGCAGCCGCGTCCACACGCTTCCGACTCTAACCGCCCCGCCGGGTCCGACGGCGGCTCCGGGCGGACACCGGGCGTGCGCGGGCAGTGCATCTCGTCACCGCCGTCGTGTGCCGTCACCGCAGCCCCGGCCGACCCGCCGCTCCCGGGTCTCCGGTCGGCGGCCCCCGGGGGCGGTCGGATAGTCTCGGATCCGACTGGCGTCCGGCGCGAAGTCCGAGGTGGGGCACCCACCGGCGCGACGCCGGCAGAGCCGCCCGGGACGCCCGGGCGGAGGGACGAGGAGGCAGCGGGCAGTGGCTCGACGCAGCAGGCTCGCGCGGGTCGCCGCGCTCGGTCTCCTGGGGGTGCTCACCCTCACCGGGTGCGACCTCAACAACGAGTTCTGGCGCTTCGGTTTCCCCGAGGGCGTCACGGAGGAGGCCACCCAGGTCCGCGAGCTGTGGACCGGGTCGGTGATCGCCGCGCTCGTCGTCGGCTTCCTGGTCTGGGGGCTGATCATCTGGTCGGTCGTCTTCCACCGGAAGCGCGGCGACGAGCTGCCGCGGCAGACGGCCTACAACCTGCCGCTGGAGATCGCGTACTCCATCGTCCCGTTCGTCATCATCGCGGTCCTGTTCTTCTTCACCGTCTCGGTGCAGAACGACGTCCAGGAGCGCAGCGACGACCCCGGCGCCACGATCGCGGTCAACGCCTTCAAGTGGAACTGGCAGTTCGTCTACCCGGAGACCACCGGTGACGACGGCGAGCCGGTGAACACGGTCGGCTCCACCGACGAGATCCCGATCCTGGTCATGCCGGTCGACGAGGACGTCCGCTTCGAGGTCGCCTCCGCCGACGTCATCCACTCGTTCTGGGTGCCGGAGTTCCTCTTCAAGCTCGACGTCATCCCGGGCAACGAGAACGGCCGGGACAACGTGTTCGAGGTGCGCGCCACCGAGGAGGGCGCCTACGTCGGCCGCTGCGCCGAGCTGTGCGGCACCTACCACGCCTACATGAACTTCGAGGTCCGCGTGGTCAGCGCCGAGGACTACGAGGCCTACCTGGACGCCCGCGAGGCCGGCGAGTCCACCCGCGAGGCCCTGGAGTCCATCGGCCAGGACGGCGAGGCCACCACCACCCGTCCCTTCCGCGTGGGCGACGGGTACTACCAGCAGGCAGCCAACTGACGTGACCGGCGGAATCGACCACCGCACCGACGCTGCGCAGGGAGGACGACCGTGAAGGTCGAGGCGCTCATCTTCAACCTCATCGCGGTCTTCTGCATCGTCACCGCGGCCGTGTACGGCTTCTGGAGCCGCGAGCCGATCGGCACGACGGCGCTGATCCTGTCCGCGGGCCTCACCGGCCTGATCGGTGGCTTCTTCTGGTTCATCTCCCGGCGCATCGACGCCCGGCCGGAGGACCGCAAGGACGCCGAGATCGCCGAGGGCGCCGGTGAGCTGGGCTTCTTCAGCCCGGCCAGCTACTGGCCCTTCGGCATCGCGCTGGGCGCGGCCATCACCGGCTACGGCATGGCCTTCTGGTACTACTGGCTCATCGCCATCGGCGTGGTCGCGCTGCTGATCACCATCGGCGGCCTGCTGTTCGAGTACTACGTCGGGCAGAACGCGCAGTCCAGCTGACCGTCCCGACCTCTCGAGGGCCCTCTCCCGCACCGCGGGGGAGGGCCCTCGTGCGTCTGCGGGGCTCCCGGACGACGGTGACCGGGGCCCACCGGCGTCGGCTGTGTGGCCCCGGCCTCCCCGCCGGCAGGGGTCCACCCGGTGGTACGGGGGAGCGGAGGAGCGCCGTGCGGCCCCTCAGGGGCCGGGACGGGCGGGGGTGGACGGCAGCGAGGGGGCGGTCACGGAGCCGCCTGACCGACGGACGGGCAGCGGCTGGGGCGGTCGCGCCGCCCTGCGAACACCCGGCGGACGCCGCGTGGGGCGCCGGCGCAGACGGCCCGCGAGGACCGGCGGCCGGGGAGCGGGGACCGGTGGCGCGGCCGGGCACACCGGGCGCCTGCCGCGTGGTCGTGCAGCCCGGCACGGAGAGGCCGGCCGGCACGGCCGGAGGACCTCCGTGGCCGCGTACGGCCCGCGAACGCAGCAGGGCCCCGGTGGAGAGACTCCACCGGGGCCCTGCTGGCCGCCCCTCTCAGGGCGTCGTGCTCAGTCGCGCGGCTCCTGAGGCCGGCCACCCTCGGACGGGCGGCCACCCTCGGAGGGACGCCCGCCGTCGGACGGGCGACCGCCCTCGGTGGGACGCCCGCTGGTGGTCAGCTCGCGGTGCGGGTCGGCCGGGGCCAGGCCCCGCTCCTCGCCGCGCTGCTCGAGCTCGACCGCCTGGGGCTCCTCGATGGGGGAGAAGAAGCCGCGGATGGCGCGCCGGGCGCCACCGACCTGGTTCATCTTCTTCGGCACCGGGGCGCCGCCGTAGGCGAGCTCGCCGTGGCCGTGCTCGTCGACCGGGCCGAGCGGCTGGTGGACCTCGATGAACTCACCGTGCGGCAGCCGGCGGATGACACCGGTCTCGATGCCGTGCTCGAGCACCTCGCGGTCGTGCTGCTGGAGACCCAGGCAGATCCGGTAGGTGATCACGTAGGCGATCGGCGGCAGGATGATCAGGCCGATGCGGCCGATCCACGTCATCGCGTTGAGGCTGATGTCGAACTTGTCGGCGATGACGTCGTTGGCGCCGGAGAGCAGCAGCACCACGTAGAAGGCGATCGCCATCATGCCGAGCGAGGTGCGCACGGGCACGTCGCGCGGGCGCTGCAGCAGGTGGTGCGACGCGGTGTCGCCGGTCAGCACCCGCTCCAGCATCGGGTAGGCGAGCAGGAGCGTGAAGATGATGCCCGGGAGCACCACGGTCGGCCAGAACAGCGCCGGGATGTTGTAGTTGCCCGGCAGGTAGATGTCCCAGGCCGGGAACAGACGCGTGGACCCGTCGAGGAACATCACGTACCAGTCCGGCTGCGAGGCGGCCGAGACCTGGGCGGGGTTGTACGGACCCCACAGCCACAGCGGGTTGATCTGCACCAGGCCACCGAGGGCGGCACACACCCCGAAGACGACGAGCAGCAGGCCGGTCGCCTTCCCGGCGAAGGTCGGGAAGAGCCGGTTGCCGACGACGTTGTGCTCCGTGCGGCCGGGGCCGGGGAACTGGGTGTGCTTCTGCTTGACCAGGATCAGCAGGTGCAGCGCGATCAGCCCGAGGATGATCGCCGGGATGATGAGCACGTGGGCGATGTAGAGCCGCCCGACGATCAGGTCACCGACGTAGTCACCGCCGAACACCGCCCAGTGCGCCCAGGTGCCGATGACCGGGATCGACAGGATGATCGCCGACATGATCCGCAGGCCGGTGCCCGAGAGCAGGTCGTCGGGCATCGAGTAGCCGGCGAAGCCCTCGAAGATGCCGAGGATCAGCAGCGTGACACCGATGAGCCAGTTGGTCTCCCGCGGCCGGCGGAACGCGCCGGTGAAGAAGATCCGCAGCATGTGGCAGACGATCGACGCCATGAACAGCAGCGCGGCCCAGTGGTGGATCTGCCGGATCAGCAGACCGCCGCGGACGTCGAAGGAGATGTCGAGCGTCGACGCGTACGCGATCGACATCTCGACGCCGCGCAGCGGCGCGTACGAGCCGTCGTAGGTGACCTCGGTCATCGAGGCCTGGAAGAAGAACGTCAGGTACGTGCCGGTGAGCAGCAGGATGATGAACGAGTAGAGCGCGATCTCCCCGAGCAGGAACGACCAGTGGTCGGGGAAGACCTTGTTCAGCGTCCGGCGCAGCGGACCGGCGACGATGAGCCGGTCGTCGACCTCGAGAGCGGCCCTGCCCGCGAGCGTCTTGGGCGCTCCCGGGGCGGTGGCGGTGCGAGCCATCAGATGCGCTCCCGGTTCCAGTAGGTGGGACCCACGGCCTCAATGTAGTCGCTGCGCGCGACGAAGAACCCCTCGTCGTCGACCGTGATGGGCAGCTGCGGCAGCGAGCGGGTGGCCGGGCCGAAGACCGGCTTGGCGCCCTGCGTGACGTCGAACTGCGACTGGTGGCAAGGGCAGAGGATGCGGCTGGTCTCCTGCTCGTACAGCGACACCGGGCAGCCGGCGTGCGTGCAGATCTTGGAGTAGGCCACGTAGTCGCCGTAGCCGAAGTCCTCCTGGCCCGCCCGCGGCACCGCCGCGTCCTGCTGCGAGGGACGCAGCCGGATCAGCATGGTGGCGACGTCGGTCTGCCGGTTGCCGCCGGGGACGGCCGGGAACACCGTCTCCAGCGAGCCGGGCACCTGGTCGCCGGGGCGGATCGGGGTGCCGTCGTCGCGGACCAGCCGCACGCCCTCGGCCCACGAGGTGGTGCCGAGCGGGTTGCCGCGGTTGGGGTTCTTGATGAGGCCGCCGAGCGGGGCGAGCAGCATCAGCCCGAGGCCGCCGCCCATGAACACCAGCGTCCGGGTGATCAGCTTGCGCCGCGCCAGGCCCGAGTTGTGCAGGCCGCCGACCAGGGTGGCGCCGGTGGTCACGCGGTCGAAGTGCGACCCGTCGTGCTTGTCCTGCACCGCCGTCTCGTGGGGCAGCAGCTTCTTGGTGTAGAGCACCAGCCCGACGCCGAAGAAGGTGAACGCCAGGCCCATGAGCAGGCCCAGCAGCGGCGTGTACAGGGTGCTGAAGGTGCTGCTGCCGAGCTCCCACTGCCAGTCGGGCAGGAACCAGCCGGCGCCGGCGTAGACCACGCAGAAGGCGAACGCCGACAGCCCGGCCAGGGCGAACATCAGCCCGACCTGGCGCACGGCGCGCTTCTCGACCGCCGAGCCGGGCTCGGGGCCCGGGTCGACGTGGAGGACCTCGACGTGGTCGTAGCGCGCGCCGAGCCGGTCGAGCTCCTCACGCGGCATCGCCGCGAGCTGCTCGGGGGTGTAGTCGTCGTCCGGGCCGCCGTAGAGCGGGCCGGGGGTGTCCGACCCGCCGGTGCTGCCGGGGCGGGTGTCGTGCGTGGTCACGCCTTGCTCCCCATCCAGAAGATCCCGAACATCAGCGCGGAGATGCCGACGACCCAGATGACGACGCCCTCGCCCACCGGCCCGATGCGGCCGATGCCGGCACCGCCCGGGTCGGGCATGTCGGTGACCGTCTGGATGTAGTTGATGATCGCCCGCTTGTCCTCGGGGGTGAGCTGGTTGTCCCCGAACACCGGCATGTTCTCCGGGCCGCTCAGCATGGCCGTGTAGATCTCGAGGTCGTTGGCGTCCTCGAGGCTCGGGGCGTACTTGCCCGAGGACAGCGCGCCGCCCTCGCCGACGAAGTTGTGGCAGGAGGCGCAGTTGAGCCGGAACAGCTCGCCGCCGGCCGCGAGGTCGCCGTCGCGCAGGTCGCCGGAGGGGAGCGTCGGGCCGCCGCCGTTGGCCTGCACGTAGGCCATCAGCTGGTCGATCTCCTCGTCGGAGAAGACCGCCGGCTTGTCGGGGGCCTGCGCGTCCTGGCGCACCAGCGGCATGCGGCCGGTGTGGACCTGGAAGTACACGGCGGCCTCGCCGACACCGATGAGCGACGGGCCGCGGTTGGGCACGCCCTCGAGGTTCTCGCCGTGGCAGCTGATGCAGCTGCGCTCGTACAGCTCCCGGCCGGCGGCCTCGGCGCTGGACTCGCTGCCCTCGGGCGCGGCCAGCGCGCCGGGCGCGACGACGGAGTACAGGGCGCCGGTGAGCACGAGGCCGGCCATCAGGCCGGCGACGTTGCCCAGCCGCCGCCGCTGCCTGGAGCGGCGGCGGACGCGGGCCGCCGCGGCCGGGGTGCCCTCGGCAGGACGGCGCGACCAGCGGGACCGGCGCGCGCCCTCGTCGGGCTGGGTGTCGGAGTGCG
Source organism: Geodermatophilus sp. SYSU D00766 (assembly GCF_054049915.1). Taxonomy (NCBI): domain Bacteria; kingdom Bacillati; phylum Actinomycetota; class Actinomycetes; order Geodermatophilales; family Geodermatophilaceae; genus Geodermatophilus; species Geodermatophilus sp. SYSU D00766. The sequence continues at coordinate 68,008 of NZ_JBJGYI010000007.1, forward strand.
GGTTCGGAGTGGACACCGGTTCCCTAGCGGATCAGGTAGATCGTGGCGAAGAGCCCGACCCACACGACGTCGACGAAGTGCCAGTAGTAGGAGACCACGATCGCCGAGGTCGCCTGTGCCGGCGTGAAACGGCCCATGGTGGACCGGATGAGCACGTAGACGAACGCGACCAGGCCGCCGATGACGTGCAGCGCGTGGAAGCCGGTCGTCAGGTAGAACACCGAGCCGTACGTCGAGCTCGAGATCGACGTCCCGTGCTCGGTGACCAGCACCCGGTACTCGTTGAACTGGGCCAGGACGAAGACCAGGCCCATGACGAAGGTGATCGTGAACCACCGGCGCAGGCCGTAGACGTTGCCGCTCTCCGCCGCGAAGACGCCGATCTGGCAGGTGACCGAGGACGCCACCAGGATCAGCGTGAAGAACAGCGCGTAGGGCAGGTTCAGTTCGGTCGGTTCCGGGGGCCAGCCCTCGGTCGCGCGGGCGCGCGCGGTGAAGTACATGGCGAACAGCCCGGCGAAGAACATCAGCTCGCTGGAGAGCCAGATGATCGTGCCGACGCTGACCATGTTCGGTCGGGTCAGGGAGTGCACCCGCGAGGTGTCGAAGGTGCTGCTCGCCACGGGGGCCGTTGTCACGACGTCCATCATGGCATCGGTCGACGACGTGCACCGACCGTGGGTGGCACGGCGTGCCTGCACCGTGACCAGGCCGAGACCGTCCCCCGGACGGGCGTCGCGTCCCCCGGACCGGGCCCGCCCGGGCACTAGGCTGCCGGGCGTGATCGACGCGCCGGCCACCGTCCTCGTCTACAGCTCCCGGCCCGAGGTCCGCGAGGCCGTCCGCACCGCCGTGGGCCGCCGCCCGGCACCCGACGTCGGCCCCCTGCGGTGGGTCGAGTGCGCCACCGGGGAGGACGTCGTCGACACCGTCGACGGCGGCGGGGTGGACCTCGTCGTCCTGGACGGCGAGGCGCAGCCGACCGGTGGCCTCGCGCTGTCGCGGCAGCTCGTCGTCGAGGTCGCCGACCGCCCGGCGATCTGCGTGCTCATCGCCCGCCAGCCCGACCGGTGGCTGGCCCACTGGTCGCAGGCCGACGCCACGCTGGCCCTGCCGATCGACGCGCTGACCGCCCCCGAGGTCGTGGCCGGCCTGCTGCGCGAGCGGGCTGCCCGCGGCCCGCAGGCCCGACCTGCCCGCCGGTGAGCGCCCGCCCCGCCGCCGGACCCACGTGGCCCGGCCTGCTGTCGCGCCTGCTCGCCGGTGAGGACCTCACCGCCGACGACACCGCCTGGGCGATGCGCGAGGTGATGACCGGCGAGGCCACCCCCGCCCAGATCGCCGCGTTCGCCGTCGCGCTGCGCGCCAAGGGCGAGGCGCCGGCCGAGGTCGCCGGGCTGGCCGCGACGATGCTGGAGCGGGCCACGCCGGTCGACCTGCCCGTCGCCACGGTCGACGTCGTCGGCACCGGCGGCGACGGCGCGCACACCGTCAACATCTCCACGATGGCCGCCGTCGTCACCGCGGCCGCCGGGGTCCCGGTGGCCAAGCACGGCAACCGCGCCGCCTCCTCGTCGTCGGGGGCCGCCGACGTGCTCGAGGCGCTGGGGGTCGTCATCGACCTCCCCGCCGCGGCGGTGGCCCACTGCGTGCGGGAGGCCGGCATCGGCTTCTTCTTCGCGCCGGTCTTCCACCCCGGCTACCGGCACACCGCGGCGCCGCGGCGGGAGATGGGCATCGGCACGGTCTTCAACTTCCTCGGCCCGCTGACCAACCCGGCCCGGCCGGTGGCCGCCGCGATCGGCTGCGCCGACCCGCGGATGGCGCCGGTGCTGGCGGAGGTGGTCGCCGCGCGGGGCAGCCGCGCGCTGGTGTTCCGCGGGGACGACGGCCTCGACGAGCTCACCACCGCGACGACGTCGCGGGTGTGGGTGGCGCGCGACGGCGCGGTCACCGCCGGGGTGGTCGACCCCGCCGAGCTGGGCATCGCCACCGCCGGCCCCGACGCGCTGCGCGGCGGGACCCCCGCGCACAACGCCGAGGTCTTCCGGCGGGTGCTCGCCGGGGAGCGGGGGGCGGTGCGCGACGCCGTGCTGCTCAACGCCGCCGCGGCGCTGGCCGCCGCCGACGAGCGCGGGGGCGAGCTGACCGCCGCGCTGGCCGACGGCACGGCGCGGGCCGCGGCCGCCGTCGACGACGGCCGGGCCGCCGCCCTGCTCGAGCGCTGGGTCGCCGTCAGCCGCGAGGCCGCTGGGGGCTGAGCTCCCGTCGCGAGGTGCTGGAACGGCCGCCCTCCAGGGGCCCGCGCCGAGCGGAGCGAGGCGTGGGGAGAGGGCGGTCCTCCGTCAGGCGCCGGACTCGAGGCCGAGGGAGAAGGCGGCCTCGAGGTCGTGCTTCGAGTAGGCGCGGAAGGCGATGTGCGTCTCGGTCTCCAGCACGCCGGGCACCTTGTTGATCCGCCCGGCGATCACCTCGGCCACCTGGTCGAACTCGCGGACCCGCACGATCGCGACGAGGTCGACCTCCCCGGCGGTCGAGTAGACCTCGCTGACGCCGTCGAGCTCGGCGATCGCGGCCGCCACCTCGGGGATCGCGTCGGTGGCGGCGTCGACCATCACGATGGCGGTGATCACGCCGGCGATGCTATCCGTGACCCCTGCGGACCGCCGACGACCGACGGGCCCGCGACGATGCGCTCGGGGCGGGCGCGGGTGCCCAGCTGGCGGTCGTCGGCGAAGGGGTCGCGCAGCGCCCGGCCGGCGTCGACCCGAGCGAGGAAGCCGCTGAACCCGCCGGTGCCCGGCGCCGCGCAGGCCAGGGTGCCCTCCACCTCGACCAGCCGGGAGCCCGGCTTCTCCATCCAGCGCAGCACCAGCTCGGTCTCGTCGACCGAGGCGGCCAGCTCGCCGTCGGCGCCGGGGACGGTCTCGGCGGTGGCGCGCAGGACGGCCAGGGTGTCGCGCACCGACGTCCCCCGCGGGGCGCAGCCGGCCGACACCAGCCGGCCGCGGCGCACCACCGTGAGGTGCCAGCCGCCGTCGCCGTCGGGCCGGGCCAGGACGAACTCGGGGACGGCGGCCAGCGTCTGCAGCCGCTGCCGGCGGCGCACCGCCCGCACCAGGACCGCGACCCGGTCGCGCAGCACCGCGGCGTCCTCGTAGCGCTCCTCGGCGGCGAGCCGGTCGACGCGGTCGAGCAGCGGTTCGACCAGCGCCCGCGGGTCACCGGCCACCGCGCCCCGCAGCACCTCGGCGACCTCCGCGTACTCCTCGACCGACTGCGCGCCGGTGCACGGCGCGCCGCAGCGGCCCATCCCCGACAGCGCGCAGGCGCCGGTGCGCACCCGCGGCGACAGCCGGGCGGTGCACTGCCGCAGCGGCAGCGCCTCGTGGATGGCCGCCATCGCCATCTCGGCGGCCCGCCGGTCGGCGAAGGGGCCGAGGAAGACGCCGGCCCCGGGGCCCACCCGGCGCACCGCCGACAGCCGGGGGAAGGGCTCCTCGGTGAGCCGCAGCCACAGCGCCCGCTCGGGGAAGCGCGAGCGGCGGTTGTAGCGCGGCTTGTGCTCGGCGATCAGCCGCAGCTCCCGGACGGCGGCCTCAAGGTCGTGCGCGCACGGCACGGCGTCGACCCGCTGGGCCAGCGCCACCATCTCGGTCATCCGGCTGCGCTGCTCCCCGGAGGTGAAGTAGCTGCGGACCCGGGTGCGCAGGTCGTTGCTCGTGCCCACGTACAGCGGCTCGTCGCGCGGGCCGCGGAAGACGTACACCCCCGGGCCGGAGGGCACCGCGTCGGCCAGGTGCCGCTTGCGGCGCCGCTCCGGGTCGACCTGGCGGGTCAGGCCGGTGAGCTCCTCCAGCGACGTCACCCCGAGCGGGCCGAGCCGCTCGAACAGGCCGTGCAGGACGTCGACGGTGGCGCGGGCGTCGTCGAGGGCACGGTGGCAGGGCGCGGTGGAGGCGGAGAAGTACGGCGCGAGGGTGGCCAGCTTGCAGTTGGGCACCTCGTCGCGGGAGAGCAGCCGGCGGGCGAGGACGGCGGTGTCGACGGACGTGGCCGCGGGCCAGACGGTGCCGGTCTGCTCGCAGGCGGCCCGGAGGAAGCCGAGGTCGAACGGCGCGTTGTGGGCCACCAGGACGGCGCCGCGGGCGAACTCGAGGAAGGCCGGCAGCACCGCGGCGATGCGCGGGGCGGTGGCCACCATCGCCGTCGTGATGCCGGTGAGCACGCTGATGTAGGGCGGCACCTCGCAGCCGGGGTCGACCAGCGTCTGGAACTCCCCGAGCACCTCGCCGCCGCGCACCTTCACCGCGCCGATCTCGGTGATCGCGCAGTCCTTCGGCGACCCCCCGGTGGTCTCCAGGTCGACCACGACGAAGGTGACGCCGGCCAGCGGGGTGCCGAGCTCGTCGATCGTGGTCTGGACCGGCGGCAGCGGCTCGTGCGGGGCCGGGCGGGAGCGGGGGAGCGGGCGGTCACCGTGGGCCGGTGCCTGTGCGTGTCGCGGCGACCGGGACCCGGCGCCGTCGGCGGGGAAGAGCACGGCGGGACGGTAGGCCGGGGGTCGGACAGTCCCGGGGAGGAGGGGGTCGCCGGCGGCCGACTCCGGGCGACGCGCCGGGCGACGCGCCGGGCCTCCGGACCCGGAGGGAGGAGCGGTGCGCGGAACGCTTGCGGGACGACGGCGGCGCGGACGACGATCCCCGGGCGGACCGTACGGTCCGGTCTCGCGGGGGGTGGTGCGGTGCGCCTGTGGTCCCGGTCGCGCGTGCTGCGCCGGGCCGCGCCCCTGACGCTGGTGACCGCGGCGGTGCTGGTGGCGCTGCCGCTCGCCGGACCGGCCGCCGCGACCCCCAGTGACCAGCCCGGGGGCACCAGCGGCGTCCTCGACAGCGAGGCCCTCGACCGCCTGCAGCAGCGGGCCGCCGAGGTGCAGGCCGACCTGCGGCAGCGGCAGACCGAGGTCGCGGCCGCGCAGCAGGCGCTGGCCGACGCGCAGGCCGGCGTCGACGCCGCCCGGGCCGCGGTGACCGCCGCGGAGGAGGAGCTGGCGCGCCACCAGGACGACGTCGCCCGGTACGCCTCGGCGGCCTACCGCGACGGCGGCGCGTTCTCCCCGCTGAGCGTCCTGCTCTCCGGCGGCGACCCCGGCGACCTCGCCGCCGCGCTGGGCTACCTCGACGCCGTCGACGACCACGCCGCCGCGGTGGTGACCGCCGCGGAGCACCAGCGCCGAGCCGCCGTGGCCGAGCAGGCCGCCGCCGACGCCGCCCTCGCCGAGGCGCGGCAGCGGACCGACGCGCTCGGCGCCCAGGTCCGCGACCTCGAGGCGGCCGCGGACGCGGTCACCGGCGAGCTCGACGCCGCGCTGAGCGACGTCGACCGGCAGCTGTCGGACCTGCAGCAGCACCAGCTCGACGTCAACCGGCAGACGGCGGCCAACTGGCACGCCCACCTCGACCAGCTCGCCGCGGCGGGGGTGGCCTCGCCGCCGGCCGCGGACCTGCTCGACCCCGCGGGCGCCCTGCCGGACGGGCTGGTGCCGGTCGGGTCCGCGTCGGGGGGCGCCCAGCGCGGTGCGGCGCAGTTCCCCCGCGAGCCGACGTCGTTGCTCGTGCTGCCGGCGCAGACGGTCGCCGCCGTCACCGCGGCCATGGACGCCCTGGGCCGGCCCTACGCGCCCGGGACGGCCGGCCCGGACTCGTGGGACTGCGGCTCGCTGGTCTCCACCGTCTACGGCTCGGCGGGGGTCGCCCTGCCCGCCGACCAGGCCGGTCTGTTCGCCGTCACCGTGCCGGTCGACCTCGCCGACGTCCTGCCCGGTGACCTGGTGTTCCTCGGGACGCCGGAATCCGGCCTGGGCCACGTCGGCATCGCCCTCGACCGCGACACGATGCTGGCCGCCGACGCGCGGGCCGGCGCGGTCGTCGTCCGCCGGCTGCCGGCCGACGAGGTGCTGCACGTCGGGCGGCCGAGCCTGGGCACCCGCCCGGAGGAGTCCGCCCCGGGGCCGTCGGACGGCGCGCTGCGCGTCGAGTGCGGCAACACCGTGTACCCGCCGAGCTTCGACGGGGCCCGGGCCTGGGGCGGGTACCCCAACGGCCTCATCCCGCCGAGCGCGCTGTGTCCGCTGGGGGCCGGCGGGCACTCGCTGCGCTGCGACGCCGCCGCGGCCTACCGGGCGATGAGCGGGGCGTTCGCCGCGCAGTTCGGCGAGCCGATCTGCATCACCGACTCCTACCGGACCTACGCCGGGCAGGTCCGGCTCTACGGCGAGAAGCCGGCCCTGGCCGCGGTCCCGGGCACCAGCAACCACGGCTGGGGGCTGGCGGTCGACCTGTGCGGCGGCATCCAGACCTTCGGCACCGCCCAGTACGCGTGGATGGTCGCCAACGCCGGCCGGTTCGGCTGGCTGCACCCCACCTGGGCCGATCCCGGCAACGGCCGCGAGGAGCCCTGGCACTGGGAGTACGCGGGCAGCTGACCGGGGACTGTCGGTGGCCGTCCCTAGCGTGCGCGGCGACCGACAGGCAGACCCGTCCCGGCCGCGACCCGTTCCCCGGGGCGGCCGGGGCACCGGAGGGACAGGCCATGCTCATCGACTGCGACAGCTGCACCGCGCGCGGCACCGGGTGTGCCGACTGCGTCGTCACCGTCCTGCTCGGCGCGCCACCGGCACGGCGGGCCACCTCGCCGGTGTTCCTGCCGGTCCCGCCCGTCCCGGCCGCCGAGGACGCCGTCGTCGCCCGACCGGGTGTGGTGGTGGACCTCGACGACGTCGAGCGGCGTGCGGTGCGGGCGCTGGCCGAGGGCGGCCTGGTGCCTCCGCTGCGTCACCGCCCGGCCGGCCGGCGCCGCACCGGCTGAGCCGCAGGTGGACGCCGTGCGGGGTACACACCGGAGTGGCGTCGTGGCTCACTGTGCGTGTTCTCACAAACCGCAGGGGGCCCGTTTGTCACGACCTCACCACGTCCGTAGTGTGGCCGCGGCCGGCCGGGTGGTCGTCACCTCACGTGAGGTGACCTCGGCTGGTGACCGCCGAGTCGCCGGACGCCGCCTGCGGGTGTGCGCGAGGTGAGCCGGGGACCCACCGCAGCACTGGGGTGAGTTCTCGCGTGTCCCGGTCCACCGGGGCACGCGGATAGGGCACGTCTTCCCAGCCCGAACCCGTCAGCTAACTCGGTAGGCGGTTGCTGAGGAAGAAACGGAGAGCCGCCGCCCGTGGCGACCCCCCGCCCCTCCCTGGGGCATGCCCGCGCACAGTCCACCTCCTCCGCACCCGCGACCGCGCGCATCGCCGGTCCGCACCGCCCCTCCCGGCACCGGCTCCTCGGCCGGGTCGCCCTCGCCGGCACCGCCGCCGCCCTGACCGTGGCCCTGCTGCCCGGCACCGCGGTCGCCGACCCCGAGCGGGCCACCACCTCCGAGCAGGCCGCCGAGCTCGCCGCCGACGCCGGCCGCCGCCTCGAGGCGGTCAGCGAGCGGGTCAACGAGGCCCGGGAGGTGCTCGCCCAGCAGCAGGCCGCCGCCGAGGCCGCCGACCGCGCCCTCGCCGACGCGCAGGCGCAGCTGCAGGCCCTCGACGGGCAGATCCGCGAGGTCGCCCGCAGCGCCTACACCAGCAGCAACGACACCTTCGCCCAGCTGGACCTGCTGATGACCAGCGACTCCGCCGAGGACTTCGTCAGCTCGCTGGCCACCCTCGACCGCATCGCCGGTCACACCACCGACGTCCTCGCCCGGGTCGGCGAGGCCGCTGCGGCGGCGGAGCAGGCCCAGCGCGACGCCGACGCCGCCGAGGCCGAGGCGGAGGCCACGCTCGGCGACCTCACCGCCCAGGAGCAGCGGCTCGAGGACGACATCGTCGACTACCGGGCCCAGTTCGACGCGCTCACCGAGGCCGAGCGGCAGGCGGCCCTGGCCGCCCAGGCCGGCGCCGCGGCCGCAGCGGCCGAGGCCGCAGCGGCCGAGGCCGCAGCGGCCGAGGCCGCCGCAGCCGGTGCTGCAGCCGGTGCCTCCGCTGCCGAGGCGCCGGCCGCGCCGGCCGGCGGGGCGCCCGCCGCGGCCGCTCCGGCCGCCGCCGCGCCGGCGGCCGCCGCCCCGGCCCCGGCGGTCTCCGCGTCCGGCGGGGGTAGCGGCGCCGCACAGACGGCGGTGCAGACGGCGCTCGCGCAGGTCGGTGACCCCTACGTGTGGGGCGCCGGCGGGCCGGACGCGTTCGACTGCTCGGGCCTGACCCAGTACGCCTACGCGGCGGCCGGGATCAGCCTCCCGCACTCCAGCAAGATGCAGTCGCAGATGGGCACCGCGGTCTCCCGCTCGGAGCTGCAGCCGGGTGACCTGATCTTCTACTACAGCCCGGTCAGCCACGTCTCGATGTACATCGGCAACGGGCAGATGGTGCACGCCTCCACCTCCGGCGTGCCGGTGAAGGTGGTCTCCGTCGACTCGATGGGCGGCATCACCGCCATGCGCCGCATCGCCTGACAAAGGACCACCCTTCCCCCCACGCCTCGCAGGCTCGGCGCGGGCCCCTGAAGGGTGGCCGTTCCAGCACGTCGCCAGGGCCGGCGACCCAGTGGGTCGCCGGCCCTCGGTGTCCCTCCCGGCCTCGGACGGCCGGGGGGCCCGCACGCCTAGGATCGGCGGGGTGAGCTGGGCGGGCGGGTCGGGGACCCGCCGGGCGGCCCTCCTCGTCGCGGCCGTGCTGGGCGCGGCGTTCGTGGTCGTCGTCGCCGTCCGCACCCCCTGGGCGCCGCTGCCCACCCCGCCCGGGGGCGCGACCCCGCTCAGTGCCGACGCCGGCCTGCCGGCCGAGGCGGTGCGCCGGGCCGAGGCGTTCGTCGCCGCCATCCGTCCGGCCTCGCTCACCGGCCTGGTCCTCGGGCTCGCCGTCTCGGCGGTGCTCGGTCTCACCCGCCTGGGCAGCCGGCTGGTCACCGCCGTGGGCCGCCTCGTCGGCCGCCGCCGGTCCCTGACGGTGCTCCTCGGCACGGTCGTGCTGGTCGTCCTCGGCCGGCTGGTCACGCTGCCGCTGTCGGCGTACGGGGAGGTCGTCCGGCACCGCTACGGGCTGTCGACCCGGTCGTGGCCGCTGTGGCTGCGCGACGTCGCCCTCTCCACCGCCATCGACGCCGGCCTGACCGCGCTCGCCCTGCTCGCCCTGGTGACCCTCGCCCGCCGGGCGCCGCGCACCTGGTGGGCGTGGGCCGCGGCCGGCGCGGCGGGCCTCGTGGTCGCCGGCTCCTTCCTCTACCCGGTGGTCATCGAGCCGGCGTTCAACCGGTTTGAGTCGCTGCCGGCGAGCCCGCTGCGCACCGACCTGCTGGAGCTGGCCGAGGCCAGCGGCAACCCGGTCCAGGACGTCCTCGTCGCCGACGCCTCCCGCCGGACGACGTCGCTGAACGCCTACGTCTCCGGCTTCGGCTCCACCCGCCGCGTCGTCGTCTACGACACGCTGCTGGCCGAGGTGCCCGACGAGGAGATCGAGTCGATCGTCGCCCACGAGCTCGGGCACGTGGCCAATGACGACGTCCTCACCGGCACCCTGCTGGGCGCACTCGGCGCCGCCGCGGCGGTGGCGCTGCTGGGCTGGCTGCTGACCTGGACGCCGCTGCTGCGCCGCGCCGGCGCGGACTCGGCGGCCGACCCGCGCGTGGTGCCGCTGGTGCTGCTGCTGAGCGCCGTCGGGTCGCTGGTGGCCACGCCGGTGCAGAACCTGGTGTCGCGCCACGTGGAGGCCCGGGCCGACCTGTACGCCCTCGACCTCACCGGCGACGCGGCGGCGTTCGTCGCGGTGCAGCGGCGGCTGTCGGAGACCAACGTCTCCGACCCCAGCCCGCCGGCGGTGTGGCAGTGGTTCTTCGGCTCGCACCCGACACCGGCGGAGCGGGTCGCGATGGCGCAGGACTGGCTGCGGCTGGGCGAGCGGTGAGCCGCACGCTCGTCGTCACCAACGACTTCCCGCCGCGGCAGGGCGGCATCCAGACCTTCGTCGCCGCGCTGCTGGAACGCCGTCCGCCCGACTCGCTGGTCGTCCTCGCCTCCCGCTCCCCGGGCTGGCAGGCCCACGACGCGGGGCTGCCCTACCGGGTGGTCCGCCGCCCGACGGGGGTGCTCCTGCCCACCCCCGCCACCGCGCGCGCCGCCGCCGGGCTGGTCGCCGAGCACGGCTGCGACACCGCCTTCTTCGGTGCCGCCGCCCCGCTGGGCCTGCTCGCCCCCGGCCTGCGCGCGGCCGGGGTGCGGCACCTGGTGGGCGCCACGCACGGCCACGAGACGGGCTGGGTGGCGCTGCCCGGTGCCCGGCAGCTCCTGCAGCGGATCGCCGGCGGCCTCGACGTGCTGACCTACATCAGCGACTACACCCGCAGCCGCCTGGAGCCGGCCCTCGGCGGGCGCACCCGGCTCGCGCAGCTCTCACCCGGCGTCGACGTCGACCGGTTCGGCCCGGCCGCCGACGGGACCGCGGTGCGCCGCCGGTACGGGCTGGGGGAGGGGCCGGTGGTGGTCTGCGTGTCCCGGCTGGTGCGCCGCAAGGGGCAGGACGTGCTGGTGGCGGCGTGGCCGCGGGTGCTGCAGCGCCACCCGGGCGCCCGGCTGCTGCTGGTCGGCGGGGGACCCGACGAGACGCGACTGCGGCGGGCGGTGACCGCGCGCGGGCTGCAGGCGTCGGTCGTGTTCACCGGCGCGGTGCCGACGGCGCAGCTGCCCGGGCACTACGCCGCCGGCGACGTGTTCGCGATGCCCTGCCGCACCCGCCGCGGCGGCCTCGACGTCGAGGGGCTGGGGATGGTGTACCTGGAGGCCGCGGCGTGCGGCCTGCCGGTGGTGGCCGGCACCTCCGGCGGGGCGCCGGAGGCGGTCCGCGACGGCGAGACCGGCACCGTGGTCGGCGACCCGCGCTCGCCGGAGGCGGTGGCCGCCGCGGTCACCGCGCTGCTCGACGACCCCGCACGGGCCCGGGCGATGGGCGCGGCCGGGCGGGCGTGGGTCGAGCGCCGCTGGTCCTGGACGACGATCGCCGCCACCTTCGCCGGGCTGCTCGAGCCCTGAGACGCCGCGGGCCCCCTCCCGCGGTGGGAGGGGGCCCGCCGAGCGTTCGACTAGCGGGTGTAGAGGGCCTCGACCTCCGCGTCGAACTCCTTGACGACCACCGAGCGCTTGAGCTTGAGGCTCGGGGTCAGCATCCCGTTCTCCTCGGTGAAGTCCGTGGCCAGCACGCGGTACTTCTTGATCGCCTCGGCCTGCGAGACGGCCTTGTTCGCGTCGGCGACCGCGGCGTCGAGCTCGGCCCGGACGTCGGGGTCGTCGACGAGCCGGTCGATCGGGGTGTCGGCCGGCTTGCCCTTGGACTCCAGCCACAGCGGCAGCGCCTCGGCGTCGAGGGTGATCAGCGCGGCGATGAAGGGCCGCTGGTCGCCGACGACGATGCACTGGCTGACCAGCCGGTGGGCGCGCAGCCGGTCCTCGAGGACGGCGGGGGCGACGTTCTTGCCGCCGGCGGTCACCAGGATCTCCTTCTTGCGCCCGGTGATGCGCAGGAACCCGTCGGCGTCGATCTCGCCGATGTCGCCGGTGTGGAACCAGCCCTCGCCGTCGATGGCCTCGGCGGTGGCCTGCTCGTTGCGCCAGTAGCCGCGCATGACCACGCCGCCGCGGATGAGGATCTCGCCGTCGTCGGCGATGCGGAAGGACACCCCCGGCAGCGGGCGGCCCACGGTGCCGATGCGCAGCGCGGCGTCGTGGTTGACCGACGCGGCGGCCGTGGTCTCGGTCAGGCCGTAGCCCTCGTAGACGGTGACGCCGATGCCGCGGAAGAAGTGGCCGAGGCGCTCGCCGAGCGGCGCGCCGCCGGAGATGGCGCCCTGGCAGCGGCCGCCGAGGGCGGCGCGCAGCTTGCCGTAGACGAGCCGGTCGAACAGCGCGTGCTGGATCCGCAGCCCGAGCCCGGCGCCGCCGGTGTCCTGGGCGCGGGACCACTCGACGGCGACCGTGGCCGCGCGGTCGAAGATCTTCCCCTTGCCGTCGGCGTCCGCCTTGGCCTTCGCGGAGTTGTAGACCTTCTCGAAGACCCGCGGGACGGCGAGGACGAACGACGGCCGGAAGGCGCCGAGGTCCTCCAGCAGGTTCTTCACGTCGGGCGTGTGGCCGGTGACCGTGCGGGTCTTGACCGCGCCGACCTGCAGGACGCGGGCGAGCACGTGCGCGAGCGGGATGAACAGCAGCACCGAGCCGTCCTCCCCGAGGAAGCGCTCGAGGAGCGTGATGCCGTTGTCGATCTCGAACAGGAAGTTGCCGTGGGTGAGCTCGCAGCCCTTGGGGCGGCCGGTGGTGCCCGAGGTGTAGATCAGCGTGGCCACGCTGTCGGCGCTCAGCGTCGCGCGGCGGGCGGTGAGCTCGCTGTCGGGGACGGCGGCGCCGGCGGCGGTGAGGGTGGCGACGGCGTCGTCCTCGATGACGTAGAGCGGGCCGAGGTCGGGGGCCTGCTCGCGCACCGAGTCGACGGCGGCGGCGTGCTCGGCGCGCTCCACGACCGCCGCGACGGCGCCGGAGTCGGCGAGGATCCAGGCCACCTGGTCGGGGCTGGAGGTCTCGTAGACCGGGACGGTCACCGCCCCCGCCGTCCAGATCGCGTAGTCCAGCAGGGGCCACTCGTAGCGGGTCTTGGCCTGCAGGGCGACCCGGTCGCCGGGCTGCACGCCCGCCGCGACCAGGCCCTTGGCGACGCCGGCGACCTGCTCGCCGAACTCCCGCCAGGTGACGTCCTCCCACCGGCCGTTCCGCTGCACCCGCAGGCCGACGTCGTCGCCGTGCTTCTCGACGTTCTCCGCCAGCATGTCGGTGAGTGCGGCGCCGGGGCTCACCTCGGTCGTCGCCGGGACGCTGTACTCGCGCACGCTCGGTCCTTCCTGCCCGCTCGGCCAGGGGCGCCGGTGCCCGCGGTCCGCGGCGGGACACGTCCCGCCGAATCTACCGGCTGGCCCTACCGGTGAGTAGCGGCGTCCCCGACGTCCACCCGGCAGGCGGAACCGCAGCGGTTAGCCTCAGCCCATGGCCGAGCAGTCCACCCAGTCGATCGTCGTCGCCGCCCCGGCGGCCGACGTCATGGCGGTGATCGCCGACTTCGCGGCCTATCCGCGGTGGGTGAAGGCGGCCCGCACCGTCGAGGTGCTCGAGCCCGGTCCCGGCGGACGCGCCCGCCGCGTGCGCTTCGTCATCGACGCCACCGTCCTCACCGACGAGTACGTCCTCGACTACACCTGGGACGACGACCGGCAGGTCTCCTGGAGCCTCGTGCAGAGCAAGATCATGAAGCGGCAGGACGGCTCCTACACGCTGACCGCGGCCGAGGGCGGCACCGAGGTCACCTACCGGCTCACCGTCGACATGGCGGTGCCGATGATCGGGATGCTCAAGCGGCGGGCGGAGAAGGTCATCCTCGACACCGCGCTCAAGGAGCTCAAGAAGCGCGTCGAGGGCTGAGCGCGTGCAGACCCTCCTGTTCACCGGGCCCGGCGGCGCCGGCACCACGACCGTCGCCGCGGCCGCCGCCGTCCGCGCCGCCCGGGCCGGCCGGCGCGTGCTGCTGGTGACCGCCCAGGAACCCCCCGCCGGGGCCGCCGGGGACGGCGTCGAGGTGGTGCGGGCCGACCCGCGCTCGGGGCTGGAGCGGCTGTGGGCCGGGTGGGGCGGCCAGCTGGCGGCCGCCGTCCCCGACGTGGAGCTGCCGCCGGCCACCTCCGTCGTTCCGCTGCCCGGCGCCGGGGAGCTCGCGCTGCTGGCCGCCCTCGGCCGCGCCGCCGCGTCGGGGGCGGACCTGGTCGTCCTCGACGCCGGCCCGCTGGCGACGGCGACCGGGCTGGTCGCGCTGCCCGGCGCGCTGCGCTGGTGGCTGGAGCAGGCGCTGCCCACCCGGTTGCGGATGCTCGGCGCGGTGCGCACCGCCGCCGTCCGCGCCGGCACCGTGCGGCGGGGCGCCGTCGACGTCGGGCTCGACGCCGTCCCCGCGCTGGAGGACCTGCTCGGCCGGGTCGCCCTCGCCGACCCCGCCGCCACCGCCGTCCGGCTGGTCGCGGTGCCCCGGCCCGGTGCCGCCGCCGCGCTGCGCCGGGCGACCACGGCGCTGGCCGTGCACGGGCAGCGCCCGGTGGGCGTGCTCGCCCGGGTGCTGCCCGACCCGCCGGCGGGCGACGGCGGCTGGTGGGCGACGCGGGCCGCCGAGCAGGAGGCCGAGCTCGCCGCGCTCGCCGGGGTCGCGCCGCTGCAGACCGTCGCGGAGTCCCCGCGGGCACCGGCGGGCGCCGGGGCGCTGGCCACGCTGCTGACCGACCTGCCGGGCCCGGCCGGCGGGCCGGCGGCCCCGCCGCCGACCCCCGAGCGCGTGGACGGCGGCTGGCGGCTGGCGCTGCCGCTGCCCTTCGCCGAGCGCGCCGACGTGACGCTCACCCGCTGGGCGGACGACCTGGTGGTGAGCGCCGCCGGCACCCGGCGGTCGCTGCGCCTGGACGCGCTGCTGCGCCGCTGCGTGGTCACCGCGGGCAGCCTCGCCGCCCCGGGCACGCCGGCGGCGCGCCTGGAGGTCGGGTTCGCGGCGGACCCGCAGCTGTGGCCGGCCGACCTGCTGGCGGCGGTCGCGGCGGACACGGGCGGGGACACGGGCGGGGACACGAGCACGGGCACGGACACAGGGGGGACGCCGTGAGCGAGACGACCGACTGGGTCGAGCAGGCGCGCCGGCTGGTCGCCGGCCTGGGCCAGGGCGGCCTCGGCGAGGGCGGCCTGGGGCAGGTCTGGGCCGAGGTGCGCGGGGACGGGCACGTCCCCGGCGGGGACTGCCGCTGGTGCCCGGTGTGCCAGTTCGCCGCGGTCGCCCGGCGGCCGGAGGTGACCGAGGCGCTGGCCGACGCCCTGGTCAGCGCCGCCACCGCGCTGCGGGCCCTCGCCGCGGCGGCCGCCGAGTCCGCCGCCGAGTCCGCCGCCGAGTCCGCCGCGCGCGAGGACGCCGCCCCGCCGGCGGAGGCCGCGCCGCCGCCCGCGCCGGTCCAGCACATCGAGATCGGCTGAGCGACGTCCGGCGAGGAGGCGGCCGCGCTGCCGGCGCTGGGCGTCGACGTCGGCGGCACGAAGGTCGCCGGCGGGGTCGTGGCGCCCGACGGCACCGTGCTGGCCACCGCCCGCCGCTCGACGCCGACCGCGTCGGTGCAGGAGACCGAGACGGCGATCGCGGCGGTGGTCGAGGAGCTCGCCGTGTGGCACGGCGGGCAGCTGGCAGCCGTCGGGGTCGGGGCGGCCGGCTGGTTCGACCGCACCGGTGACGTCGTCCTGTTCAGCCCGCACCTGGCCTGGCGGCACTCCTCGCTGCGCCGCGACCTCGCCGCCCGCCTGCAGCGGCCGGTGTGGGTGGGCAACGACGCCGACGCCGCGGCCTGGGCCGAGTACCGCTTCGGCGCCGCTCGGGGTGCCGACCTGGCGCTGTGCGTCACCCTCGGCACCGGCATCGGCGGCGGGATCGTCGCCGGCGGCCGGCTGCAGCGCGGCGCGCACGGGGTGGCGGGGGAGTGGGGGCACGTGCGGGTGGTCCCCGACGGGCGGCTGTGCGCCTGCGGCAACCGCGGCTGCTGGGAGCAGTACGCCAGCGGCACCGCGCTGGCCACGGCCGCGCGCGAGGTGGCCACCCGCTCCCCGGCCGCGGCGGCCCGGCTGCTCGACCGCGTCGACGGCGACGCGTCCCGGCTGACCGGGGAGCACGTCGCCCGGGCCGCGGCCGACGGCGACCCGGTCGCGCTGGCCCTGGTCAGCGACGTCGGCGAGTGGCTCGGTCAGGGCATCGCCGACCTCGCCGCGGTCCTCGACCCCGACGTCGTCGTCATCGGCGGCGGGGTGAGCGTGCTCGGGGACATGGTGCTGCGGCCGGCGCGCGAGCGGCTGGAGCGGGTGCTGCCCGGCCGCGGGTTCCGGCCCGTGCCGCGCGTGGTCGCCGCGGCGCTGGGCGCGCAGTCGGGGCTGGTCGGTGCCGCCGACCTGGCCCGCGCGATGGCCGCCCGAGGGATCGCCTGACGGCGCCCCTAGACCACCGCGCCGTCGTCGCCGTCGTCGGTGGAGCGCTCGCGCATGCGGGAGAGGAACAGCCCCGCGCTGCCGACCAGCGCGGCCACACCGAGCACCAGGCCGGTGTCGGTGGTCAGGCCCAGCACCCCTGGCGCGCCGACCAGCACCACCCCGGCCGCGGCCAGCAGCACCGCGTACAGCGTCGAGGGCGAGGGCACCGGGACCGGCGGCGCCGGCGGCGGCTCGTAGTGCTCGTCCTCGAGCTCGTCGGGGCTGGGGGCGTCCTCGGTGGGCGCCGGAACGGGTGCCGGGGTGGCGTCCTCGACGACGGTGCGGCCGTGCTCGGCCTCGTAGGCGGCCACGATCCGCGCCCACTCGGCGTCCTCGTCGAGGTCGCGGCGGGTGGTGCGCCGCTCGGCGGCCGGCCCGCCCGCGGGGGCGTGCTCGTCGGCGTGCCGGTCGACCAGCGAGCGGCCCTCGCGCAGCCGCGCCCGGTCGACGAAGAGCCGGTCGGCCGGCGGGCTGGGGAGGAAGACGGTGCGGGTGTAGGGGCCGACGTCGGTGGCCGGCTCCAGGTAGGCGGCGATGCCGGCCTCGCGCAGCACGTCGAGCAGGTGCTCGCCGACCCGCGGGTCGACGTCGCGCAGCGGCGCCCACAGCGGGGCGTCGAGGCCGTTGTCGCGCCGTCCGCGTCCGCGTCGCGGCCCGGTCATCGGGGTACTGCCTCAGGGGGCACCCGGGCCGGGACGGGCGGTGCGGCCACGGGGTCCTCCTCGGCGGACGGCGGGTGGGAGCCGGCGGACGGGCGACGCGCGCGGCCGGAGGGGCCGATTGTCGCTCGGGGGCGGGGCTCCCTAGTCTGGCAGTTCCACAGGGAGGCGTGTTGTTCTACTGGTTCCTCAAGTTCGTGGCGATCGGGCCGCTCGCGAAGCTGGCCTTCCGGCCTCGCGCCGAGGGCCGCGAGCACGTGCCGGCCCAGGGTGCGGCGATCCTGGCGAGCAACCACCTGGCGGCCTCCGACTGGGTGTTCATGCCGCTGTCGCTGCGCCGCCGGGTGACCTTCCTGGCCAAGGCCGAGTACTTCACCGGCCGCGGCGCCAAGGGCCTGCTGCGGCGGCTCTTCTTCTCCGGCGCCGGCCAGGTCCCCATCGACCGGTCCAGCGCCAGCGCCGCGGAGGGCGCGATCCGCACCGGCATCCAGATGCTGGAGCAGGGCCGGCTCCTGGGCATCTACCCCGAGGGCACCCGCTCGCCCGACGGCCGGCTCTACCGCGGCAAGACCGGTGTGGCCCGGATGGCACTGGAGACCGGCGCCCCGGTGGTCCCGGTGGCGATGACCTACACGCCGCGCCGGATGCCGTTCGGCCGCACGCTCGTCCGGGTGCACGTGCGCTTCGGCGAGCCGCTGGACTTCTCCCGCTACGAGGGGCTGGCCGGGGACCGCTTCGTCGAGCGGTCGATCACCGACGAGATCATGTACGAGATCATGACGCTGTCGGGCCAGGAGTACGTCGACGTCTACGGCGCCCAGGTGAAGAAGCGGATGGACGCCACCGGCGCCAGCGCCTCCGACGTCGTCAGCCGGCTCGAGCCGCCGGCCGACGAGGCCGGCGACCGCGCACCGGACTCCCTCGCCGGCTGACCGGGCACGTCCGCGGACGTGCCCGGACCCCGCCCCGCCTACGGTGGGCGGCGTGCGGCGGTTCTTCTACGACACCGAGTTCATCGAGGACGGGACCACGATCGACCTGGTCTCCATCGGCGTCGTCGACGAGACCGGCCGCGAGTTCTACGCGGTGAGCACCGAGTTCGACGAGCGGCGGGCCATCCCCTGGGTGCGCCGCAACGTGCTCGACCAGCTCCCGCCGCCCGCCGACCGGGCCTGGCGCAGCCGCCGGCGCATCCGCGAGGACCTGCTGGCCTTCCTCACCGGCCCCGGTGAGGAGGTGGAGCTGTGGGCGTGGTTCGCCGCCTACGACCACGTGGCGATGGCCCAGCTGTGGGGCCCGATGACGGCGCTGCCGCGGGTGGTGCCGCGGTTCACCCGGGAGCTGCGGCAGCGCTGGGACGACCTCGGGCAGCCCGAGCTCCCGCCGACGCCCACCGGGGCCCACGACGCGCTCGTCGACGCCCGCCACAACCTCGCCCGCTGGCGGGCGATGGAGGCCGCCCGCGTCCTCAGCCCGCGGGAGGGGCGCCGAGCACGGCCTGCGTCTGGGTGACCGAGGCGACCGGCCGGCCGTCGTCGTCGGTGACCTCGGTGAGGACGACGACGGTCGTGCGGCCCACGTGCAGCGGCCGGGCGGTGGCGTGCGCGGTGCCGCCCCGGACGGCGCGCAGCAGCGAGGTGGCCGAGGCCAGCGTCGCCGTCGAGGCGCCCGGCGGCAGGTTGAGGAACGCGCAGACGGCGCCGACGGAGTCCGCGAGGGTCATCAGCGCGCCCCCGTGCAGCACCCCGCCGGCGGTGCAGCGGTGCGGGGCCCAGGGCAGCCGGCCCAACACCTCCCCGGGGCCGGCGGAGTCGAGCTCGACCCCGGTGGCGACGGCGAAGGGCATGGCGGCGAGCAGATCGGCGGCGTCCACACGGCGATCCTGCCGCCAGGTGATTCCTCGCGGGGTCCGGCTGCGGCAGGATCGGCGCTGACCTGCGGTTCGTCCTCTGGGAGGCGTCGTGCGCATCGGGATCCTGACCGGCGGTGGGGACTGCCCGGGCCTCAACGCGGTCATCCGCGCGGTGGTGCGGAAGGCCACCGGGTCCGGTGCCGAGGTCGTCGGCTTCCGCGACGGGTGGCGCGGCGTGCTCGAGGACGACGCCGTGCCGCTGGACCTCCACGCGGTGCGCGGGCTGCTGCCCCGCGGTGGCACCGTGCTCGGCACCTCCCGCACCAACCCCTACGCCCTCGACGACGGCCCCGAGCGGGTGCTGGCCACCCTCGAGCGGCACCGCATCGACGCGCTGGTCCCGGTCGGCGGCGAGGACACCCTCGGCGTCGCGGCGAAACTGTCGGAGAGCGGGCTGCGCGTGGTGGGCGTGCCGAAGACCATCGACAACGACCTCGACGGCACCGACTACACCTTCGGCTTCGACACCGCCGTCGGCGTCGCCATGGAGGCCATCGACCGGCTGCACACCACCGGCGACAGCCACCACCGCACGCTGGTCGTGGAGGTGATGGGCCGGCACGCCGGCTGGATCGCGCTGCACGCCGGGATGGCCGGCGGCGCCACCGTGGTGCTGGTGCCCGAGCGGCCCTTCGACGTCGACGCGGTCGTGGCCCACTGCCTGCACCGCTTCGAGTCCGGGTACTCGCCGATCGTCGTCGTCTCGGAGGGGGCGCGGCCGGCCGACGGCGCGCTGGTCACCTCCACCGGGCAGACCGACGCCTTCGGGCACGTGCGGCTGGGCGGGATCGGTGCGGCGCTGGCCGCCGTCCTGGAGGAGCGGACCGGCCGGGAGTCGCGCGCGGTGGTGCTCGGGCACGTCCAGCGCGGCGGCACGCCGTCGGCCTTCGACCGGGTGCTGGCCACCCGCTTCGGCCTGGCCGCCGTCGACGCCGTCGACGCGGGGCTGTCCGGGGTGATGGTGGCGCTGCGCGGCACCGACGTCGTGACGGTGCCGATCAGCGAGGCCACCGCGGCGCTCAAGCTGGTCCCGCTGGAGCGCTACCAGGAGGCGGAGGTCTTCTTCGGCTGACGGTGCTGCGGAAGCCCCACCCGGCGGCCGTACCCTCGGGGCGTGAACCTGCTCGAGTCCGCCCAGTCGGTCCCCGGTCTCGACCGGTGGCGGGAGCTCCCCGCCGCCCAGCAGCCGACGTGGCCCGACCGCGCCGTCCTGGACACCGTGCTCGGCACGCTGTCGACCGTGCCGCCGATCGTGGCGCCCGGCGAGGTCGACGAGCTGCGCGGCCGGCTGGCCGAGGTCGCGCAGGGCCGGGCGTTCCTGCTGCAGGGCGGGGACTGCGCGGAGACCTTCGACCTCAACACCGACGCCCACCTGCAGAGCACCACGCGCACGCTGCTGCAGATGGCCGTCGTCCTCACCTACGGCGCGAGCGTGCCGGTGGTGAAGGTCGGCCGGGTGGCCGGGCAGTACGCCAAGCCGCGCTCGTCGGACACCGACGCGCTGGGCCTGCCGTCCTACCGCGGGGACATGGTCAACTCCATCGAGCCGGTGATGGAGAAGCGGGTCCCCGACCCGAACCGGCTGGTGCGCGCCTATGCCAACGCGGCCGCGGCGATGAACATGATCCGCGCCTACGCCCGCGGCGGACTGGCCGACCTGCACGCCGTCCACGACTGGAACAAGGACTTCGTCGCGAGCTCCCCGGCCGGCGTCCGCTACGAGGTCATCGCCCGCGAGATCGACCGGGCGCTGGCGTTCATGAAGGCCTGCGGGGTCGACGACACCGCGCTGCGCGGCGTGGAGCTCTACAACAGCCACGAGGGGCTGATCCTCGACTACGAGCGGGCGCTGGTCCGGGTGCACGAGGGCCGCGCCTACGCCTCCTCGGCGCACTTCGTCTGGATCGGGGAGCGCACCCGCCAGCTCGACGGCGCGCACGTGGAGTTCATGTCGCGGATCGCCAACCCGATCGGCGTCAAGATCGGCCCGTCGACGACGCCGGAGCAGGCCACCGAGCTCGTCGAGCGGCTCGACCCCGACGGCGTGCCCGGCCGGCTGACGCTGATCAGCCGCATGGGCAACGGCAGGATCCGCGACGTGCTCCCGGCGATCGTGGAGAAGGTCACCGCCAGCGGCCACCAGGTGGTGTGGCAGTGCGACCCGATGCACGGCAACACCCACGAGTCCTCCACCGGCTACAAGACCCGGCACTTCGACCGGATCGTCGACGAGGTCCTCGGCTTCTTCGACGTCCACCGCGGGCTGGGCACCTGGCCCGGCGGCATCCACGTCGAGCTCACCGGCGAGGACGTCACCGAGTGCCTCGGCGGGGCCATGGAGATCAGCGACGAGGACCTCAACAGCCGGTACGAGACCGCCTGCGACCCGCGGCTGAACACCGGGCAGTCCCTCGAGCTGGCCTTCCTCGTCGCGGAGATGCTGCGTGGATGAAGGACCCCGCTGCCCCCCACCGTTCGCACGCTCACGGCGGGCCCCTGCAGCGGCGCCGGAAGGAGTGACGGGATGACCTCCTTCGTCGACCTGCGGTCGGACACCGTCACCCGGCCGACCGCCGGGATGCGCAGGGCCATGGCCGAGGCCGAGGTCGGCGACGACGTCTACGGCGAGGACCCGGCGGTCCGCGCGCTGGAGGAGCGGACGGCGGAACTGTTCGGCCACGAGGCCGCGCTGTTCGTGCCGTCGGGGACGATGGGCAACCAGATCGGCATGCGGCTGGTCTGCGAGCCCGGCCAGGAGGTGCTCTGCGACGCCGACGCGCACGTGGTCACCTACGAGATGGGCGCCGCGGCGGCGGTCTTCGGCATCTCCACCCGCACCGTCGTCTCCGCCGGCGGCCGGCTCGACGCCGACCAGCTCCTCGCGCAGGTGCGGCCGCGGGACGACTGGCACCTGACCGCGACCGCCGCCGTCGCGGTGGAGAACTCGCACAACCGCGGCGGCGGGCTGGTGCAGCCGCTGGAGCAGCTGCAGCGGCTGTGGGACGCGTCCCGCGAGGGCGGGTTCGCCGTCCACCTCGACGGCGCCCGGGTGTGGAACGCGCACGTGGCCTCCGGGGTGCCGCTGTCCACCTACGGCCGGCTGGCCGACACCGCCTCGGTCTGCTTCTCCAAGGGCCTCGGGGCCCCGGTCGGCTCGGTGCTGGTCGCCTCGGCCGAGCGCATCGCGACCGCCCGGCTGTGGCGCAAGCGGCTCGGCGGCGGCCTGCGCCAGGTCGGCGTGCTCGCGGCGGCCTGCACCCACGCGCTGGACCACCACCTGCCGCGGCTGGGCGAGGACCACGAGCACGCGCGGCTGCTGGCCAAGCGGCTCGGCGTCGACCCCGCGACGGTGGAGACCAACATGGTCGTGCTGGACGCGGTGAACGCGCCGGTCGTGGCCGAGGCCGCCAAGGCGCAGGGCGTGCTGGTGTCGCGGGTCAGCGCGCGGCGGATCCGGCTGGTCACGCACCTCGACGTCGACCGTGCCGCCGTGGACCGCGCCGGCGACGTCCTCGCCGCCCTCCTCGACCGCTGAGCACGGCTGACGAGGGTTCCGGGACGGGTCCCCCTCCCGGCTGCTCGTACCGCGCCGCCCGCGGTCAGCCATCAACCTGTGTTGACGAGGAGCGGTCATCAACGTAGGTTGATGACCGTGGCCGAAGCGCAGGCCCTGCCGGGGCCCGAGGACCCGGAGGCGGCGCTGGCCGCGGTGGTGGCCCTGCGCCGGCTGGCGGGCCGGCTCGAGGTCGCCGCCGTGGTCGAGGCGATCGCCCAGGGCTGGACGTGGGCCCAGGTGGGGGAGGCGCTGGGCATCAGCGCCCAGGCCGCGCACAAGAAGTTCGCACCCGAGGTCCGCGCGCGGCGCGGTCGCTGATCTGGAGGAGCGGTCGATGGGGCTGGTCAACGCGGCGCGGGACGTGCGCACGATCAAGCGGCTGCTCACCCGGGCCGAGGCCGACGCGCGCGCCGGCGGGGAGCAGGCGCCGGGACCGGAGCACCTGCTGCTGGCCGCCACGGCGTTGCCCGACGGCTCCGCGGCCCGGGCCCTGGGGCGCGTCGGCGTCGACCCGCAGCGGTTGCGCACCGCCGTCGAGGAGGCGCACGCGAGCGCGCTGGCCGCGGTGGGCATCGAGGTCGAGCACCGCGCCGACGGCGCGTCGGGGCTGCGCAGCCCGGCGGCTGGTGTCTTCCGCTCGACGCCCCAGGCGCAGCAGGTCTTCCAGGACGCCGTGGCGCTGTCGAAGTCGACCGAGCCCTCCCTGCTGCGGGGAGCCCATGTCGTCGCGGCGGTCTGCGACCTCGAGCGCGGCACCGCCGCCCGCGCGCTCGCTGCCCTCGGGGTGGACCGCGACCGGCTCCGGGAGGCCGCGCGCGCCGAGGCCGGGATCAGCTGATGGACGACCTGCTCGGAGACCTGGTGAGTGGCGTGACCGGTGGCCTCGTCGGCACCTGGCTGCGCAGGCGGCGCGCGGAGCGGCTCGGGAGGAACCCGGACGTCGATGGACCCGTCCACCGCCCTCGTCAGCCGTCCTCGTCGACCGCTGACTGAGGCACGCGCCGACGGCCGCCGCCCCTCGCGGGACGGCGGCCGTCGTCGTGCCGCGGATCAGTAGGCGCCGAACAGCAGCCGGTTCGGCGTGCCGGCCCGCTCGGCCGTGCGGGAGAGCTTCACGTGGTTCGTCGTGGCCGTGCCGTTCAGCTGGGCGGCCACCGCGGCCGGCGTCGCGGAGCGGTTCCCCGACAGGTAGAGCGCGGCGACCCCGGCCACGTGTGGCGTGGCCATCGACGTCCCGCTGATCGTGTTGGTCGCCGTCGTGCCGGTGTACCAGGCGCTGGTGATCCCCACGCCGGGGGCGAGCAGGTCGACGCAGGAGCCGTAGTTGCTGAACGACGCCGCCGTGTCGGTGCGGTCGGTCGCGCCGACGGTGAGCGCCGCGGGCACCCGAGCGGGGGAGGAGGCGCAGGCGTCCTGCGCCACGCCGGCGGAGTTGCCGTTGCCCGCCGCGACCGCGTAGGTGACGCCGTCGGCGATCGAGTTGCGCACCGCGGTGTCGATCGCGGTGCTGGCGCCGCCGCCGAGGCTCATGTTGGCCACCGCCGGGGCGCCGGCCTGGTGGTGGGCGGTCACCCAGTCGATGCCCGCGACGACGCCGGAGGTGGTGCCGCTGCCGTCGCAGCCGAGCACCCGGACGCCGACCAGGCTCACGCCCTTGGCCACGCCGTACTGCGTGCCGCCGACCGTGCCCGCGACGTGGGTGCCGTGCCCGTTGCAGTCGTCGGCCGACCCGCCGTCGACGGCGTCGTAGCCGGACACCGCCCGGCCGCCGAAGTCGGTGTGGGCGACGTTGATGCCGGTGTCGATGACGTAGGCGGTGACGCCGCTGCCGGTCGCGGTGTAGCCGTAGGTCGTGCTGAGCGGCAGGTCGCGCTGGTCGGTGCGGTCCAGACCCCACGGTGCGTTCGTCTGCGTGGCCCCGACGGTGACCACCCGGTCGCGCTCGACGGAGACCACGCCCGGCAGCTCGGCCAGCCGGCTCGCGGCGGCCTCCGGCAGGGTCACGGCGTAGCCGGTGAGCGCGGCGGTGTAGACGTGGTCGACCCGCCCGCCGAGCCCGCGGGCCCGCTCCGCCGCCTGGGCGGGGAGGGTCGAGCGGTCGACGGTGACGACGTAGGTGGCGCGCGGGCCGCCGTCGGGCGGTGCGGCCGCGGCGGGGCTCGCGGTGACGCCGAGGCCGGCGGTCGCCAGGGCGGCGACGATCCCGACGGCCAGGGTGCGACGAGTGGGCAAGGACGGCTCCTCGGTGAGGCTCCCCGCGGCCGGGCGGCCGCGAGGTGTTCCGAGCCAACGCGGTGTCGTAGATCACCGCAAGTGAAGCGGCGAAAGCGCAGGGTCAGCACGGCGTGTCCGCTCCCCGGGCGCGCCGCGGTGGGGGTCCCCTCCGTCCTCCGTCGAGATCACCGGATCTCGACGTCCCCGGGCCTCTGAGCCGTCGAGATCACGCGATCTCGACGACGAGGGCCGCGGCTCAGGCGGCGGAGGCCGCCTCGGACAACGGGTGGCCGTCGCGCAGCGCGCGGAGCAGGGCGATGTCGCGGGCGTGGCCGCGGTCGGCGCTGGGGGTCTCGACGACGACCGGAACCCCGGCCAGCGACGGGTGCGCCATGAGCTCGGCGAAGGCGGCCACCCCGATCGACCCCTCGCCGATCGTGGTGTGCCGGTCGCGCCGGGACCCGCGCTCGTCGAGGGAGTCGTTGGCGTGCACCAGCCCGAGCCGGCCGGGGCCGACGGTGGCCGTGAGCGCGTCGAGCGTCGCCGTCGTCCCGCCGGGGGTGGCCAGGTCGTGCCCGGCCGCCCAGGCGTGGCAGGTGTCCAGGCAGACGCCGACCCGCGGGTGCCAGTCGAGCGCGGCGAGGTAGGGCCCGAGATCCTCGACGGTGGCCGCCAGCGACCGGCCGCCGCCAGCGGTGGGCTCGACCAGCAGCCGCGGGCCGGCGTCGGGGAGCGCGTCGAGCACCGGCAGCAGCCGCTCGTGCAGCTGGCGCAGCGCGGCCTCGTAGCGGTCCTCGTCGACGGCGGACCCCGCGTGGACGACGACGCCGCGCACGCCGAGCTGCACGCCGCGGGCGAGGTCGGCGGCGATGGTCTCGATCGAGCGGTCGACGGTGGCCGGCGTCGGGGAGCCGACGTTGACCAGGAACGGCGTGTGCACGAACGACGGCACGCCGCGCTCGGCCAGGCCCTCGACGAAGGCGGCGTCCTGCGCGGGGTCGCCGGCGCTGCGCTTCCAGCCGCGCGGGTTGCCGACGAAGACCTGCACGGCCTGCGCGCCGACGTCGTCGGTGTAGCGCAGCCCGCCGGTGGCCAGGCCCCCGGCCACCTGGACGTGCGCGCCGACGGGGGTCGCGCTCACCCGAAGCTGAGCAGCAGGCTGACCTCGCTGCCCTGGTCGACGACGGTGCCCCCGCCCGGGCTCTGCCGGTACACCCGGTCGCCGGTGATGAAGGTCGACGTGGTGACCCCCAGCCCCGCCGCCTCCAGCGCGGCGACCGCGTCGGAGGCGCGCTGACCGGTCACGTCGGGGACGGTGACCTGCGGGACACCGACCGAGACCTGGATGGTCACCTCGCTCCCGTAGGGCGCCTCCTGGCCCGGCGCCGGCGTCACCGCCATGACCTGGCCGGTGCCGACGTCGGCGCTGCGGCCCTCGGTGCGGGCGACGGTGAAGCCCAGCGACTCCAGGTTGGACTGCGCGGCGTCGCCGGCCTGGCCGATGACGTTCGGCACGTCGACCGGCGCGCGGCCGCGGCTGACGTAGACGGTGACCGGCTGGTCGCGGCGCAGTTCGGTGCCGGGCTCGGGGTCGAAGCCGGTGACCGACCCGACCGGCACCTCGTCGTCGTAGTCCGGCACCTCGGTGGGGACGACGGCGATGTTCTTCAGCGCCTCGCGCACCGCCTCCACCGGCTGGCCGACGAGCTCCGCCGGGACGGTGAACCGCTCGGGTCCCCGGGACACGACCAGCTCGACGTCGGTGCCGCGGATGGCCTCCCCGCCGTCGGGGTCGGCGGAGATGACCTCGCCCTCGGGCACGGTCTCGCTGAACTGCTCGTCGAGGAACACCGGGTCGAGGCCCGCCTCCTGCAGCAGGTCCTCGGCCGCGGAGCGGTCGGCGCCGACGAGCGAGGGCACCTGGGTCCAGCGGCCCGAGCCCATCCACCAGCCGACCGCGCCCACGGTGACCGCCAGCAGCAGCACGACGGCCAGCGCGAGCCGCGCGCGGCGGCGGCGCAGGTGCGGGGCCAGGCCCGGCCGCACGGCGGGGGCCGGCCGGCGGCCGCCGACGTCGGTGGTCGGGCCGGCGCCCATGCCGGGCAGCATGCTGGTGCGCCCGCCGCGCGCGGACCGGCCGCCGCCGAGCACCTCGGTGCCGGGGTCGGCGGCACCCGGCTCGGTCTGCTGCCGGCGGGGCGGGCGGTTGGTCGGGCGGATGGTGGCCGGGCCGGCGGAGCTGCGGCCGGTGGGCACCGGAACCCGGGCCAGGCCCAGGTCGGTGCGCACGTCCTCGAGGTCGGCGAGGAACGCCCCGGCGTCCAGCGGCCGGACGGCGGGCTCGCGGCGGGTGGTGCGGGTGACCAGCTCGTCGACCTGCCACGGCACGCCGGGCACCTCCGCCGACGGCACGGGGACGTCGTGGTGCACGTGTTGGTAGGCCACCGCCAGCGGGGTGTCGCCGCCGTAGGGCGGGTGGCCGGTGAGCATCTCGAACAGCACCAGGCCGGCGGCGTAGACGTCGCTGCGGGCGTCGGCGCGGCCGCGCTCGAGCTGCTCGGGGGAGAGGTAGGCGACGGTGCCGATGAGCATCCCGCCGGTGTGGCTGGTCTGGCCGGTGCCGACGACGGCGCGCGCCAGGCCGAAGTCGGCGACCTTGACGGTGCCGTCGTGGCCGATGAGCACGTTCTCGGGCTTGACGTCGCGGTGCACGATGCCGGCGCGGTGGGCGGCGGCCAGCCCGGACAGCACCGGCTCGAGGACGGCGAACGCCTCGGCCACGGTGAGCCGGCCGCGGGCCTGCAGCAGGTCGCGCAGCGTGCGGCCGCGGACCAGCTCCATGACGAGGAACAC
Source organism: Geodermatophilus sp. SYSU D00766 (assembly GCF_054049915.1). Lineage (NCBI taxonomy): Bacteria > Bacillati > Actinomycetota > Actinomycetes > Geodermatophilales > Geodermatophilaceae > Geodermatophilus > Geodermatophilus sp. SYSU D00766. The sequence continues at coordinate 95,303 of NZ_JBJGYI010000007.1, forward strand.
CAGGCCCTGGTCGCTGCCCTGGTCGCTGACCGAGACGACGTTGGGGTGGCTGAGCATCGCCGCGGCGCGCGCCTCGCGGGTGAAGCGGCCGACGAACGTCGGGTCGTGCGCGAGGTGCTCGGCCATGACCTTGACCGCGACGGTGCGGTGCAGCCGCAGGTCGGTGGCGGCGTAGACGGTGGACATGCCGCCGCGCGCCAGCCGCTCCTCGAGGCGGTAGCGCCCCTCGAGGACGCAGCCGACCACGGGGTCGGTCACGGCGGTGTCCACACGCCGAGTCTAGGAGCGACCTCCGCCCGAGCGGTCGGCAGACGCGCAGGGGAACGGTCGGCCACACCCTCCCGTCACACCGGTCACGGGAGGGCCCGCGGGGATCAGGTGACCTGATCGTGCGGCGTCCTCCCTCACGGTGGGACGTGCGGGAGGACGCCCGACGATCAGGTCACCTGATCCCGGGCCGGCGCGGCTCAGGCGAGGTCGAGGCCCGGGTAGAGCGGGTGGGCGGCGACCAGCTCGGCGGCGGCCGCGCGGGTCTTGTCGGCCACGCCGCCGTCGACGGCGTACTTCGCCTTCGAGGGGGACCCGTCCCGCGTCGCCGTCGGGCTGGTGTGGGTGAGCACGTCAACGACGAGCTCGGCGGTGCGGTCGAACTCCGCCGCGCCGAAGCCGCGGGTGGTCAGCGCCGGGGTGCCCAGCCGGACGCCGGAGGTGTACCAGGCGCCGTTCGGGTCGGCCGGGATCGCGTTGCGGTTGGTGACGATGCCGGCGTCGAGCAGGGCCGACTCCGCCTGGCGGCCGGTGAGCCCGAAGGTGGAGACGTCGAGCAGCACGAGGTGGTTGTCGGTGCCGCCGGTGACCAGCCGGGCGCCGCGGCGCGACAGCCCCTCGGCCAGGGCGACGGCGTTGTCGACGACGGTCTGCGCGTAGCCGGCGAACTGCGGACGGCGGGCCTCGGCGAAGGCGACCGCCTTGGCGGCCATCACGTGCGGCAGCGGCCCGCCGAGCACCATCGGGCAGCCGCGGTCGACGGCGTCGGCGTACTCGGGCTGGCAGAGCACGAACCCGCCGCGCGGGCCGCGCAGCGACTTGTGGCTGGTGCTGGTGACCACGTGGGCGTGCGGCACCGGGTCGAAGTCGCCGGTGAAGACCTTCCCGGCGACCAGGCCGGCGAAGTGCGCCATGTCGACGACGAGCGTGGCGCCCACCTCGTCGGCGATCTCGCGCATCCTCGCGAAGTCGACCCGGCGCGGGTAGGCGGAGTAGCCGGCCATGAGGATCAGCGGGCGGAACTCCCGCGCGCGGGCGCGGACGGCGTCGTAGTCGAGCAGCCCGGTCTCCGGGTCGGTGCCGTAGGAGGACTGGGCGAACATCTTGCCGCTGATGTTCGGGCGGAACCCGTGGGTCAGGTGGCCGCCGGCGTCGAGGCTCATGCCGAGCATCCGCTGGTCGCCCAGGGCGTGCCGCAGCGTGGCCCAGTCCTCGTCGGTGAGGTCGTTGACGTGCCGCACGCCGGCGCGCTCGAGCGCGGGGGACTCGATCCGCTGGGCCAGCACCGCCCAGAAGGCGACCAGGTTGGCGTCGATGCCCGAGTGCGGCTGCACGTAGGCGTGCGGGGCGCCGAACAGCTCGCGGGCGTGCTCGGCGGCGAGCGCCTCGACGGTGTCGACGTTCTGGCAGCCGGCGTAGAAGCGGTGCCCGACGGTGCCCTCGGCGTACTTGTCCGACAGCCAGTTGCCCATGGTCAGCAGCACCGCGGGCGAGGCGTAGTTCTCGCTGGCGATGAGCTTCAGGGAGGCGCGCTGGTCGGCGAGCTCGGCGCCGATCGCGTCGGCGACCCGCGGCTCCACCTCGGCGATGACCGACAGGGCGCTGCGGTAGGCGGTGGACGCCGCGGTGGCGTCGAAGGCGGGGGTCACGTCGGTCATGCGAGGGCTCCTGCGCGGTCGGTGGTCGGCTCTGCCCAGGCGCCCGGCGGGGGAGTCCAGGCCGCTCCCCGGTGGTGCCCCACCTCGATGCGCCAGTCACGGCCCGCTGCCGATCCTAGCCGCCCGGCCGGCGTCCTAGGCTCGGCACGTGCAGTCCGACCGCGTGCAGACGCTCACCCCCGCCGAGGTCGCCGACGTCCTCGGGGTCTCGCCCAACAAGGTCCGCCAGCTCGTCCGCGAGGGGAAGCTCATGGCGGTGCCGGGCAGCGGCAACAGCCGCATCCCCGCCGACTTCCTCCAGGACGGGGCCGTCCTCAAGCACCTGCCGGGGCTGATCACCGTGCTGCGGGACGGCGGGTTCAGCGACGCCGAGGTCTTCGACTGGCTGTTCCGGGACGACGAGTCGCTGCCGGGCACGCCGGTGGAGGCGCTGCGCGGGGACCGGCACACCGAGGTCACCCGGCGCGCCCAGGCCCTCGCGTTCTGACGGGACGGGGCAGAGGAAGCTCTGCGCACGTCTCGGCAGCGCAGACGTGCGCAGAGCTTCCTATGCCGGGCGGGTGCGGAGGCGGACGGCCTGGGCGCTCGCGAGGCGGCGGGCGAAGATCCCCAGCCGGCGCGGCTTGGACACCGTCACCCGGCGGTCGAGCACGCGGAAGTCGGCGCGCTCGATCTCGGTGAGGATGCCGCCGTAGAGCGCGGTGGCGGCACGCACGCAGTCGCGGGACTCCGGGGCGAGCATCGGCGTCCCGGGCGCGGCGTCGTCGTAGCGGCGGCGCACGATCGCGACCATCTCCTGCATCAGCGCCCGGAACCGGGCGTCGTACCGCTTGGCCTCGAGCTGCTCGCGGGTCACGCCGTGGGCGGCCATGACGTCGGCGGGCAGGTACACCCGGCCGCGGTCGACGTCCTCGGCGACGTCGCGCAGGAAGTTGGTCAGCTGGAACGCCTCGCCCAGCGCGACCGCGTGCGGCGCGGCCTCCTCCCGGGCGACGCCGGGCGCGGTGCCGAGCACGGGCAGCACCTGCAGGCCGATCACCGACGCCGAGCCCCACATGTACCGGTCGAGGGCGTCCATGTCGGCGTAGCCGGTGACGGTGAGGTCGCTGGTCATCGCGGCGAGGAAGTCGACGAGGTGCTCGACCGGGATGGCGTACCGGCGGAAGGTGTGCACCGTGGCCAGCCGCACGGGGTCGTCGGACCAGCCGGCCTCCAGCTCGGCCAGCAGCGCCCGGGACCAGTCGGCGAGGTCGGCCTCGGGGTCGGCGCCGGGGTGGTCGACGAGGTCGTCGGCGGTGCGCGCCGCGGCGTAGAGCGCGTGGATCGCCGGGCGCCGGTCGGCGGTGAGCAGCCGGGTGGCCAGGTGGTAGCTCTTGCCGTGCTCGGCGTTGACCGCCGCGCAGTACCGGTAGGCGGCGTCGAGGCGTTCCTGCCGCTCGACCTGGGTGAGGGGCCGCTCGGTGGCGGTCATGCCGGCACCGGTCCGGTGATCCGCTCGGCGGCCAGCCGGCCGGAGACGACCACCATCGGGACGCCGACGCCGGGCTGCACCGACGAGCCGGCCAGCACCACGTTCTCCGGCCCGCGGCGGGGCAGCGTGGGCGTCCGGAACGGGCCGGTCTGCCCGAAGGTGTGGGCCAGCGCGAACGGCGTGCCGGCCGCCATGCCCTGCCGGGCCCAGGTCAGCGGGGTGTCCACGTGCTCCACCTCGATCGCGTCGGTCAGTCCGGTCCAGCCGCGGGCCTCCAGCACGCCGAGGACCTCCTCGCGGTAGCGCGGGGTCAGCGCGTCCCAGTCGATGCCGGGGTTGCCGCCCGAGTGCGGGTCGAGGTTCGGCGCCGGCGCGACCACGCTGAGCACCTGCCCGCCGTCGGGCGCGAGCGACCGGTCGGTGACCGACGGCATGCTCACCAGCAGGCTGGGGTCGCTCATCGGCCGGCCGTCGCGGGTGAGCTCGTCGAACACCTGCCGCCAGGCCGCGCCGAAGCTGATCGTGTGGTGCGCCTGGCCGGGCAGCTCGCCGCGCACGCCGAGGTGCAGGGTCACGCAGGAGGGCGAGTAGACCGGCCGGCGGCGGCGGGCGAGGCCGGGCACCAGCCGCTCGGGCGCGTCGGTGGTGACGACGACGGCGTCGGCCGGCAGCCGCTCCCCGCCCTCGAGGCACACGCCGCTCACCCGCCGGCCGCGCAGCTCCAGCTGCTCGACGGTCGCGCCGTACCGGAACACCACGCCGGCGTCGGCCGCGGCGGCGGCCATCGCCCGCGGCACCGCGCCGATCCCGCCCACCGGGTGCCAGACGCCGGCGCCGATGTCGAGCTGGGCGATGACGGCGTAGGCGGCGATGGCCCGGAACGGCGAGACGCCGGCGTAGAGGGCCTGGAAGCTGAACAGCCGGCGCAGCCGGTCGTCGTCGAAGAACCGCGCCACGTGGCTCGACAGCCGGCCGAACCCGCCGCGGCGGGCCAGCGCCCACAGCTCGGGGCCGAGCAGGTCCAGCGGGGTGTCGAGGTTGCGGTCGATGAACGTGGTCAGCTGCAGCCGGTAGAGCTCGGCGAGGTCGGCGAGGTAGCGGCGCAGCGCGGCGGCCTCGGCCGGGCCGGCCAGCGCCTCGACCTCCGCGGCGAAGGCGTCGACGTCGGCGTGCACGTCGAGGTGCGAGCCGTCGGCGAACTGCGCCCGGTAGGTGGTCTGCAGGGGGACCAGCGTCAGCCGGTCCTCCAGCCGCTCGCCGACGGCGGCCAGCGTGTCGGCCACCAGCTCCGGGGCGGTGAACACCGACGGGCCGGTGTCGAGGACGTACCCGTCACGGGCGACGACGCCGGCCCGCCCGCCGGGGCCGTCGGCGCGCTCGACGACGGTGACCTCGCGGCCGGCGCCGCGCAGCCGCAGCGCCGTCGCGAGCCCGGCCAGGCCCGCGCCGATCACGACGACCCGGTCGGTCGCCCCGGGGACGGTGCGCACGCTCAGGCGGTCCGGGAGGTCGCGGCCACGGCGAGCGCGTCGAGGGCGGCGCGGGCCTCCGCGGCGATCGGGGCGGCGGCGATCGCGGCGCGGGCGGTGGCGGTGCGCTCGGTGATGCGCTCCTCCACCCGGGCGCGGGCGCCGGTGTCCTCGATGAGCCGGCGCAGCGCGTCGAGGGCGGCGTCGTCGCAGTCGGGGTCGCCGAGGCACTCGCGCAGCAGCCGCAGCCCGTCGGCGTCGGCGCGCTCCTCGGCCAGCGCGACGAGCAGCGTCTGCTTGCCCTCGCGCAGGTCGTCGTCGGCGGACTTGCCGGTGACCGCCGGGTCGCCGAAGACGCCGAGGACGTCGTCGCGCAGCTGGAACGCCTCGCCCAGCGGCAGGCCGATGGCGGTGTAGACGTCGGCGGCGCGCGGACCGGCGCCGGCCAGCGCGGCACCGAGCTGCAGGGGGCGCTGCACCGTGTAGCCGGCGCTCTTGTAGCGGGCGACCGTGAGCGCGCCCTGCGGGCCGGGCAGGCCGCCGGCGGCGCGCAGCAGGTCGAGGTACTGCCCGGCGGTGACCTCGGTGCGCATGGTGTCCCAGACCGACCGGGCGCGGGACAGCGCGGGACCGGAGATGCCGGAGCGGCGCAGCAGCTCGTCGGACCAGACCAGCGCGAGGTCGCCGACGAGGATCGCCGCGCCGACACCGAAGGAGTCGCCGTCGCCGGACAGGCCGCCGTCGCCGTGGCGGGCGGCGAAGCCGACGTGCGTGGCGGGGCGGCCGCGGCGGGTCAGCGCGCCGTCCATCACGTCGTCGTGGACCAGCGCGCTGGCGTGCACGAACTCCAGGGCGGCGACGGCGCGCAGCACCGCGGCGTCGTCCTCGGCCGGGCCGGTGACGTCCTCGGCCACGCCGCGCCAGCCCCAGTAGGCGAAGGCCGGGCGCAGCCGCTTGCCGCCGTCGGCCAGGGCGCAGACCTCGTCGACGACGGGGGTGAGGGAGCGGTCCATCCCGGCCAGCGTGGCCCGCTGCTCCTCGAGGAACCCGGTGAGCGCGGCGGAGACCGCGCCCCGGATCCGGTCGAGGTCGGCGGCCGCCAGGGAGGGCGGCAGCGGCCGGACCACGGACCCTCGCTGCTCCGCAGCGCCGCTGATCACCCGGCCAGTATCGCCCCACCGAGTCGCACGCGTCCTGTTCGGGTCTCGACCCACGGGGACCTCCTGCCCTTCGCTGCCGGTACCGGTGCTCTTCTCCCCGGACGGCACGGGCGGATGCAGGGCGGCGGGCGGGGACGGCCGTACCCTCGGACCCCGTGACCGCCAGCGTCCGCGAGCTGCTCGCGACCTCCCGGCCGACCTGGTCCTTCGAGTTCTTCCCCGCGAAGACGCCCGAGGGCGAGGCCCAGCTGTGGACGGCGCTGCGCCGGCTGGAGCCGCTGCGGCCGTCGTTCGTGTCGGTCACCTACGGGGCCGGCGGCTCGACGCGGGAGGGCACCGTCGCGGTCACCGAGCGGATCGCCGCGGAGACGACGATGACCCCGCTGGCGCACCTGACCGCCGTCGACCACTCGGTCGCCGAGCTGCGGCACGTGGTCAGCCGGCTGGCCGCCGCCGGGGTGCGCAACCTCCTGGCGCTGCGCGGGGACCCGCCGGGTGCCGACCCGCAGGCGGAGTGGGTGCGCCACCCGCAGGGGCTGGAGTACGCCTCGGAGCTGGTGGGGCTCATCCGCTCGATGGGCGACTTCTCCGTCGGCGTGGCGGCGTTCCCCGAGCGGCACCCGCGGTCGCCGGACTTCGACACCGACGTCGAGATGTTCGTGCGCAAGTGCCGCGCCGGGGCGGACTTCGCCATCACGCAGATGTTCTTCCGCGTCGAGGACTACCTGCGGCTGCGCGACCGGGTGGCCGCCCGCGGCTGCGACGTCCCGGTGATCGCCGGGGTGATGCCGGTGACCAACGTCCGGCAGATCACCCGCATCGTGCAGCTGTCGGGCCAGGCGTTCCCCGAGGACCTCGCCGCCCGCTTCGCCGAGCTCGACGGCGACGCATCCGAGGACAAGGCGGCGGTGCGCGCCTTCGGCGTCGAGGTGGCGACGGCGATGTGCCGGCGGCTGCTCGACGAGGGCGTGCCGGGCATCCACTTCATCACCATGAACCGGTCGACGGCGACGCGTGAGGTGCACGCCAACCTCACCGACCCCGGCACCGGCACCGCGGTGCCCTCGACGCTGGCCGCGAGCACCTGAGACCGGTCGGTCAGACCGACACGGGGCGGCCGGGCTCGAGGAGGTCCGCCGTCATCCGCGCCGCGCGCCGCAGGGCCACCCGCTCGGCCGCGTAGCCGCCGACGACGCCGACGACGGGCAGCTGGGCCAGCGCCCGGGCACCGAGGCCGCCCTTCGGGCGGGCGTCGAGCGCCTCGTCGATGCGGGACAGCAGCCGCGACGCCCGCCAGATGGTGCGCACGGCCCCGGACAGCCCCGAGCGCTCCTCGCGGGCGCCGATGGCGGCCTCGGTGTAGGCGCCGCGCACCCGCTCCAGCAGCGGCCGGACCCGGTCGGGCGGCAGGTCGCGGCCGAGCAGCACCTTCGACAGCAGCGACACCCGCTCGGCCGGGTCGGTGACCCCGTGCTCACCGGCGACACCCAGCACCACCAGCGACTGCACCGCCGTCCCGACGGTGTTCTGCAGCGGGAGCAGGTCGGCCAGCCGCCCGGTCAGCCGCGGCAGCCCGCCGGCGGCCGCGGCCACCCGCGACGCCCGGTCGGCCCACCAGTCGTCCCGCTCGGCGGGCGGCAGCTCGGGCGGGCGGCCCAGCCGCTGCACGAGGGGCGCGGTGAGCCGGTCGAGCCGGCGCAGGACGTCGACGACGACGGCGTCGCTGAGGGGAGGGGCCATGCGGGAGGGGTACCCGGCGGTGCGGTCGGCCCATGCGTGGTCCGGCGGCCGCGCACACCGTCGCGCGACGTCGCCGGTTGCGGGCCGCTCGTAGCGTGGCCGGCATGTCGGGGTACGGCCGCGGCCGCCGGTGGGCGGTGCTCGCCGCGCTGGTCGCCGGCCTGTGCGCCCTGCCCGCCGTCGTCGCCGCGCTCCCGGCCGACGACGCCGACGTCTCCGCGCCCGACCTGCGCGACGCCGTGCTGGCCAGCGCCAGCGTCGGGTTCTCCGGCTACGCCGTCTCGGCCGGCGGGCTGAGCCTCCCGGTCAGCGACCAGCTGCCCGCCGTCGCCGACCTGCTCAGCGACCGGGTGCAGCTGCGGGTGTGGTGGCGCGGGGAGGACGAGCACCGGGTCGACGTCGTCACCGCGGCGGGGGAGACCGGCCTGCACGTCGACCCCGCCGGCACCTGGACGTGGGAGTTCGAGTCGGCCACCGCCGAGCGGACCGGCCCCGCACCGCTCGCGCTGCCCGCCCCGCCGGACCTGGTCCCCGCCGCGCTCGGCCGGCGGCTGCTGTCGGAGGCCGACGACGGCGAGCTGTCGCGCACCGGCGCCCGCCGGGTCGCCGGCCGCGACGCGCTCGGCCTGCGGCTGGTGCCCGCCGCGCCGGCGGCGTCGGTCGCGCGGGTCGACGTGTGGGCCGACGCGGCCACCGGCCTGCCGCTCGCGGTGCAGGTGCTGGCCGACGGCGCCTCGGTCCCCGCGCTCGACACCCGCTTCCTCGACCTCGACCTCACCGCACCCCCGGCCGACGTCGTGGCGTTCAGCCCGCCGGACGGCGCGCGGGTGCGGCCCGGGCGCGACGCCGAGGGGCTGCTGGCCGAGGCCGACCGCCGGCTCGCCGAGGTGCCGCTGCCCGCCGAGCTCGCCGGGCTGCCGCGCCGCACGCTCGCGGGCGCGCCGTCGTCGGTCGGGGTGTACGGCCGCGGGGTCACGCTGCTCGCCGTCGCTCCCGTCCCGGCCCGGCTGGCCCGCGGGCTGCAGGGGGCCGTGCGGGCGAGCCCCGACGCCGTCGTCGACCGCCGGGACGTGCGCGTGGCGGCCGGGCCGCTGGGCCTGATGCTCGTCGAGCGGCCCGGCCGGGGCACCTACGTCCTCACCGGGACGGTGACCCTCGACGCGCTCGCCGAGGCCGCCGGGCAGGTGCCCGGCGGGGCGCCGTGACCGCGGTGATCAGCACCCGGGGGCTGGTCAAGCAGTTCGGCCGGGTGCGCGCCGTCGACGGGATCGACCTCGACGTCCGCGCCGGCGACGTCTACGGCTTCCTCGGCGCCAACGGCTCGGGCAAGACGACGACGGTGCGGATGCTGCTCGGGCTGGTGCTGCCCACCCGCGGCGAGGTCGAGCTGCTCGGCGGGCGCATGCCGCGCGCCGGGCGGCGGGTGCTGCCGCGCGTGGGCGCGCTGATCGAGGGTCCGGCGCACCACCGGCACCTGTCCGGCGCGGCCAACCTGGCGCTGCTCGACGCCGCCGGCCCGGGCGGGCGCCGGCGCGACCGCCGGCGGCGGATCGCCGACGCGCTCGACCAGGTCGGCCTCGGCGGGGTGGGCCGGCGGCCGGTGGGCGCCTACTCCCTCGGCATGCGGCAGCGGCTGGGCCTGGCCGGTGCGCTGCTGCGCCGCCCGGAGCTGCTGGTGCTCGACGAGCCGACGAACGGCCTGGACCCGCAGGGCATCGCCGAGGTGCGCGCGCTGCTGCTGGACCTGCACCGCGGCGGGACGACGGTGTTCCTCTCCAGCCACCTGCTCGCCGAGGTCGAGCAGCTGTGCACCCGGGTCGGGGTGCTCGACCGGGGCCGGCTGGTGCTGCAGGACGAGCTGGCCCGGCTCACCGCGCCCACCGGCGCCACCGTCGTCGACACCCCGGCGCCGGAGCGGGTGCGCGCGGTGCTCGACGGGCGGGTGCTCGCCGCCGACGGCGGCCGCGTCGTGGTGCGCGGGCCGGACCCGGCGGAGGTCAACGCGCTGCTGGTGGGCGCCGGCGTCCCGGTGCGCGGGCTGTCGCTGCAGCGGCCGACGCTGGAGGAGGTCGTGCTCGCCGCGGCGGGCACCAGCGCCGACCGGGTGGCGCGGCCGTGATCGGCAGGGAGCTGGTGTGATCGGCACGGAGCTGCGCAAGACCTTCGGCCGGCCCCGCACCTGGGTCACCATCGCCGTCCTCAACGCGCTGCCGGTGCTGGTGGCCGTGCTGCTGCGGCTGACCGACCTGGCGCCGCGGCCGGGGGAGGGGCCGCCGTTCCTCTCGGCGGTGCTGACCAACGGGGCGCTGTTCCCGCTGGCGGCGCTGGCGATCGTGCTGCCGTTGTTCCTGCCGATCGCCGTCGCGGTGGTGAGTGGGGACGCCGTCGCCGGGGAGGCGCAGGCCGGGACGCTGCGCTACCTGCTCGCCCGCCCGGTCGGCCGCACGCGGCTGCTGGTCGCCAAGCTCGTCGCGGTGATGGCCTTCGTCCTCGTCACCGTCGTCGTCGTGGCGCTCGTCGGGTACGTCGTCGGCTCGGTGCTGTTCGAGGCGCGGCCGGCGGCCGGGACGTCGGTGTCGGGGACGTCGCTGAGCACCGAGGAGCTGGCCGGCCGGACGCTGCTGGCCATCGGGTACGTCGCGGTGTCGATGCTCGGCGTCGCCGCGTTCGGGCTGTTCTTCTCCACGCTCACCGACTCGCCGCTGGCCGCCGCGCTCGGTGCGCTGGCGGTGCTGGTCACCTCGTCGCTGCTGTTCACCCTCGACGCCGCCTCGCCGATCGCGCCCTACCTGCCCACGCGCTACTGGCTGGCCTTCGTCGACCTCTTCCGCGACCCCGTGCTGTGGCGCGACGTCGTCCGCGGGCTGGCGCTGCAGGGGGTCTACGTCGGCGTGCTGCTCACCGCGGCGTGGGCCAACTTCACCACCAAGGACGTCACGAGCTGAGGCCCGCGGCGGCCAGTCCGGCCCGGACCTCGGCGACCTCGGCGTCCCGTGTCGGCGACCAGCCGGGTGGCGGCCGGGACGTCGCCGGTGGCGTCCTTGACCGCCACCACCCGCGGGTGCGCGGCGAGCCGGTGGTAGGAGGAAGGCGTCAGCCGCACGCCGGTGCGGGCCGGCACGTCGTAGAGCAGCACGGGCAGGTCGGTGGCGTCGGCGACGGCGGTGAGGTGCGCGACGACGCCGTCCTGCGAGGGGCGGGAGTAGTACGGCGTGACCGCCAGCAGCCCGGTGGCGCCGGCGTCGGCGGCCCGCCGGGCCGTGGCGACGGCGTGCCGGGTGTCGTTCGAGCCGGCCCCGGCGACGACCGCGGCACGGCCTCCGACCGCGTCGGCGACCACCCGCACGAGGTCGGCCTTCTCGTCGTCGGTGGTGGTCGGGGCCTCGCCGGTGGTGCCGTTGACGACCAGGCCGTCGTGACCGTGGTCGACCAGGTGGACGGCGAGCGCGGCGGCGGCGTCGAGGTCGACCGCGCCGTCGTCGGTCATGGGCGTGACCATCGCGGTCAGGAGGGTCCCGAACGGGCGGTGGGAGTCGGCGGGCGGCACGGTCGGCAACCTGGCGACGGCGACCCGCGGCGCCGTCCTCCCTCGCCGCAGCGCGTCCTCCCGCACGTCCCACCGCGAGGGAGGACGCCGCACGATCAGGTCACCTGATCGTGCGCCGACCCCCCTCAGCCGCCCAGGCGGGCGCAATCGGCGGGACCGAGCGGCACGGGGTCGCCCGGCGCGAGCTCGGCCAGCACCATCGCCTGCACCAGCGGGTCGCGGGGCAGGTCGCCGTGCCCCACCTGCGCGCCGCTGCACACCGACTGCACCGGGAGCCCGAGCGCGCCCTCGAGGCGGGCGGACTCCGGCGGGGTGACCGTCTCGTCCTGCGCCGTCCAGATCGACACCCAGGTGGGCCCGTCCGGCGTCTCGTCGCCGTCGTTGAGCCCGGCCAGCAGCTCGCTGTCGGTGGCTAGCTGCTGGCAGGCGTCGGGGCACTGGCCGGGGGCGAGGGTGAGGGCGAGGTCGGCGAGCGTGGTGCCGTGGTGCGGCGAGCCGAGGGTGACCACCCGCCGGGCGACGTCGGCGCCGCCGTCGGCGGCCCACAGCCGGGCGACCACCCCGCCGGCGGAGTAGCCGACGACGTCGACGCTGCCCGCCCCGGTGCGCGCCAGCGCCGCGTCGACGGCCTGGCCCAGAGCGTCGGCCGCCGCGGCGAGGTCACCGGTGCCGTCGCCGGGCAGCGCGACGACGGTGGCGTCGCGGCCCTCGGCGGTCAGCCGTTCGGCCAGCGACGACAGCGACCCGGTACCGCCCCCGTAGCCCGGCACGAGCAGCACCGGGCCGGGCTCCTCCTGCGACACGGGAGCCGCCGCCGCGCCGTCCTCGCCCCGGCCGGCGACCAGCAGGCCCGTGGCGGCGACGGCAGCCGCGACGACGAGCGCGAGCAGGACGAGCAGCAGGCGGCGGCGGGCGGGGGCGAGGCCGGCGAGCACGGCTCCACTGTCCCCGGTCCGGCCGGCCGGCGGCGGCGCTGGGGGAGACTGCGCCCGTGCTGAGCCGCGACGAGTACCTCGCCGAGTGGTCGCGGTGGCACGGCGGCACCGATCCCGCGGCCAGCCGCCTGGTGCGCGGCTGGCTGGTGCTGGCCTACACGCTCGCCCGCGCGCTGTCCTGGCTGCCGCCGATCGCCGCGACCGCGCTGGGCCTGCTCGTGGCGCTGTCGGCGATCGGCCCGGCGCTGGCCGGCGGCGGGTGGCTGGTGGCAGTGGGCCTGCTGGTCGGGCTGTCCGGCCTGCTCGACTCCCTCGACGGCGCGCTCGCACTGGCCGGCGGGCGGGCCTCGCGCCGCGGCTACGTCCTCGACTCCGCCGTCGACCGGCTGACCGAGGCCGGCTACGCCGTCGCCCTGTGGGTGGCCGGGGCGCCGGGCTGGCTGGCCGCCGCCTTCGGCGCGCTGTGCTGGCTGCCGGACTACCTGCGCGCCCGCGCCGGACAGGCCGGCGTCGCCGAGACCGGGTCCATCTCGGTGTGGGAGCGGCCCACCCGGGTGGCGATGACCGGCTTCACCGTCGGCGGCGCCGGGATCGTCGCCGTGACCGGGCTCGACGCGCTCGCCGGGGTCGACGGCGGGCCCGCCCTCGTGGTGACCGTCGGCACCGCCGTCGGCTGCGGACTGGGACTGGTGGGCACCGCCCAGCTCGGCGTCTCGCTGCGGCGGGCGCTGGCCGACTGACGACGCCGGGGGGCGGGCGGCCCGGCGCGCCTCTTAGGGTTGCGCTGCCCTTTGTCGGCCCGCCCCACCCCAGGAGCCCCCGTGCCCGTCCTCGTCACCGGCTCCATCGCCACCGACCACCTGATGACGTTCCCCGGCCGGTTCACCGAGCAGTTCGTCGAGGGACAGATGGAGAACGTCTCGCTGTCGTTCCTGGTCGACGACCTCATCCAGCACCGCGGCGGCGCCGGCGCCAACATGGCCTACGGCCTCGGCCTGCTCGGTCTCGCGCCGGTGCTGGTGGGCTCGGTGGGCAGCGACTTCGCCGACTACGACGCCTGGCTGACCCGCCACGGCGTGGACACCCGCGACGTGCGGTGGTCCGAGCTGAAGCACACCGCCCGCTTCGTGTGCACCACCGACGCGGTGAACAACCAGATCGCGTCGTTCTACTCGGGCGCGATGAGCGAGGCCGGCGAGATCGAGCTCGGCCCGGTGTGCGGCCGCGTGGGCGCCCCCGACCTCGTCGTCGTCGGGCCCAACGACCCCAAGGCGATGGTCCGCCACACCCAGGAGTGCCGGGACCGCGGCTACGCCTTCGCCGCCGACCCCAGCCAGCAGCTGGCCTGGGCCGACGGCGAGATGATCCGCGAGCTGGTCGACGGCGCGGACCTGCTGTTCACCAACGAGTACGAGTCGGCGCTGCTCATGCAGAAGACCGGCTGGGACGCCCCCGAGGTGCTGCGCCGGGTCGGCACCTGGGTCACCACGCGCGCCGCGCAGGGTGTGCTGGTGCGCCAGCAGGACGCCGACCCGATCGAGGTCATCGCCGTCCCCGAGACCAAGCCCGTCGAGCCCACCGGGGGCGGTGACGCGCTGCGCGCGGGCTTCATCGCCGGACGCATGTGGGGCCTGGGTCTGGAGCGGGCCACCCAGCTCGGCTCGGCGGTGGCCACCGAGGCCGTCGAGGTGGTCGGCACGCAGGAGTACGAGCTGCGCCGAGGGCCCTTCCTCGAGCGGTTCGCCGCGGCCTTCGGCGACGACGCCGCCGCCGAGGTGGCCGAGCACCTGCCGGCCTGAGCCCCGGCATAGGAAGCCATCCGCACGTCCTGGGCGCCAGGACGTGCGGATGGCTTCCTATGCCTCGCCGTTGCGGACGCGCTCGCCGATGGAGGGGTCCTCGGCCCAGGCGGTGTAGGGGATGCGCGGGATCGTGCGGACCTCGCCCACGGTGCACCACTCGTTGCCGCCGAGCCGGGCCAGCGGCCGCAGCGCCTCGATGCGGGGCCGGCCGTCGCGCACGGCCTCGCTGACCACGCTCACCCACTCCACCCGCCCGAAGACGACGGTGCTGTCACCCAGCCGCAGCGTCGAGTGCAGCGTGCACTCCACGCTCACCGGCGACTGCGCCACCCGCATCGCGCCCACCTTCTCGCTGGGCTCGAGCCGGATGCCGGCGGCGTCGGCCTCGCTCTGGTCGGGCGGGAAGTCGGTGCCGGTGGCGTTGGCCTGCTCGAACAGGTCCTCCGGCACCAGGTTCACGGTGAACTCGCCGGTGGCCTCGACGTTGGTGAGGGAGTCCTTGCGGCCCACCGAGGTGAACTGCACGATCGGCGGCTCCACGCAGGCCACCGTGTAGAAGGAGTGCGGCGCCAGGTTGTGCACCCCCTCGGCCGAGCGGGTCAGCACCCACGCGATCGGCCGCGGCACGACGATCGAGTTCACCACCCGGTAGAAGTCCCTCGGGCGCATCACCGCCGGGTCGAAGGACGTGCGCGGGCGGCCGGTCTCGGGGGAGGTCACACCCCATCCTCGCCCGGGCTCAGCCGACCGCGCGCCCGCGCCAGGTCAGCGTGCCCCGCCGGTGCCCCGTCACCGACCGCAGCAGCAGCACGTCGAGGGCCAGCAGCGACACCGGGTGGGCCAGCGCGTCGGGCCACACCCGCCCGCCGGTGACCGCGGCGCTCACCGCCCGGCCGGCCACCCCGGCCGCCCAGCCGGCCAGCCCGGCGCGCGAGCCGCGCAGCGCGGCCATCGGCGGGACGACGCCGACGGCGGTGAGCACCGCCGCGGCGGCCAGCGACGCCGCCGGGGAGCCGCCGACCGAGGCCCACAGCGACTTGCCGTAGCCCTCCTGCATCGCCGCCCACCCGTCGTACATGCGGCACGCGGCCAGCGCCGCGCCCGCCGCGGGGACCGCCCGCCCGCCCGAGCGCTTCACCGCGCGGGCCAGTGCGACGTCCTCCACGACCTCCTCGCGCACCGCCGCGTGCCCGCGGGCGCGCAGGTAGCCGCGGACGGGGAGCGCGAGGAACTGGCCGTTGGCCGCGGTCAGCGACGGCCGCCGGGAGCGCTCGGCGACCCGCAGCGGCAGCGTCGTGAGCCACAGCCACGGCGAGAGGGGCTGCACCAGCCGCTCGGCCGGGCTGCCGGTCACCGGCCGCGGCCACGGCGAGACCAGGTCGAGACCGTGCGCGTCGAGCAGCGCCACCGCGGCGGCGACGGCGTCGGGGGTCAGCCGCACGTCGGCGTCGACGAACACGAGGTACCCGCCGTCGCGGGGTGCGGTCTGCGCCCCGACCCAGCAGGCGTGCGGCTTGCCCAGCCAGCCCTCCGGGACGGCGCCCGCGGACACCAGCCGCACCCGCGGGTCGCCGGTGCCCCGGACGACGTCGGCGGTGCCGTCGGTGGAGCCGTCGTCGACGACGACCACCCGCAGGTCGGGCACCCCGCGCGAGGCCAGTACCGCGGCCAGGCAGCCGCCCACCTGGGCCTCCTCGTCGCGCACCGGGACGACGACGGTGACCGGGAGGCGCACCTCGGGCGGGGCGGCCGGCGGGCGGCGCAGCAGGAGCGCGTTGACCCCGGCGTGCACGGCACCGGCGACGGCCAGGCCCGACAGCACGCGGACGACCGCCCCGCTCACCGCCGCCGGGCCTGCAGCGCGAGCACCGCCAGCATCCCCGCCGACAGGGCCGCCCCCCACGCCGCCGAGCCCGGCAGGTCCAGCCACAGCGCGTGCGCCAGCGCCCCGCCGGGGACCATCCACGCGATCACCAGCAGCGGCGCGGCGACCAGCAGCGGCGCGGCGACCACCGCGGGCTCCCCGGGCACCGCGGTCCGCGCCACGACGACCTCGAGCAGCGCCATCAGCACCAGCCCGGCCAGCAGCCAGCCGGCCAGGTTGGTCAGCGGCACGGTGTCGATGCCCGGCAGCCCCGGGGTGGGGTGCGCCCACGTCCAGTAGCCGGCCTGCACCAGCTGCGGGTCGAGGACGACGTCCCAGCCGGCGAACACCACCGCGGCGACGGCGACCCGCGCGGCCCGCCGCCGCCCCTCCCGCACCCGGCGGGTGAGCTGGCCGGCGAGCACCCGGCTCGGCCAGGCCATCATCAGCCAGGCCAGCGGCACGAGGAACGGGACGCCGAGCAGCGTCGGGCCGAGCACGTCGCTGTAGGTGTACTCGCCGTAGGGGAACCCGGTGGCCAGCCCGACCGACTCGAACACCACCGCGGTGACCGCGACCAGGGCGAGCACCGCCGCGCCGGCACGGGCGCCGTGCGCGGCGGCCGCGGCGGTGACCGACACCCCCGAGCCGAGCAGCACGATCGTCCAGGACACCGTGTCGCGGGCCGCGCCGTCGCTGAGCGGGTAGGCGATGGCGGCCAGCACCAGCAGCACCGCGAGGACCAGCGGCACCCGGGCCGGCGCGGGAGCCCGCCGCAGCGCCGCCAGCCCCGTGTACACCCCGGTGCTCACCGGCCCGCCCGCAGCAGCCGGCCGGCCACGTCCTGCACGCGGGTGCGCGCCCGGGCCAGCGGACGACGGTCGGCGAGGACCACCCGCGCCGCCGTGCGGCCGGAGTTGCCCGACACCCCGCCGCCGGGGTGGGTGGAGGCGCCGGCCAGGTACAGCCCGTCGAGGCCGGGCACGCGGTAGTCCGCCAGCGCCGGCGTCGGCCGGAAGGCGAACATGCTGGCCAGGCCCATCTCCACGTGCATCACGTTGCCGCGCAGCAGGGACAGTTCACGCTCGAGCAGCAGCGGCGTCTGGACGTGGACGTCCTGCACGGAGCCCGCGAAGCCGGGCGCGAACCGGTCGACGGCGGCCAGCAGCCGCTGCGCCTCGCCCTCGGCGAGGGCGTCCCAGTCGCCGCCGTCGGCGAGGTCGTAGGGGTACCACTGCCCCCACACGGTGACCACGTGCCGCCCGGGCGGGGCCAGGGTGTCGTCGCTCGCGGAGAAGGACATCGCCAGCGGCACCGGCTCGCGCGGCAGCCGGCCGGCCAGCCAGTCACCGTGCGCGGCCGCCAGCTGCGCCCGGTCGGTGCACAGCAGCTGCAGGCCCTGCGCGGAGACCGCGGGGTCGACGCCGGGGTAGACCGGCAGCGCGTCGGTCAGGCAGCGCAGCACCAGGCCGAAGCCGTTGCCCACCGGCGGGGCGGCGTCGGCCAGCGCCGGTGGGGCGGCCGCGCCGGCGAGGTCGCGGGTGGCCAGGACGTGGCAGGCGGCGACGACGACCGGCGCCGCGACCCGCCGTCCGGAGACGGTCTCGACGCCGGTCACCCGGCCGCCGGCCGGGCCGCCGCCGACGAGCAGCCGCGCGGCGCCGTCGCCGAGGGTGACCCGCCCGCCGTCGGACTCCAGCCGGCGGCGCAGCGCCTCGGTGAGGCCGCCGGAGCCGCCCACCGGGTGGCCCGGCGGGGTGTCGTGCAGCAGCGCCACCCACGCGACCATCGCCGCGGTGCCCGGCTCGCTCATCGGCGGCCCGGACTGCGCGCCGAACCAGGCCAGCGCCGCCTTGAGCCGCTCGCTGGTGAACCAGCGGTCGAGCAGCGCGTCGCCGGAGCCGAGGAAGTCGACGGCGAGGTCGCCGCCGGGGGTGCGGGGACCGTCGCCGGTGGGGGCGCCCAGCGGCCAGAACGCGCGGGCCAGGCCCAGCGGGGTGGGCCGGCGGCCGAAGGAGTCGACGACGGCGCGGCTGCGCGGCCCCCAGACGCCGACGAACCGGCGGTAGGCCCGGGCGTCGTCCTCCCCGCAGGCGGCGGCGATCGAGGCGCAGGTGGCGTCGAGGTCGACGGAGAACACCAGCGGGCGGCCGTCGGGGCCGGGGTCGCCGGGCGCCGGGGCCGGCGCGAAGCCCCACGGGTCGCAGTCGAGGTAGCGCAGCCCGTGCGCGGTCAGGTCGAGCTCCTCGACGACGCCGCTGTGCCGGACGATGACGTGCGCGCTCGAGCCACGGTCGACCCGGACCCCCGGCCAGCGCTCGACGGTGGACACCGCCCCGCCGAGCACCTCGTCGCGCTCGACCACCTCGACGCGCAGCCCGGCGCGCGCGAGGTAGCAGGCCGCGACCAGGCCGTTGTGACCGGCGCCGACGACGACGGCGTCGGCGGTGGGGGGACCGGGCACGCTCAGGCGCCGCTGCCCGGCACCGGCTTCAGCGGCAGCCGGGCGCCGAGGATGGCGAAGGGCCGGGTGTCGCCGGGGAAGTGGTGGCCGCGGGCGAGGTCGACGAAGCCGTCGGCGTGGTACAGCCGGAAGGCCTTGGTGTCGGCGTCGGGCGTGGACAGCAGCGCGGCGGGTGCGTCGACGCCCTCGACCAGCGCGTGCAGCAGCCGCCGGCCCAGGCCCCGGCTCTGCGCCTCGGGGTGCACGTGCAGCTCGCACACCTCGAAGGCGCCCGGCAGCCACCGCTTGGCGGTGCGCCGGTCCAGCGCCGCGCGCACCTGGTCGTGCCACCACTGGCCCGGGGCGACGAGGTAGCCGTAGCCGAACCCGGTCAGCTGCTCGCCGTCGGGACCGGGCGCGAAGGCGCCGACGGCGCGGAAGCCGGGGCGCTCGGTGTGCTGGATCGCGTAGCCGTAGCGGCCGGCCACCACCGAGGCGTCGTAGCCCATGGCCGCGCCGTAGATGGCCAGCGCCTCGTGCATGTGGTCGCGCAGCCAGCCGGCGGGCAGCTCGGTCACCCGGGCCGCGGGCGTCGTGCCGGTCACTGTCTCTCCTCGCTCACGGACCCACCGGGGCGGCGGGGGACTGCGCGGTCACCGAGGCGACGTCGGCCGGGCCGTCGCCGACCTCGGCGGGGGTGCCCCCGGTCAGCCGGAGCAGCTCGTCGTAGGTGGTGGGGAAGACGGCCGAGGGGTGGCCGGCGGCGGCCCAGACCTGCTCGTAGCGGGCCAGCTCGACGTCGATCAGGGTGCCGATCGGCGCGGGGTGGCCGACCGGGGCGACCCCGCCGATGGGCTGGCCGGTGTGCTCGCGGACGAAGTCGGCCGGGGCGCGGCGCACCTCCGGGACGCCGAGCAGGACGGCGACCCGCCCGGTGTCGACCCGGTGCGCGCCGCTGGTGAGCACCAGCAGCGGCTGCCCGCCGACGTCGAAGACCAGGCTGTTGGCGATGGCGCCGACCGGGACGCCGAGCCCGGTGGCCGCCTCCGCGGCGGTGCGCGCGCCCGACGGGATACCGCGGACCTCCCCGCGCACGCCGGCCGCGGCGAGCAGCTCGGCGAGGGCGGCCACCCGGGGGTGGTCGGGTCGGCTCATGCGCCGATCCTGCCACCGCTGTCGGTGCCCCGCCGTACCGTCCGCCGCAGGGGACGGGGAGGGCCCGCCGGGCGCCCGGCTTGACGGGACCGGCGCGGTCGGGTCTACTCGACTCGTTCGAACACACGTTCGAACACCGCCGGCCTCCCACCGCACCCGGGTCCTTCCCCACCCGGTGCGGTGGGTCGGGCCGGTCGGTCAGCGGGCACGGGGTGGGGAGACGGGCATGAGCCGGGTGCTGGGTGACGTCGGCGAGCGGGTCGGCGAGGAGGTGCAGGTCGAGCGCGGGCCGCTCGGGCCGGCGCAGTTCTGGCGCGGGCAGTGGCGCTACGTCGTCGGCGAGCTGCTCGACTCGTGGGTCGAGACCGCGCCGTGGTGGCAGCGGCCCGCCGACGTCCCCGGCGGCGCCTCGGCCGACCTGGTCGCCCCCCGCGAGGTCTACCGGGTCGAGGCGGTGCGGGCCGGGCGCTCGCGGATGAGCTTCGCCGGGGTCTACGACCTGTGCTGGGACGCGGCGGACAACCGCTGGTCGCTCGTGCGGGTGCACGACTGATGGGTGCCGCCTCCGCCATGACCCACCACCCGGCCGACCAGCTGCCGCTGCCCCCGCCGCTGCCGGCGGCGGCGACCCAGCTGCTCGACCAGGCCACCCGCGCGCTGGCCGAGGCCCGCCGCGCCCCCGACCCCTGCCGGCGCTACGCCACCGCCCACCTGGGCGCGCTGCGCGCGGCGGCGGCGGTGCTGGCCGCCCGCACCCGGCCGGAGAGCGGCCGCCGCCGGCCGCGCAGCGCCTGGGTGCTGCTCGAGCAGGTCGCCCCGGAGCTGGGGGAGTGGGCCACCTTCTTCGCCGCCGGCGCCGCCAAGCGCGCCGCGGCCGAGGCGGGGCTGTCCCGCGCGGTCACCGAGCGCGAGGCCGACGACCTGGTCCGCGACGTCGGGGCCTTCCTCGCCGTGGTCGACAGCGTGCTCGCCAGCACCCCCGCGCCCGCGCCCCGGCCGCGCGTGGTGGGCGGCACCGCGCACCGTCCCGCCCGCGGGCGGTGAGCGGCGACCCCTTCGTCCACCTGCACGTCGCCTCCGGCTACTCCCTGCGGTACGGGGCCAACCACCCGGCCGACCTGGTGGCCCGCGCCGCCGAGCACGGCATGGGTGCCCTCGCCCTGACCGACCGCGACGGTCTCTACGGCGCGGTCAAGTTCGCGCTGGCCTGCCGGTCGGCGGGGGTCCGTCCGCTGTTCGGGGTCGACCTCGCCGTCGCCCCCGCGGTGGACACCGCCGTGCCCCCCGCGCGGGCGCACGTGCTGGGGGAGGACGACGAGCTCTCGCCGCGGCGCACCGCGGGTGGACACCCCCGGACCGCTCCCGCGCGGCGCAGCCCGGTGCGCGGCGGCGCCGCCGTCGACCCGCGGCTGCCGCGGGTCACCTTCCTCGCCCGCGACGGCGCCGGCTGGCGCGCGCTGTGCCGGCTGACCAGCGCCACCCACCTGCGCGGCACCCGCGGCGAGCCGGTGTCCTCGCTGGCGCTGGCCGCCGAGCACGCCCCGGGGCTGGTCGCGGTGCTGGGGCCGGACTCGCCGGTGGGCCGGGCGCTGGCGGCCGGGCGGGCCGACGTCGCCGCGGCGCGGCTGTCGGCCTGGCGGTCGGTGTTCGGCCCGGGCTCGCTGGTGGTCGAGCTGGTGCACCACCGCGGCCGGGGCGACCGCTCCCGCGCCCAGCGGCTGCTGCGCTTCGCCGACGAGGAGGGCGTGCCGGTGGTGCTCACCAACGCCGTCCGTTACGTCGAGGCCCTCGACGCGCCCACCGCCGACGTCCTCGACGCCTCCCGGCGGCTGGTCGCCCTCGACACCCGGCACGTCGACCGGCGCACCGCCGAGGGGTACCTGAAGTCGGGCAAGGAGATGGCCGAGGTCGCCGCGGAGATCGCCGGCCCCGACCGCGATGCGGCGCTGCGGCTGCTCGAGCGCACCGCCCGGCTGGCCGAGCAGTGCGCCGTCGACGTCCGCGACGACCTCGGCATCGGCACCGTGCGCTACCCGGAGCTCGACGTCGTCACCGCGCCCGGCGAGCAGGGGATGGACCCCTCCGAGGTGCTGCGGGCCCGCTGCGAGGCGGGGCTGGGCCGGCGCGGGATGGCGCGCACGGCGGCGGTGACCCGGCGGCTCGAGGAGGAGCTCGCCGTCATCGACTCCCTCGGCTACCCCTCCTACTTCCTCACCGTCGCCGACGTCGTCGACCTCATCAAGGGGTTGCGGGTCCGCGCCGCGGCGCGCGGGTCGGGGGCGGGCAGCCTGGTCACCTACCTGCTGGGCATCTCCGACGTCGACCCGATCCGCTACGGCCTGCTGATGGAGCGGTTCCTCTCCCCGCTGCGCCACCAGCTGCCCGACATCGACATCGACGTGGAGTCCGCCCGGCGGATGGAGGTCTACGACGCGGTGATCGCCCGCTTCGGCGCCCACCGGGTCAGCTGCATCTCGATGATGGACACCTACCGGGTGCGCCACGCCATCCGCGACGTCGGTGCCGCGCTCGGGCTGCCCCCGGCCGAGATCGACGCCGTCGCCAAGGCCTTCCCGCACATCCGGGCCAACCAGGTGCACGCCGCGCTGCGCGACCTGCCGGAGCTGCAGGCCAGCCGGCTGGGCTCCCGCCGCGGCGGCGGCACCGGCGACCTCGACCTGCTCTTCGACCTCGTCGCCCGGCTCGACGGCCTGCCCCGGCACATCGCGCTGCACCCGTGCGGGGTGCTGCTGTCCGACGCCACGCTGCTCGACCGCACCCCGGTGGAGAACAGCTACCTCGGCTACCCGATGAGCCAGTTCGACAAGGACGACGTCGAGGAGCTCGGGCTGCTCAAGCTCGACCTGCTCGGCATCCGGATGCAGTCGGCGATCGCGCACGCCCTCGACGAGGTGGCCCGGGTCGACGGCGAGCGGGTCGACATCGACGCGGTCCCGCGCGACGACCCGACCACCTTCGAGCTGATCCGCAGCACCCGCACGCTCGGCATGTTCCAGATCGAGTCGCCGGGGCAGCGCGAGCTGGTCGGCAAGTTCGGGCCGGAGTCGTTCGAGGACATCGTCATCGACATCTCGCTGTTCCGGCCCGGCCCGGTGAAGAGCGACATGGTCACCCCGTTCCTGCTGGCCCGGAACGGCTGGCGGGACCCGGTCTACCCGCACGAGGACCTCGCGCCGTACCTGCGGGAGACCGCCGGCGTCGTCGTCTTCCACGAGCAGGTGCTGCAGATCGTGGCGCAGATGACCGGCTGCGACCTCGCCCAGGCCGACGAGGCGCGCCGCGCGCTGGGCGACCGCGAGCTGCACCCGGAGGTGCGGGCGTGGTTCATGCCCGAGGCGCTGCAGCGCTACCCGGTCGAGGTGGTCGAGCGGGTGTGGGAGGTGCTGGTCGCCTTCGGCTCGTTCGGCTTCTGCAAGGCCCACGCCGCGGCGTTCGCGCTGCCCACCTACCAGTCGGCGTGGCTGAAGACCCACCACCCCGCGGCCTTCCTCGCCGGGGTGCTCACCCACGACCCCGGCATGTACCCCAAGCGGCTGATCCTCGACGACGCCCGCAACTTCGGCATCCGGGTGCTGGGCCTCGACGTCAACGCCTCGACCGGCAGCTACCGGGTGGAGCGGCTGGCGCCGGCGGACCGGCGGGCGGACTGGCGGCGGCCGGAGTGGATGCCGACGGCGATGGCCGACCCGTCGGCCTACGGGATCCGGCTGTCGCTCACCGACGTCAAGGGCATCGGCGAGGACGAGGTCGAGCGGGTCGTCGCCGGGCAGCCCTACCGGTCGCTCACCGACTTCTGGTCGCGGGCGTCGGTGTCGCGGCCGGTGGTCGAGCGGCTGGTGCTGGCCGGCGGGTTCGACTCCCTCTACGGCTTCGGGGTCCGCGACCGCGAGGCCGGCCGGCCCACCCGCTCCCGCCGGTCGGTGACCCGCCGCGACCTGTTGCTGCAGATCGGCGAGCTGGACCGGTGGAGCCGCAGCACCGCCCGCGCCGGGTCGGTGGGGCAGCTGAGCCTCGACCTGCTCGGCCTGGAGGTCGCGGGGGAGGAGCCCGGCGCCGGGGAGGACGGCGCCGGGGAGGACGGCGCCGCGCCCGGTCCCGGGTGGGCGGCCGGCTCGGGGCTGCCCGAGTTCACCGACGCCGAGCTGGTGCGCGCCGAGCTGGAGGTGCTGGGGCTCGACGCCAGCCGGCACGTCGTCGACTTCTACCGGCCGTTCCTCTCCGCGGTCGGCGCGGTGCCGGCCGGGGAGCTGCTCGGCTGCCGCAGCGGCGCCGAGGTGCTGGTGGCCGGGGTCAAGGTGGCCACCCAGACGCCGCCGATCCGGTCGGGGCGCCGGGTGGTGTTCGTGACCCTCGACGACGGCACCGGCTGCACCGACTCGACCTTCTTCGAGGACGTGCAGGGTCCCTACGCGGCGACGGTGTTCCACTCGTGGCTGCTGGTCATCCGCGGGGTGCTGCGCCGCACCGGCCCGCGCGGGGTGTCGATCCGGGCCACCGGAGCGTGGGAGCTGCCGGCGCTGTACGAGGCGTGGGAGACCGGCGGGCCGGCTGCGGTGGCCGAGCACATGGCCGCGCCAGGGGAGTTCACCGAGCAGGCCATCGCCGGCGCGGCCGCC
This sequence comes from Geodermatophilus sp. SYSU D00766, assembly GCF_054049915.1. Lineage (NCBI taxonomy): Bacteria > Bacillati > Actinomycetota > Actinomycetes > Geodermatophilales > Geodermatophilaceae > Geodermatophilus > Geodermatophilus sp. SYSU D00766. Next base: position 119,451 of record NZ_JBJGYI010000007.1, read on the forward strand.
TCGCACGGCGCCCGGCCGGTGGTGGTCAGGCCGGTGCTGGTGCACCCGACCGGCTTCCGGATGTCGCCCTACGCCGACATCAAGCCGGCCGGGGACGACGCCGGCACCGCCGCCCGCCGCGCCGCCGCACAGCGCGGCGCCGCCGCGTCGGCCCCGCGCAAGCTGTGGCACTCCAGCCCCGGCAGCTCCGGCCACTGAGGAGAGCCCTCACGCCCCGCACGCTCGGTGCGGGGCCCTGCGGCGGGGCGGCCGCTGCCGCCCTCGCCCCAGGTGATGTCCGCCCGTGGCGCACGTGGCCCGCAGAACACGCCCCTCGCGCACGTCGCACATCGCACCGCCGCACCGCCGCACCGCCGCACCGCCGCACCGCCCCGCGCCGGGTGCAGACGGGGCGCCAGCTCCCCCCGATGAGTTCGCGGCGCGGGGGCGGTCGGAACCGGCGAGCGCCGGCGCCCCGCCGGCCGATCCGGAGGAGGACGCCGTGCCGAAGCAGATCCCGTGCCTGTGGTTCGACACCGAGGCGGAGGAGGCCGCGCGGTTCTACACGTCGATCTGGCCGGACGCCGAGATCCTCGGCACGGTCCGCTACGGCGCCGAGGACCCCGAGCGGGAGGGGCAGGTCCTCACCGTCAGCTGGCGGCTCGGTGACACCGAGTACGTCGGCCTCAACGGCGGCCCGCAGGACTGGCACTTCAGCGAGGCCATCTCCTTCCAGGTCCTGTGCGCCGACCAGGCCGAGGTCGACCACTACTGGAACCGGCTCAGCGACGGCGGCCAGGAGGCACCGTGCGGGTGGCTCAAGGACCGCTTCGGCGTCTCCTGGCAGGTCGTGCCCACCCGCCTGCTGGAGCTGCAGGCCGACCCCGACCCCGCCCGCCGGCAGCGCGCCGTGCAGGCGATGTTCACCATGCGCAGGCTCGTCATCGCCGACCTGGAGCGGGCCGCCGACCCGGTCTCCGCCTGACCGCGGCCCGGCGGCGCGGGGCCGGGCCGCGCGGGGCCGGGCCGGGGCGACGCCACTAGGGTCGGACGGGTGCCGCCGACCCCGCCCGACCCGTCCTCCGGCGAGCAGCTGCCCGTCCGGACCGCCGCGGTGTGGGCCGCGCTGGACCCCCTCGTGGGCGCCGGCACCCCGCTGCGGGTGCTCGACGTCGGCGGCGGCAGCGGCGGGTTCGCCGTCCCGCTCGCCCGCCTCGGCCACGAGGTGACCGTGGTCGACCCCAGCGCCGACGCCCTGGCCACCCTCGAGCGGCGGGCCCGCACGGCCGGCGTCGGCGGCCGGGTCCGCGGCCTGCAGGGCGACGGCGACCAGCTGCACGAGCTGCCCCTCGACGAGGGCCACGACGAGGGCTACGACCTCGGCCTGTGCCACGCCGTCCTCGAGGTCGTCGACGACCCGGCCACCACCCTCGGCGAGGTCACCCGCGCCCTGCGCCCCGGCGGCCGGGTGAGCGTGGTGACCGCCAACCGGGCCGGCGCCGTCCTCACCCGCGCCCTGGGCGGCCACCCGAAAGAGGCCCTCGCGCTGCTCGAGGACCGCGACCCGGTGCCCGCCCGCACCCGCCCCGCCCGCCGGCGCTTCACCCCGGCCGACCTGCTCGCGCTCGTCGAGGGCGCCGGGCTGACCGCGGGGGAGTGGCGCGGCGTCGCCGTCGTCGCCGACCTGCTCGACACCGCCTCAGGCGCCGACCCGGCCGCGGTCCGCCGGCTCGAGCTCGCCCTGGCCGGCACCTCGCCCTACCGCGACGTCGCCGCCGGGCTGCACGTCCTGGCCACCCGCCCGTGACGCTGCCCGAGGGACTGGTCCTGCCCGCCTACGGCCGGACCACCCTCGCCGACGTCCTGCCCGGCGTGGCCACCGCGCTGGGCGTCGACGTCGACCGCGCGGGCCTGCCCGCCGACCCGCTCGGGCTCACCACCGCGCTGGCCGGGGCGCGGCGGGTCGCCGTCCTGCTCGTCGACGGCCTGGGCGCCCGGCTGCTGCGCGCGCACGCCTCCCTCGCACCCACCCTCGCCGGGCTGGCCTCGCCGGTCGGCGACCTCGACGCCCCCTGCCCGAGCACCACCCCGGTCAGCCTCGCCACCCTCGGCACCGGCGTGCCCCCGGGCGGGCACGGCGTCCTCGGCTTCGTCACCGCCGTCCCGGGCGAGGACCGGCTGCTCAACCACGTCCAGTGGGCCGACGACCCCGACCCCCGCGACTGGCAGCCCCGCCCGACCGTCTTCGAGCAGGCCGCCGCGGCCGGACTGCCGGTCACCGCGGTCGCCCCCTACGCCTACCGGGGCTCGGGACTGTCCACCGCCGCCTACCGCGGCGCCGGCTACGCCGGGACGGTGAGCGCCGGCGACCTCGCCGCGGTGCTGCTGCAGTCCCTCGCCGCGGCCCCCACCGGCCTGGTCTACGGCTACACCCCCGAGCTCGACCTCACCGGCCACGTCCGCGGCGTCGACTCCGACAGCTGGCGGCTGCAGCTGGCACTGGTCGACCGCGTCGTCGAGCAGGTGGTCACCGGCCTGCCCGACGACGCCGCGCTCCTGGTCACCGCCGACCACGGCATGCTCGACGTCCCCGCCACCACCCGCGTCGACGTCGACGACGAGCCCGCCCTCCTCGACGGCGTCGCGCTGCTCGCCGGCGAGCCGCGGGCCCGCTACGCGCACGCCGTGCCCGGCGCCGCCGGCGACGTCCTCGACGCCTGGCGCGGCGTCCTCGGCGACCGCGCCTGGGTGGTCAGCCGCGACGAAGCGGTCGCCAGCGGCGTCTTCGGCGACGTCGACGGCGCGCTCGCCGCCCGCATCGGCGACGTCGTCGCGCTGGCCCGCGGCCCGTGGGCGATCACCGCGTCGGCCACCGAGCCCGGCCCGAGCCGGCTGGCGGCCTACCACGGCTCGCTCACCTGCGCCGAGGTCGCCATCCCGCTGCTGCTGGCCCGCGGGCGCGCGCTCCAGCAGACCGGGAGCTAGGAGATCGACAGCACCGTCCACCCGCGGGGGTGGGCGGGGTGCACCGCCCGGCAGGTCAGCTGAGCCGCCTCCGCCGTCGGCCGGCTCTCCACCCGCACGACGACGTCGCCGTCCGGGCCGGCGAGCACCACGTCGAACCGCTCGACGCCGGCCGCGGCCTCCGCGTCGGTGCCCGGCAGCCGGTGCGTGCCGCGCAGCGGCAGGTCGTCGACGCCGAGCAGTCCCAACCGCTCGCGGACGGCCTGCTGGGCGGCCTGCGCCGGCATGGGCAGCCCGGTCCGCCCGCGCAGCCACGGCAGCGCCACCTCGCCGCGGGCGTGCGCGGCGACGAGGTCGGCGCCGTCGCCGGGCACCTGGGCGTAGGCGAAGCCGTGCGGCAGCACGAGCACGTTGGTGGCGAACCGGCAGCCGCCGAGGTGGCTGCACTCCCACACGTCGGGCGCGGGCAGCGCGCGGGCCAGCGGCCGGCCGCGCAACGCGCAGCAGGCGTCGTGCTGGCCGTGGGTGCACACCAGGTACACCGGGTCGTCGGCGCGCTCGCCCACCGAGCCGTCCCACGGCACGTCGAGCAGGTCGGCGTCGGTGTCGCGGGTCGACCACCACAGGCCCTCGCGGCCCGGCCGGCCGTCGGCGTAGGCCCAGCGGTGCCCGGACTCGGCCAGCCGCTCCCCGGGGCGGCGCACCAGCAGCACGCGGGTGCCCTCGGCGCGGGCGCGGGCGGCCAGGCGCGGGGCGACGGCGGCGTCGAAGCGGGACTGCAGCAGCGCGTCGGGGCCCCACGGCCCCGGCTGCTCGACCAGCAGCCAGCGCTGCGCCGGCCCGGCCGTGGCGACGGGGGAGTCGCCGCGGACCAGGGCGGTGACCGAGCAGCGCGTCGGGTCCAGCCGGCCGACGCGGACCGGCCGGGACGGCGGGGAGGGGTCGGGCCGCGCCGGTGCGGCACTCACCCGGGGGAGGGCGGCGGGCTCACGACCCGGTCCCGAGGGCGTCGGCACGCTCCCCATCGTCCCCGCCCGCGTCCGGGGCCGGGGCACCCGGTCCGGCCGGGCCCGGCTCGGGGGCGCTCCCACCGTCGGGGGACCCGTCGACGTGCGCGTCGGCGACCACGGCGATCGACTCGGTCACCAGCCGCCGGGCCAGGGTGAGCCGGTCGGCCGGCTCCAGGCCGGCCAGGTCGGCCACCTTCAGCTCCCCGGCGGCGAGCAGCGCGGCCAGCGCCGGGCGGGTGGCGGCGGGGAACTCGTGCGTGCGGCGCCCGCCGATCAGGGTGACGCGGTCGCCCCCGGCGTCCCGCAGGGAGACCCGCAGCCGGCGGCGCAGCCGCAGCACGGTGTCGGGGGTGAGCGCCGCGGCGGCGGTCGCCTGCGCCAGCGGCGCCACCGGCTCCGGCCGCACCTGCGCCCACGTGCGGCCGCGCACCCGGTCGGCGACCCGGTCGGGGTCGACCCGGCCCAGCCAGCCCTGCAGCGCACCCACCACGGCGGCGACGTCGTCGCGCAGGGCCGCAGGGTCGGCGAGGTCCACGCCCAGCGGCAGCGCCCGGCGCAGCTCGGGGTCGTCGGCGGCGAGCACCCGCACCAGGTCCAGCGCCGCCTCGACGGCCGACCAGCGGGTGACCGAGTGGACGCCGACGGTCAGGTGGGCGCTGGTCTGCCCCAGGGCCACCGCCGAGTGCAGGTAGCCGCGCGGCAGGTAGAGCGCGTCGCCGGGGCGCAGCACCGCGTCGATGACCGGCTCGCGCTCCGCGGCCGCGGCGACCTCGGCGGCGCGGTCGTTCCACGGCTGGCTGCGCAGCGGCTCGGGGAGCACCGGTTCGTGGATCGTCCAGTGCTTCTCGCCGGCCACCTGCAGCACGAAGACGTCGTGCACGTCGTAGTGCGGGCTGAAGCCGCGCGAGGACGGCGGGGTGACGTAGGCGTTGACCTGCGTGGGGTGCCCGAGGTCGGCGGCGAGCTGGTCGGCGAACTCGATCAGCGGCGGCCAGAGCCGGTGCAGCCCCTGCAGGACGACGGTGCTGCCGTCGGCGAACAGCCGCAGCACGGCGTCCGAGGAGACCTGGTCGGCGATCTCGGCGCCGGCGCCGCCGGAGGTGGTGAACCGCGCCGCGTCGACGACGGCGCCGTCCTTGGCGATGCGCAGGAACGGGGTGCGCAGCCCGCGGCGCGAGAGCAGCTCGTCGACGTCGGCCAGCGTCAGCAGGTCGGCGAAGGACTCCCCGGTGTCCTCGGCGCGGGTGAGCAGCGGGCGGCGCGACCAGTGCCGCTCGGCGAAGACCGCGGGGTCGAGGTGCGTGCACCGGCGCAGGGCCGGGCAGGGGTCAGCCCCGCCCGGCCCCGCGACGGCCGGGTCCTGGCTCAGGCCGAACCGTCCGCGCCGCCGTCGGCGCCACCGTCGGCACCGCCGTCGGAGCCGCCACCGGCCGCACCGCCGTCGGCCGGGCCGTGCCCGGCGCCGCCGTCGGCACCGCCGTCCGCGCCGCCGTCGTGGCCGGCACCGCCGTCGGCCGTGCCGTCCGCGCCGCCGTCGTGGCCCGCGCCGCCGTCGGCGCCGCCGTCGGCACCGCCGTCGTGCTGGCCGGGCGTGCCCTCGCCGGCACCGCTGTCGGCCGGACCCTCCACGCTGGTCATGTCGTCGTCGTCGAGCGCCATCGAGCTCCTCCGGTGCGGATCGGCGCCGGCCGCCGGATGGCGGTCGGTCGCGTCCCACCTACCTCGTTCACGGGGCGGTCACACATGCGGTCACCTGCGAGTTCGCGCCGTTCCGGGACACGCCGGGGAGCCCGCCCGCACCGCGCGCCACGGACCCGGCCGGACCGTTACCCTCCCCAGGTCGGTCCGAACAGGTGTTCGAGGGAGGGGTCGTGGCAGCGGGGCGGGCGGAGGGGTGCACGGTGCTGCACGTCGACATGGACGCCTTCTTCGCCAGCGTCGAGGTGCGCCGGCGCCCCGAGCTCGCCGGCACGCCGGTCGTCGTCGGCGGCGCGGGCAACCGCGGGGTGGTCACCTCGGCCACCTACGAGGCGCGCGCGTACGGCGTGCACGCCGCCATGCCCACGGCCCGGGCGCTGCGGCTGTGCCCGACGGCGACCGTGCTGCCCGGCGACATGGCGCTCTACGCCGAGGTCTCCCGCTCGGTCATGGCGCTGTTCCGGTCGGTCACCCCGCTGGTGGAGCCGCTGAGCCTCGACGAGGCCTTCCTCGACGTGTCGGGGGCCGGCCGCCGGCTGGGCGACGCGGCGCAGATCGGCGAGTACCTGCGCGCCCGCGTCTACGACGAGCAGGGCATCACCTGCTCGGTCGGCGTCGCCGGCACCAAGTTCGTGGCCAAGCTCGCCTCCACCCGCGCCAAGCCCGACGGGCTGCTCGTCGTCCGCCCGGCCGAGGTCATCGACTTCCTGCACCCGCTGCCGGTGGGCGCGCTGTGGGGCGTCGGCGCGAAGACCGAGGAGCTGCTGCTGCGGCTGGGGCTGCGCACCGTCGGCGACCTGGCGCACGTGCCGGTCCGCACGCTGCAGCGGGCGGTGGGCCCGGCGGCCGGCGCGCACCTGCACGAGCTGTCCTGGGGCCGCGACCCGCGCCGGGTGGTGCCCGACGAGCCGGAGCGGTCCACCGGGCACGAGGAGACCTTCGCCACCGACGTCGACGACCCCGCCGTGGTCCACCGGGAGCTGCTGCGGCTGGCCGAGCGGACGGCGGGCCGGCTGCGGGCGGGCGGCTGGCTGGCGCGCACGGTGAGCATCAAGGTCCGCTTCGCCGACTTCACCACGATCACCCGCAGCCGCACCCTCGACGTCCCCACCGACGTCGGGCAGGACCTCTACGAGACCGCCCGCGCGCTCTTCGACGCCCTCGGCCTGGACCGGGCGCGGCTGCGGCTGGTGGGGGTGCGGGCCGAGCGGCTGGTGCCGGCCGGGTCGGCGCCCCGGCAGCTGCAGCTCGGCGAGCGCGAGCACGGCCGCCGGGACGCCGAGCTGGCCGCCGACCGGGCCGCCCGCCGGTTCGGCGCGGGGGCCGTCCGGCCGGCCACGCTGCTGCACCGCGACCGCGACCGGCGGGTGCGCGACCGCCCGGGAGGGTGACCGGAGACGATCACCGGCGGGTCGCCGCGCGCTCGCCTTTCGCACCCCGCGAACGGCTCGTATCCTCGGTGGCACCGCCGGGGTGACCCCGGCGGTATTGGCTTGGCCCATCTGGAGGTCTCGGTGCCGCTCTCCGAGCACGAGCAGCGACTGCTGGAGCAGATCGAGCGCGCCCTCGTCGACGACGATCCCAAGTTCGCCTCCTCCGTCCGCACGGGTGACCGCAGGCTCAAGGCCCGGCGGAAGCTGCAACTCGGTGCGCTGCTGGTGGTCGTGGGCCTGGCCGTCCTCGTCGGTGGCGCGGTCGTCCCGTCCGTGCCCCTCGGGGTCCTCGGGTTCCTGGTGATGTTCGGCGGCGCCGCGCTCGGCGTGCTGAACTACCGCAGCGCCACCGGCGCGGTGGAGACCGGCCCGGTCGGCGCCCGCGGCGGGAGCACCGCCGCCCGCGGCCGCGGCGGCAGGCCCCGCCGGCAGCCGCTGAAGAACCGCCTCGAGGAGCGCTTCCGCCGCCGCTACGACCAGTAGCCCGCACGCTCGGCCGACGGCCGCCGTCCCTCCCGGGGACGGCGGCCGTCGGCGTTCGGCGGGCCCGTTCCCCCGGACGGTGTGCGCCGGCGCGGCGTCCCCGGCCCGGACGTGCGGCGTCGGCGCACACCGTCCGGCGGCCGGGTGACGTGCTGGAACGGGCCCCGGGAAGGGGGCCCTCCTCAGGCGGTGCGGCGGGGGAGCCGGCCCAGCAACGCCCGGGCCGCGGCGCCCAGCCCCTCGACCAGCGAGGCCGGCCACAGCCGCGCCAGCAGCCGGGTGCGGGCGGGGACGGCCGCGACCAGCCCCTGCCGCGCCGTCCGCAGCGCGGCTGCCGCGGCCGGGTCGCCGGAGCCGGCGCCGGGAGGGCCGTAGCGGGCGGCCTCCTCCGCGCGGGCCAGCCGCTCGACCGCGTCCGCCGCGCCCTGCGTGCCCACCCGGGAGGACCCGCCGCTCCCGGGCCCGAGCGTGCGGGCCAGGGCCGCCGCCTGCCGGCGCGGGGTCAGGGCGGGGTCCCAGGGCAGGCCGAGGTCGCGGGCGGTCGCGGCGAGCTCGTCCCACAGCGCGCCCGGGCTGCCGTCGGCCACCCGGCGGCGGCGCTGCAGCGCCCGCGCGCCGGCCGGGGCGCCCACGAGCGCGGCCAGGCCGAGCAGCACGCCGGCGCCGACGAGCACCGGCCGCGCCGACGACGTCTGCCCGGCGGACGCCGACCCCTGCTGCGCGCCGTCGTCGAGCCGGTCCTGCCGCGGCGCGGGGGTGGGCTGGACCGGGGTCGGCGCGGTCGGGACGTCGGTCGGCCGCTCGAGGACCTCCTGGTCGGCCGGGCGCGGCGCCCACGGCAGGTCGACGGCGCGGTCGCTGTCGATCGGCGTCGGGTCGAACGGGATCCAGCCGAGGTCGTCGAAGTAGACCTCCACCCAGGCGTGCGCGTCGTCGCTGGTGACCAGCCGGCTCCCGCCGGGCTGCAGCCGGCCGGGGGTGTAGCCCAGCGCCACCCGCGCGGGGATGCCGGCGGCGCGGACCATGGCCGCCATCGCCCCGGCGTACTGCTCGCAGTAGCCCTGCTTGAACCGGAGGAAGCGGGCGAGGTCGTCGCCGGTGGTGCCCGGCGCGGTCGCCAGGCTGTAGACGAAGCCGTTCGCCCGGGAGAAGTGGTCGTGGATGGCGCGGACCGCCTCGTACGGGGTCGCCGCGCCGGCGGTCAGCCGGGCCACCAGGTCGGTGACCTCGGGGTCCAGCGGCGGCAGCGCGGTGTCGCGCTCGAGCACCGGGTTGCCGGGGGCCAGCGGCCCGGCCTCGAGCAGCTCCTGCTCGCTGGGCTGGGCCTGCACCGCGCCGACCCGGTAGCTGGTGCCCGCGGTGGTCACGTCGCGGCCGAAGACGGTGCCGGTGGCGGGGTCGAACCGCCAGGCGTCGGGGTCGGCGATCTGCACCCGCAGCGGGGAGGGGAGCACCGGCAGGAACCGGTCGTCGTGCCCGACGGCGGTGACGGTCGCCTCGACCCGCCGTCCGTCGCGCCGGCCGGGCAGCGGCGCGAGGTCCTGCGACTGCGCCACCGAGCTCTCGCCGTCGAGGTTGCCGAGGGTCCAGCCCTGCTCGGCGTCGTAGACGTCGAGGGTCACCACGCGCAGGTAGCCGGGGTCGGGGACGGAGGCGTCGACGCGCAGCAGGTCGATCGGCTCGGGCAGGGTCAGCTGCCCCTGCAGCGCCGCGGCCGGGTCGAGGGCGGTACCGGTGGCCCCGCCCCCTCCGCCGGGACCGAAGCCGGCGGCCAGCCGGCCCTCCGGGAGGGTGGGCACGAGGCTGCCGACGACGAGGGCGGCCGCCAGCGCGGCCAGCGCGGTGCCGGCGGCCGCCGCCGCGCCCGCGCCGGAGCCGCGGCCGGCCCGGCGGGCGCGGCGGGTCAGCCGCCGCGCCTGGTCCGACCACAGCAGCAGCGCGAGCCCGGCCGCCGGGGCGGCCAGCGCGACCAGCCCGACGCCGCCGGTGACCGTGCTGACCGGCACGCAGAAGAGGACCAGCAGGCCGAGCCCCGCCAGCGCCGGCTGCCGCCCGCCGACGGCGATCAGGTCGACGGTGACCGCGACCATCCCGACCAGCAGCACGGTCAGCGCGAGCAGGCCGGTCAGCGGCAGCGCCGGCGTCGCCTGCTCGCGCAGCTCCGCCGACCCGTCGGTGAGGACCGCGGCGAGGTCGCCGAGGCTGCGGGGGGTGGGCAGCCACCCGGCGAGGGCGCGGTCGGGGGCGAACAGCGCCGTCATGAGGGAGGTGAGGGCGGCGAGCTGGGCCAGCGGGACCAGGGGCACGCCGGCGGCCGCGACGCGGGCGGGTGCCGGCCGGCCGCCCGACGCCCACTCCCACAGCGCCGGACCGGCGGCGCGCAGCGCGAGCCCGGTGAGCGCGACCACGACGATCGCCGCCAGCGCCGGGGGCAGCCACGCCGGGCGGGTGAAGACCGGCACCAGCGCGCACGCGCCGAGCGCGGTCGCCACCGCGGCGGCCAGCGTGGTGGGGCCGTCGTGCTGCCCGGTCGCGGCCGGCCGCGCCGGGGCCGGGCGGGCGGCGGGAGCGGGCGGCCGGGGCGGCGGGAGCGGGGCCGACGGCGCCGGTGGCGGGGCGAGCGTCGTCATGCCGGCACCCCCGCGGGACGGGCGGCGGAACCGCGCTGCGCGGCGAGCTCGGCCCACACCGCCTCGACCGAGGAGCCGGCGCCGGCGACGGTGACCTGCCACCCCGCCCCGCGCAGCAGCGACGCGGACTCCTCGACCTGCGCGGCCAGGTGCGCGCGGGCGGTGGCCGACAGGCCCCGCCGGGTGCGGCCGCCGGCCTCGGCCCAGCTGGCCACGTCGAGGAGGACGGCGACGTCGTTGTGCGGGCCGGAGCGGGCGGCGAGCAGCTCGGCGAGGTCGTCGGGGGCGACGGCGCCGAGCACCGCGACCACCGGGGCGTCGCCGGCGACCCGGCGCAGCTGCTCGACGGCCGGCCGCAGCGAGGACCCGCGGGTGGGGGAGAGCACGGCCAGCCGGTCGAGCAGCTCGGTGGGGCCCAGCCCGCCCGAGCCCTCGACCGGGCGCAGCTCGCCCTCGGCGGTCACCACGCGCAGCGCCGAGCCGCGGCGGGCCAGCGCGCTGCCGATGCTGGCCGCGGCCTCGACCAGCCACTCGAGGCTGTCCGGCGGCGGCGCGGGGTCACCCGGCGGCCCGGGGACGACGATCGTGGCGGCCGGCCCCGGACCCGCGGCCCGGACGAGCAGGTGGGCGCGCACCCGGGTGTCGAGCAGCAGCGCGGCCTGCGCCCGCCACGGCCGCTCCTCCATCCGCACCATGAGCTCGCCGGTGCGCGCCGTCGCCCGCCAGTGCACCTTGCGCAGGTCGTCGCCGTGCCGGTACGCGCGGGTGCTGACGTCGTCCTCGCCGTGCACCGCGATGGAGCGGCGGGCGCCCTCGCCCCCGCCGCCGTGCCCGCCGGCCGGGCCGCCGGGCCCCAGCGGCCGCACCCGGGGGACGACGAGCAGCGGCGTGCCGTCGCTGCCGCTGGTGGTGCGCTGCACCAGGCCGAAGGGGTCGACCAGCCGCAGCTGCAGCGGGCCGAGGCGGAACCGGCCCCGGCGGCCGCCGTGCACCCGGTAGGGCAGCGCGGCGGCCCGCCCGCCGGGGAGCCGCTCGACGACGAAGCCGGGGGAGCGGCCCAGCTCGGCCGGCAGCTGCTCCGACAGCAGCCACAGCCGGCCGGTGCGCCGGTCGGCGTTGGTGACCTCGAGCAGCACGTCGGCGCTCTCCCCGCGGGGGACGCGCGCCGGGGTCACCGTGCGCCGGACGCCGACCCGGAACCGCTGGCGGGCGACGGCGACCGCCGACAGCAGCGGCAGCGCGAGCAGGAAGACGGCGATCTGCACCAGGGGCCGCTCGCCGAGCAGCGCGCCCAGCGCCAGCAGCGTGAGCCCCGCGGCGACCAGGCAGCGGCCGCGCAGCGTCAGTGACGTCAGCGCCGTCCGGAGCGGGCCGGCCACGGCTCAGCGCCCGCGGAGGACGGGCACGCTGCCCAGCAGCCCGTGCACCACCTGCTCGGGTGTGCGCCGGGCGGCGGCGGCGTCGGCGGTGAGCAGCAGGCGGTGGGCGAGCACCGGCAGCGCCATCTCCTGCACGTCGTCGGGCAGGACGTGGTCGCGGCCGGCCAGCGCCGCCGAGGCGCGGGCGGTGCGCAGCAGCTGCAGGCCCGCGCGGGGGGAGGCGCCCAGGCGCAGGTCGGGGGAGCGGCGGGTGGCCTCGACCAGCGCGACGACGTACCGGCGCAGCGCGTCGGAGACGTGCAGCGTGCCGACGGCGGCGACGAGGGCGCGCACCGTGCCGGCGTCGGCGACCGGGGCGAGCGTGGCCAGCGGGTCGCCGGTGCCGCGGTCGTCGAGCATCGCGACCTCGGCCTCGCGGTCGGGGTAGCCCATCGACACCCGCGCGGTGAACCGGTCGCGCTGGGCCTCGGGGAGGGGGTAGGTGCCCTCCATCTCCACCGGGTTCTGCGTGGCCATCACCAGGAACGGCCGGGCCAGCTCGTAGCTGACGCCGTCGACGGTGACCTGCCGCTCCTCCATGCACTCCAGCAGCGCCGACTGCGTCTTGGGCGAGGCCCGGTTGATCTCGTCGGCGACGACGACGTTGGCGAAGACCGCGCCCGGCCGGAACTCGAAGGCGCGGGTCTCCTGGTCGTAGATGGACACGCCGGTGACGTCGCTGGGCAGCAGGTCGGGCGTGAACTGGATGCGGCGGACGCTGGCGTCGATGGACGCGGCCAGCGCCTTGGCCAGCGTCGTCTTGCCGGTGCCGGGCACGTCCTCGACGAGCAGGTGGCCCTCGGCGAGGAGCACGACCAGGGCCAGGCGGACGACGTCGGGCTTGCCCTGGACGACCCGCGAGACGTTGGCCGCGATGCGCGCGCCCTCCGCGGCGACGTCGACCGGCGGCCCCGCCGTCCCGTCCGCCGCACGCATGGTGTCGGTCACCCGGCCCACGGTACGTGCCCACCGCCGTTCCGGAGCAGGTCCGCGCACCGCGGTCGGAGACCGTCCGCGGACCCCACCGGGACGGTCCGGAGGGGCTCCCGGGCCGGTCCCGCGGTGCTCGTGCGCCCCACCCGGCCCCACCCGCGCCCCCCTGCCGGCGGGGAGCCCGGGGAACCGGCGCTGACCTGCACGGGGAGCGGTGGGGAGAACCGGTCACGACATGGTGTCGAGTGGTGTTCGGTGGGGCGTAGTGGGTTAGTGTGTGGCGCGGTGGGGAGCCAGGGCCCGTCCCGGGTCCGCGGTGGACGCGAGGAGGGCGCATGGGGGAGGTGATCCGGTGTTCGTCGGCAGCTACTCGTTGCGGCTCGACGAGAAGGGCCGGCTCGCGCTCCCCGTGCGCTTCCGAGACCAGGTGGCCGACGGCATGGTGATCAAGAAGGGCCAGGAGCGCTGTGTCTACGGCCTCACGATGGCCCGCGTCGCCGAGCAGAGCCGCGCCGCCGCCAGCATGGCCCCCGCCGACACCGCCGAGGCCCGCATGCGCGCCCGCCTGAGCTTCGGCTCGATGGTCGAGGTCGAGCCGGACAAGGCCGGCCGCATCACCATCCCGGCGGCCCTGCGCCAGTACGCCGGCCTCGACCGCGACGTCGTGGTGGTCGGCGTCGACACCCGCTTCGAGATCTGGGACCAGGCCACGTGGGACTCCTACGAGGCCGAGCAGGAGGCGGCGTTCGCCGCCATGGAGAGCGAGGGGATGCCCACGCTGTCCTGACCCCGTCCAGCCGGTCGCCCCGGCCGCCGCGCACCCGACCGCGAGCCGACTTCCCCGCGGCTCGACCGGGTCCGGCCCGAACCGCCTTCCCCGCGGCTCGGTCCCCGCGCGGACCCCGGCGTCCCCACGCCACCGGCCTCGCCGGTGACCGGCACAGGCGGCCTCCGCCCCCCGCGGGCTCCTCCTGACGCACTTCCCCGGCGCCAGGCGGCCCCGCGGGGGGTGGCGGTCCCCACTCCCGCTCCACCCCGCCCCCCGGTCCCCACACCGCCCCACCCGCGCGTCTCGCCCGGGTGGCCTCCGGCCTGCCCGCACCCCGCCGCACGGCGCCCCTCGTGTCCCGCCCGTCCCGCGGCACGCCGCCGAGCTCCCCCAGCCGACCCGCTGCCCGCGCCACCATGGGCGCACCCGACCGGCGACGACACCGTCCCGCGCGGGAGCGCGACCCGAGGAGACCGACGATGAGCACGCCCGAGCCCACCCGGCCCGCGGTGCACGTGCCCGTCCTCCTCGACCGGGTCGCCGAGCTGCTCGGTCCCGCCTGCGCCCGCGACGGCGCCGTCCTCGTCGACGCCACGCTCGGCCTGGCCGGGCACGCGCTGGCCCTGCTCGGCGCCCACCCCGGCCTGCGGCTGGTCGGGCTCGACCGCGACCCGCACGCCCGCGCCGAGGCCGCCGCCCGCATCGCCGCCGCCGGCCACGCCGACCGCGCCACGCTGGTGCCGGCCGTCTTCGACGAGCTGCCCGACGTCCTCGACCGGCTCGGCCTGGGCGAGGTGCAGGCGGTGCTGTTCGACCTCGGCGTGTCCTCCCTGCAGCTCGACCGCGCCGACCGCGGCTTCAGCTACGCCGCCGACGGCCCCCTGGACATGCGGATGGACCCCGACGCCCCGCGGTCGGCCGCCGACGTCGTCAACACCTACTCCGCCGCCGAGCTGACCCGGGTGCTGCGGGTCTACGGCGAGGAGCGCTTCGCCGCCCGCATCGCCGGGGCGATCGTGCGCGAGCGCGCCCGCGAGCCGTTCAGCGGCACCGAGCGGCTGGCCCACCTGGTGCGCGAGTCGATCCCGGCGGCCACCCGGCGCACCGGCGGCCACCCCGCCAAGCGGACCTTCCAGGCGCTGCGGATCGAGGTCAACGACGAGCTGGGGGTGCTGCAGCGGGCGCTTCCGGCGGCGCTGGACGCGCTCGCGGTGGGCGGCCGCATCGTGGTCATCACCTTCCACTCGCTGGAGGACCGGATCGTCAAGCAGACCCTCGCCGCGGGCGCCGCCGACCGGACGCCGCCGGAGCTGCCGGTCCGGCTGCCCGAGTACGGCCCGGTGCTGCGGCTGCTCACCCGCGGCGGCGAGGCGCCCTCCGAGGAGGAGCTCGCCGCCAACCCGCGGGCGGCCTCGGCCCGCGTCCGGGCCGCCGAGCGCATCCGGCGGGCAGCGTGAGCGCCGCCGCCCGCGCGCCCCGCGACGGCGCCACCCGCACGACCCCGGAGGCGACCGCCCGGCGCACCACGCCGCCGACGCCGCACGTCGTCCCGTCCCGGCCGCTGCGCGCGCTGCCCTCCCGGCCGGTGCGGACCCTGCCCTCGCGGCCCGTGCGCGGCGTGCCGGTCCGGCCCGCGCGCGGCACGGGGCCGGCGCCGGTCGTGCCGTCGGCGGCCGAGGCGCGGCCGGCGACCGGCGTCGCCGGCCGGGCCCGCGCCGCGGCCGCCGGCCGCCGCGCGCCGTTCGTCCTGTTCGTCCTCGTGCTCCTGGTGGCCACCACGATCGGCCTGCTGGTCCTCAACACCGCCATCGCGGTCAACTCGCTCAAGGCGACCGAGCTGCGCGCCGCCAACGCCGAGAAGGCCGAGGAGGTCCAGCAGCTCGAGCAGCAGGTGGTCGCCGGCGGCGCCCCGGCCCAGCTCGCCGCCGCCGCGGCCGCCGCCGGGCTGGTCCCCGCCGGTGCCGCCGCGTACCTGGTCATCGGTCCCGACGGCAGCGCCACGCTGCGCGGCACGCCCGAGCCGGCGCCCGGCGCCGAGCCGCCGGCCGGGGCGGGTGGCTGACGTGGCGCCCCGCGACCTGCCCCGCGAGACCGGCCGGCCCGGCGACCCCGGGCGGCGCAGCCCCGGCCGCGGTGCCGCCGAGCGCCGCGTGCCGGAGCGCCGGGTGCCGGAGCGTCGCAGTCCCGAGCGTCGCAGTCCCGAACGACGCGGTGCCGAGCCCCGCGGCGCCGAGCACCGCGCCCCCGAGCGCCGGGGTGCCGTCCCCCGCGGTGCCGCTCTGCGCGGCGGGGGAGCGACCCGTGCCGGCGCGTTCGTCCCGCGGCGCGCCCAGGGGCGCCGGCACAGCGGCCGCCCGCTGACCGCCGCACCGTCGCGCCTGTGGTGGGGACTGGTGCTCGTCGTCGTCCCGCTGCTGGTGGTCACCGGCAAGCTGGTGTTCCTGCAGGGCGTCGACAGCGCCGACCTCGCCTACCGCGCCGAGCAGGACCGGCTCGCCGACGTCCCCCTCGCGGCGCTGCGCGGGGCCGTCCTCGACCGGGACGGCAACCCGCTCGCCTACACCGTCGACGCCTCGCGGGTCACCGCCGACCCCTCCCTCGTCGAGGACCCCGAGCGCACCGCGCTGGCGCTGACCGCGCTGCTCGACGTCCCGGTCGACGAGCTCACCGAGCAGCTCTCCTCCGACGGGCGCTACGTCAGCCTCGCCCGGCAGGTCCCGCCGGAGACCGTGGAGGCCATCGAGGAGCTCGGCCTGCCCGGGGTGTACTTCGAGGACGACCCGGTGCGGCTCTACCCGGCCGGCGCCGTCGGCGGGCAGGTGGTCGGCTGGACCGGCCGCGACGGGACCGGCCTCGGCGGGGTCGAGCTGCGCTTCGAGGACACCCTCGCCGGCACCGACGGCCGCCGCCGGGTCGAGGTCGGCAGCGGCGGCAACCCGATCCCGGCGGGCATCGACGAGTCGACGCCGGCCACCGACGGCAGCACCGTCGAGCTCACCCTCGACCAGGACGTGCAGTACGTCGTGGAGCAGCGGCTGGCGGCCGCCTGCGCCGACGGCGCGACCACCCGCGCCTCGGCCGTCGTGCTCGACGTGCACACCGGCGAGGTCGTCGCCATGGGGTCCTGCCCCGGCTACGACCCCGCGCAGGCCGGCCGCACCGACCCCGAGCTGCTCGGCAACCCCGTCGTCAGCGACGTCTTCGAGCCCGGCTCGGTCATGAAGGCGGTGACCATGGCCGCCGCGCTCGAGGAGGGCGTGACCACCCCCGACACCGTGCTCACCGTCGACGGCCACATCCGGGCCGGGGACACGGTGGTCACCGACGCCCACGACCACGAGCCGATCGACTGGACGGTGACCGGCATCCTCGCCAAGTCCAGCAACGTCGGCACGATCATGCTGGCCCGCGAGGTCGGCGACGCGACGCTGGAGCGGTACCTGCGCGCGTTCGGCGTCGGCGCGAAGACCGGCGTGGAGCTGCCTGGCGAGAGCGCCGGCATCCTGCAGGGCGCCGACGAGTGGGAGGACAGCCGCGCGGCCAACATCGCGATCGGGCAGGGCGTGTCGGTGACGACGCTGCAGATGGCCTCGGTCTACCAGGCCATCGCCAACGACGGCGTCCGCGTCGCCCCCCGCGTGGTCTCCTCGATCACCGCCCCCGACGGGACGACGACCACGCCGGACGCGCCCGAGCCGACCCGCGTCGTCAGCGAGGACACCGCGGCCGACCTCGCGCACATGCTCGAGGCCGTCGTCGGCCCCGGCGGCACCGCGCCGCTCGCACAGGTCGAGGGCTACCGGGTGGCCGGCAAGACCGGCACCGCCCAGCGCGCCAACCCCGAGTGCAACTGCTACGACGGCGGCGGCTACGTGACGACGTTCGTCGGGTTCGCGCCCGCCGACGACCCGCAGTACGTCGTCGCCGTCGACCTCGAGCGGCCCACCAGCTCCGCGGAGGGCGGGCAGGTCGCCGCCCCGGTGTTCGCCGACGTCATGCGGTACGTGCTCACCTCCTCCGGCGTGGTGCCCTCCGGCACGCCGCGCCCGGACTTCGCGTTCACCCGCGAGGACCAGGCCGAGGCCGCCGCCGGCCCTCCCGCCGGCGACTAGCCGGGCACTTCCGCGGAAGTGCCCGTGCCTCCGGCGTGCACTTCCGCGGACGTGCACGGCGTCGGACACCGCCGAGCCGCCGCGGGTGCGCGGGGCCGGGGCGGCGCGCCGGTAGATTGGCCCGACGTGAGCCCGACCGGACCCGGGTCGGCGCCCCGGCCCGCGGGGAACCGCCCGCTCGCCCTCAGCGCGCTGGCCGACCTCGTCGGCGACCCCGTGCAGGGCGACCCCGCCACCGCCGTCCGCGGCGTCACCCTCGCCTCCACCGAGGTGGCCCCCGGCGACCTCTACGCCGCCCTGCCCGGGGCCCGCACCCACGGCGCCCGCTACGCCGCCGACGCCGCCGCGCGCGGCGCGGTCGCCGTCCTCACCGACCCCGCCGGCCGCGAGCAGTCCGCCGCCACCGGCCTGCCGGTCTGCGTCGTCGACGACCCCCGCGCCCGCCTCGGCGACGTCGCCGCGCGCGTCTACGGCGAGCCCGCCCGCCGGCTTCCGGTCATCGGCATCACCGGCACCAACGGCAAGACGACGACGAGCTACCTGGTGGAGGCGGGGCTCGCCGCCGCGGGCCGCGGCACCGGGCTGATCGGCACCGTGCAGTCGCGCACCCGCGGCCGCGACGGCGGCGAGCGGGCCTTCCCCAGCGTCCGCACCACGCCCGAGGCGCCGGTGCTGCACGCGCTGCTGGCGACCATGGCCGAGTCCGGCGTCGACGCCGTCGTCATGGAGGTCTCCAGCCACGCCCTGGTGCAGGGCCGGGTCGGCGGGGTGCCCTTCGCCGCGGCCGGCTTCACCAACCTCAGCCAGGACCACCTCGACTTCCACGGCGACCTGGAGAGCTACTTCCAGGCCAAGGCGCTGCTCTTCGACGGCCGCGCGGCCACCGAGGTGGTCGTGGTCGACGACGACGCCGGCCGCCGCCTGGCCGGGATGCTGGGGGAGCGGGCGGTCACCGTCTCCGCCGACGGCGCCCCCGCCGCCTGGACCGCCACCGACGTCGCGACCGCGCCCGACGGCGGCTCCACCTTCACCCTCACCGGCCCCGGCGGCTCCTGGCCGGCGAGCGTGCGGCTGCCCGGCCGGTTCAACGTCACCAACGCCGTCCTCGCCGTCGCCCTGCTCGACGCCGTCGGCGTCCCGGTGCCGCAGGCGCTCGCGGGCGTGGCGGCCACCGTCGTCCCCGGCCGCATGGAGCCCGTCGACGCCGGCCAGCCGTTCACCGCCGTCGTCGACTACGCCCACACCCCCGACGCCGTGGCCACCGCGCTCGCCGCGCTGCGCGCCGCCACCCGGGGCAGGCTGATCACCGTGCTCGGCTGTGGCGGCGACCGCGACCAGGGCAAGCGCCCGGCGATGGGCGCGGCGGCGGCGCTGGGCAGCGACCTGGTCGTGGTCACCGACGACAACCCGCGCTCGGAGGACCCCGCCGCCATCCGCGCCGCCGTGCTGGCCGGGGTGCCGGCCGGGCGCCGCGCCGCCGTCGAGGAGGTCGGCGACCGGCGGGCGGCCATCGCCCACGCCGTCGCCCTGGCCCGTCCCGGGGACACGGTGCTGGTCGCCGGCAAGGGACACGAGTCGGGACAGGAGGTCGCCGGCACCGTGACGCCGTTCGACGACCGCGCCGTGCTGCGCGAGGTGCTCGCCGCCCGGCAGCCGGGAGCGTCGGCCCCCGCCGGGGCGGCCTCCCGGTGATCGCCCTCTCCCTCGCCGAGGTCGCGCGGGCCGTCGGCGCGGCCGTGCCGCCCGGCGCCGGTGACGTCACCGTCACCGGCGTGACGCTCGACTCCCGCAGCGTCGCCGCCGGCGACCTGTTCGTCGCCGTCGCCGGCGAGCGCGTCGACGGGCACGACTTCCTCGACGCCGCCGCGGCCGCCGGCGCCGTCGCCGCGCTGACCACCCGCCCCGGCGGCCCGCTGCCGGCCCTCGTCGTCGACGACACCGTGGTCGCGCTCGGCCGGCTCGCCGCGCTGGTGCACACCCGGCTCGCCGCCGGCGGCCTGCTGACCGTCGGCATCACCGGCTCCTCGGGCAAGACCTCCACCAAGGACCTGCTCGGCCAGGTGCTGGCCGCCGCCGGTCCCACCGTCAGCCCGCCCGGTTCCTACAACAACGACATCGGCATGCCCCTCACCGTGCTCTCGGCCGGCGAGGACACCCGCTACCTGGTGCTGGAGATGGGCGCCCGCGGGATCGGCCACATCGCGCGGCTGTGCACGCTCGCCCGGCCCGACGTCGGGGTGGTGCTCAACGTCGGCTCGGCCCACCTCGGCGAGTTCGGGTCCGCCGACGCCATCGCGGTGGCCAAGGGCGAGCTGGTGGAGGCGCTGCCGGAGACCGGCACCGCCGTCCTCAACGCCGACGACGCCCGCGTGCTCGGGATGGCGCCGCGCACCCGCGCCCGGGTGGTCACCACCGGGCGCGCCGGCGGCGCCGACGTCCGCGCCACCGACGTCGTCCTCGACGACACCGCCAGGGCCCGCTTCACCCTCGTCGCCGGCGGCGAGGCGCACCCGGTGGCGCTGCAGGTGGTCGGCGAGCACCAGGTGGCCAACGCGCTGTCGGCCGCGGCCGCCGCGCTCGCCGCCGGGATGACCCCCGCCGCCGTCGCCACCGCGCTGTCGCAGGCGCAGCCGCGCAGCCGCTGGCGCATGGAGGTCACCCGCCGCGCCGACGGCGTGACCGTGGTCAACGACGCCTACAACGCCAACCCCGAGTCGATGCGCGCGGCGCTGGCCGCCCTCGCCGGGCTGCCGGCCGGCCGGCGGGTCGCCGTCCTCGGCGGGATGGCCGAGCTCGGCGACGACGCCGTCGCCGAGCACGAGCGGCTCGGCCGCGACGCGGTCGCCGCGGGCGTCGACCTGCTGGTCGCCGTCGGACCCGGTGCGGTAGGGATGGTGA
Source organism: Geodermatophilus sp. SYSU D00766 (assembly GCF_054049915.1). Lineage (NCBI taxonomy): Bacteria > Bacillati > Actinomycetota > Actinomycetes > Geodermatophilales > Geodermatophilaceae > Geodermatophilus > Geodermatophilus sp. SYSU D00766. The sequence continues at coordinate 139,778 of NZ_JBJGYI010000007.1, forward strand.
CGGGTGCCACGGCCGCCGGTGCCCGCGCGGCGGAGGGCAGCGGGACCGGTGCCGGGACGCGCGCCGTGTCCGTGCCCGACCGGGCGGCCGCCCTCGACCTGCTCTCGGAGGTGCTCGTGCCCGGTGACGTCGTGCTGGTGAAGGCCAGCCGGTCCAACGGGCTCGAGGTCCTGGCCGAGGGCCTGCTGAGCGCCGGGGCAGGCGCGTGAAGTCCGTCCTCATCGCCGCGGCGTTCGGGCTGGTCGTCTCCATCCTCGCCACGCCGCTGGCCGTGCGCGCCTTCCGGCGGCGCGGCTTCGGGCAGGAGATCCGCGACGACGGCCCCGAGTCGCACCTGTCGAAGAAGGGCACGCCCACCATGGGCGGCACCGTCATCGTCGGGGCCACCGTCGGCGGCTACCTGATCGCCCACCTCTTCCTCATCGGCCAGCCCGGCCGCGGGGTCACCGCCACCGGCCTGCTGCTGCTGTTCCTCATGGTGGGGCTCGGCACCGTCGGCTTCCTCGACGACTACCTCAAGATCCGCCACCGGCGCAGCCTGGGTCTCAACAAGACCGCCAAGCTGGTCGGGCAGCTCGTCGTGGGGCTCACCTTCGCCGTCCTGGCGCTGAACTTCCCCGACGAGGCCGGGGTGACGCCGGCGTCGGAGTTCGTCTCCTACGTCCGCGACATCGAGCCGCTGTACGTCAGCGCCCTCGGCTTCGTGGTGCTGGCCTACCTGTTCATCGCCGGGTTCTCCAACGCGGTCAACCTCACCGACGGCCTCGACGGGCTGGCGGCCGGGTGCTCGGCCATGGTGTTCGGCGCCTACGTCGTCATGAGCTTCTGGCAGTTCACCCACGACTGCGCCACCGCCGCCGTCGACGGCTGCTACCAGGTGCGCGACCCGCTCGACGTCACGCTGGTGGCCGCCGCGGCGCTGGGCGCCTGCCTGGGCTTCCTGTGGTGGAACACCAGCCCGGCGCGGATCTTCATGGGCGACACCGGCTCGCTGGCCCTCGGCGGGCTCATGTCCGGCATCGCCATCGTCACCCGCACCGAGCTGCTGCTCATCGTCCTCGGCGGGCTGTTCGTCGCGGTGACGCTGTCGGTGGTCATCCAGGTCGCCTTCTTCCGCGCCACCCGCCGGCGGGTGTTCCGGATGGCCCCGCTGCACCACCACTTCGAGCTCGCCGGGTGGGCGGAGAACACCGTCATCGTGCGGTTCTGGCTGGTCACCGGGATGGCCGTGGCCTTCGGCCTGGGGCTGTTCTACGCCGACTGGCTGTCGCTCACCGGGCTGTGATGGAGGACCCCCTCGCCCCCGGCACCTCGGCCCTCGTGCAGGGGCCCGCCGCGAGCCTGCGAGCGGTGGGGGGCACGGGGGTCCTTCGTCTGCGAGGGGGCCGTTCCAGCACCTCACCGCGCCGACCGTCACGACACGCCCGGCCCCTGCCGGGGCCGCGCGCGCGGCTCGGCGACGATGACCGGATGGACGGCCGCAGCGAGTCCACCCGCGCCCGGCGCACGCCCCGCCGGACGTCCCCGGCGGCGCCCCTGCGGCGGCTGCGCGGCCCGGCCTGGCTCGAGGGGCCGATGGTCAGCTGCCACCTCGTCATCGGCGCCGCCGGGCTGCTGCTGGCCATCGGGCTGGTCATGGTCTTCTCCGCCTCGGCCATCGAGGCCGCGCTCGACGACCAGCCCGCCTGGCGCCCCGGCGTCGACCAGCTCGTCTTCGCCGTCCTCGGCCTGGCCGCGCTCGGCGTCGCGGTGCGACTGCCCGCCGGGCTGGTCCGCCGCTGGTCGCCGGTCGCGCTGGTCGCCGTCGCCGTGCTGCTGGTCGCGGTGCTCGTCCCGGGCGTGGGGGTCGAGTACAACGGCTCGCGCGCCTGGATCAGCCTCGGCTTCACCGACTTCCAGCCCTCGGAGCTGTCCAAGCTCGTCGTCGCCCTGTGGGGTGCGCACGTGCTCGCCCTGCGCGGCCGCCACCTGACGGTCCGCACGCTGCTGGTGCCCCTGCTGCCGGTCTTCGTCCTGCTCTGCGGCCTGCTCATGCTCGAGCCCGACTTCGGCGCGGTGGTCAGCCTGCTGCTCGTGGTGGGCGGGCTGCTGTGGGCCGGCGGCCTGCCCGGGCGGCTGTGGGGGATCGGCATCGCCGCCGGCGCCACTCTCGGCTACGCCATGATCGCGACCTCGGAGTACCGCCTGGAGCGGGTCACCTCCTTCCTGCACCCCTTCGACGACCCCAGCGACACCGGCTTCCAGGCCGTCCGCGGGTTCTACGCGCTGGCCAACGGCGGGCTGTGGGGGGTGGGCCTGGGCAACAGCGCGATGAAGTGGAACCTGCTGCCGGAGGCCGAGTCGGACTACATCTTCGCGATCATCGGCGAGGAGCTCGGCTTCCTCGGCTGCCTGGTCGTCGTCACGCTCTACGCGGTGCTGGCCTACGCCGGCTTCCGCATCGCCCGCCGGACCGCCGACCGCTTCGTGTCGCTGGCCAGCGTGGCGATCACCGTCTGGCTGGTCGGCCAGGCGGCCATGAACATGGGCTACGTGGTGGGCGTCCTCCCGGTCACCGGGGTCACCCTGCCGCTGGTCTCCGCCGGTGGCACCTCGCTGGTGCTCACCCTGTTCATCGTGGGGATCCTCATCCGCTTCGCCCGATCCGAGCCCGCGGCCATCGAGTACGCCCGCAGCCGCGACCGCGGCCGGCTGGCCCGCTGGTTGCTGCCGGTGCCCGAGCTCGCCGTCGACCCGGTCCGCCAGCGCCGCCCCCGGCCCGAGCCGGAGCCGGCCCGCCCGGCCCCGCGCCGGCCGGTCGGCGCCCACCCCCTGCGGCGGCCCGCCGAGGACCGCGGCCCCGCCCGCCGCGTGCCGCCGCCGGCCGCCCGCCGTCCCGACCGCGACCGGCGGGGCCTGGCCGACCGCCCGGGACGGTCCCGGTGACCGGCCCGGCCACCCGCCCGGGAGGCCGCCCGGGGAGCGTCGTCCTCGCCGGCGGCGGCACCGGCGGCCACATCGAGCCGATGCTGGCGCTGGCCGACGCGCTGCGGCGTCGCGACCCCGCGCTGCGGATCACCTGCCTGGGCACCGCCCGCGGCATGGAGACCCGGCTGGTCCCCGCCCGCGGCTACGACCTGCGGCTGATCCCGCCGGTCCCGCTGCCGCGCAGGCCCACCCTCGACCTGCTGCGGGTGCCCGGCCGGGTGCGCCGCGCCGTCGCCGAGACCCGCGGCCTGCTCACCGAGCTCGCCGCCGACGTCGTCGTCGGGTTCGGCGGGTACGTCGCGCTGCCGGCCTACCTCGCCGCGAGGCGCGCCGGCGTGCCGGTGGTCGTGCACGAGCAGAACGCGCTGCCGGGCCTGGCCAACCGGGTCGGCGCCCGGGTGGCCGCCCGGGTCGCGGTCACCGTGCCCGGGACGCCGCTGCACCGCGGCGAGCACGTCGGCATGCCGCTGCGCTCGGCGATCACCAGCCTCGACCGCGCCGCCACCCGGCCCGAGGCGCGCGCGCAGTTCGGTCTCGACGCCGACCGCCCGACGCTGCTGGTCTTCGGCGGGTCGCAGGGCGCGGCCTCGCTCAACCGGGCCGCGGTCGCGGCGGCCGACGCGCTCACCGCCGCCGGCATCCAGGTGCTGCACGCCCGCGGGCCCAAGAACACCGACGTCACGGTGCCGCCGCGGCCGGCCGGGTCGGCGCCCTACGTCGTCGTCGACTACCTGGAGCGCATGGACCTCGCCTACGCCGCCGCCGACCTCGCGCTCTGCCGCTCGGGGGCGGTCACCGTCGCCGAGCTCTCGGCCGTCGGGCTGCCGGCGGCGTTCGTGCCGCTGCCCATCGGCAACGGCGAGCAGCGGCGCAACGCGCTGCCGGTCGTCGAGGCCGGCGGCGGGCTGCTCGTCGACGACGCCGACCTCTCACCCGCCTGGATCGAGGCCACCGTGGTGCCGCTGCTCACCGACCCCGCGGCGCTGGCCGGGTACGCCGCCCACGCCGCCGCGGCCGGGGTCCCCGACGCCGACGAGCGGCTGGCCGACATCGTGCTGGAGGTGGCGACCGGTGACCGCTGACGCGACCACCGCCTGGACCGGCCCGGTGCCCTCACCGGCCGACCTCGGCGCGGTGCACTTCATCGGCATCGGGGGCGCCGGCATGAGCGGCATCGCGCGGATCCTGCTCGCCCGCGGGGTGCGCGTCTCCGGCAGCGACCGCCGCGAGACCCCGACGCTGCTCGCGCTGCGGGCCCTCGGTGCCCGGGTCGAGACCGGCCACGACGCCGCCCACCTCGGCGACGCCGACTCCGTCGTCGTCTCCTCGGCCATCCGCGAGGACAACCCGGAGCTGGCCGCCGCCCGCGCGCGCGGACTGACCGTGCTGCCCCGCGCGGTCGCGCTGGCCGCGGTGATGTCCGGGCGGCGCAGCGTCGCCGTCGCCGGCACGCACGGCAAGACCTCGACCACCTCGATGCTCACCGTCGCGGTGCAGGCCTGCGGCGTCGACGCCTCCTTCGCCATCGGCGGCACCCTCAACGAGTCCGGCAGCAACGCGCACGCGGGGGAGGGCGACGTCTTCGTCGCCGAGGCCGACGAGAGCGACCGCTCCTTCCTGCTGCTCGCGCCGTACGGGGCGATCGTCACCAACGTCGAGGCCGACCACCTGGACAACTACGGCGACCTCGCCGCCGTCGAGGCCGCCTTCGACCGTTTCCTCGGCACCGTCCACCCCGACGGCTTCGTCGTCGTCTGCGCCGACGACCCGGGCTCGGCCCGGCTGCGCGGCGTGCCCACCCCGGCGCGGCTGCGCACCTACGGCACCGCCGAGGACGCCGACCTGCGGATCGTGGACCTCGACGTCGGCCCCGACGCCACCGCCTGGACCGCCGTGCTCGACGGCGCCGTGCTCGGCCGGGTGCGCATCCGGGTGCCCGGGGAGCACATGGCCCGCAACAGCGCCGCAGCGCTGCTGGCCGGCCTGGAGCTGGGGCTGCCCGCCGACGGGCTGGTCGCCGGGCTCGAGCGCTTCGGCGGGGTGCACCGCCGCTTCGAGCTCAAGGGCACCGCCGCCGGCGTCCGGGTCTACGACGACTACGCCCACCACCCGACCGAGGTCACCGCGCAGCTGCGGGCCGCCCGCGCGGTGGCGGGGGAGGGCCGGGTGGTGGTGGCCTTCCAGCCGCACCTCTACAGCCGGACCCGCGAGTTCGCGGCGGCCTTCGGCGAGGCGCTGGGGCTGGCCGACGAGGTCGTGGTCATGGACGTCTACGGCGCCCGCGAGGACCCGGTGCCCGGCGTCACCGGCGCGATGGTCGCCGACGCCGTCCCGCTGCCGCCCGAGCGGGTGCACTTCGAGCCCTCGTGGTCGGCGGCCGCCCCGGCCCTCGCCGCCCGGGCCCGGCCCGGGGACCTGGTCATCACCATGGGGGCCGGCAACGTCTCCATGGTCGGCCCGGAGGTGCTGGCCGCGCTGGCCGGCCCGGGCGGCGGGGACGCCGTCCGGTGAGCCGCGCCGGCCTCACCACCGCCGACCGCGAGCGCGGGACGCCGGTCGAGGTCGCCCGGCCCGCCCGCCGGCGGCGCCGGGACACCCCGCGCGACCGGCGCCGGCGCCGCCTGGTCGGCGCCGCGGCGACCCTGCTGGTCCTGGCGCTGGCCTGGTGGGCGCTGTGGATGAGCCCGCTGCTGGCGGTGCGCGGGGTCCGCGTCGACGGCGCCACCACGCTGACCGCCGAGCAGGTGCGCACCGCCGCCGGGGTGGCCGAGGGGACGCCGCTGCTGCGGGTCGACGTCGAGGCGGCCGAGGCGCGGGTCGCCCGCCTGCCGCAGGTCGCCTCGGTGCAGGTCGCCCGCGGCTGGCCGGGCAGCGTCGTGGTCACCGTGGCCGAGCGGCGGCCGGTCGCCGTCGTCGAGGACGGCGGCACCCGCTCGCTGGTCGACGCCTCCGGCGTGCTGTTCGACACCGTCACCGGCGAGGCGCCGGCCGGGGTGGTGCCGCTCGACGTCGCCGACCCCGGTCCCGACGACGCCGCCACCCGAGCCGGCCTCGACGCGCTCGGCGCGCTGCCCACCGCGGTCCGGCAGCAGGTCGCCCGGGCGACGGCCCCCTCCGCCGACGACGTGACGCTCACGCTCACCGACGGCACCACCGTCGTGTGGGGCGGCACCGGTGACGACGCCGACGACGACCGGCGCGCCGCCGCGCTGGTGGCCCTGCTCGACCAGCTCGCCGCCGGCGCCATCGAGCCGGCCACGACCATCGACGTCAGCGCGCCGGACGCCGTCGTCCTCCGATGACGAAGGACCCTCCTGCCCCCCCACCCCTCGCTCCGCTCGAGGCGGGACCCTGCAGGAGGGCCGTTCCATCCCGTTGCCGTGCGTGCGTGGCCGCGTGCGGACCGCTGATCGACCGGCGCGCCGCCGACACGCCCGCTCCTGCGACACGCCCGACACGACATCGGGACCGAATCCGTCCACCGGTGCCGGTGCTCACGGTCTCCACCCCGGGATGAGGGATCGCCGGCCGCGGGTCGTCACGGTCGGTGGTGCAGATGTGACCAGCGGGTCGCCGGAGAACCGTGAGATGCGGGTGTCGCGACACGCCGGTCCGAGGAGGGTGCTTGATGGTGCCGACAGGGCCCACCTAACTTCGTCCGCGTCGACCCAGTTGACATAACGCTAAGTCTCCACTTGAGGATGAGGGTCGAGGTCGGGAGCCCCACATGACACCTCCGCACAACTACCTCGCGGTCATCAAGGTCGTCGGCATCGGCGGCGGCGGCGTGAACGCGGTGAACCGGATGATCGAGGTCGGTCTGAAGGGGGTGGAGTTCATCGCCATCAACACCGACGCCCAGGCACTGTTGATGAGCGACGCCGACGTCAAGCTCGACGTCGGCCGGGAGCTCACCCGCGGCCTCGGCGCCGGCGCGCAGCCCGACGTCGGCCGCCAGGCGGCCGAGGACCACCGCGAGGAGATCGAGGAGGTGCTCAAGGGCGCCGACATGGTCTTCGTGACCGCCGGCGAGGGCGGCGGCACCGGCACCGGCGGCGCGCCGGTCGTGGCCTCGATCGCCCGCAAGCTCGGCGCGCTCACCATCGGCGTGGTCACCCGCCCGTTCTCCTTCGAGGGCAAGCGGCGCGCCGTGCAGGCCGAGTCGGGGATCGAGGAGCTGCGCAACGAGTGCGACACGCTCATCGTCATCCCCAACGACCGGCTGCTGCAGCTCGGTGACCGCAACGTCAGCGTGATGGACGCCTTCCGCACCGCCGACCAGGTGCTGCTCTCCGGTGTCCAGGGCATCACCGACCTGATCACCACCCCCGGCCTGATCAACCTCGACTTCGCCGACGTCAAGTCGGTCATGTCCGGCGCCGGCTCCGCCCTCATGGGAATCGGCAGCGCCCGCGGGGACAACCGCGCGCTGCTCGCCGCCGAGCAGGCGATCGCCAGCCCGCTGCTGGAGGCCTCGATGGAGGGCGCCCACGGCGTCCTGCTGTCGATCTCCGGCGGCTCGGACCTGGGGCTGTTCGAGATCAACGAGGCCGCCTCGCTGGTGTCCGACGCGGCCCACGCCGACGCCAACATCATCTTCGGTGCGGTCATCGACGACGCCCTGGGTGACGAGGTCCGCGTGACCGTCATCGCCGCCGGGTTCGACGGTGGGCGCCCGTCCTCGCGCAAGGAGGGCGCGGTCGCCGCCGTCCCGTCCGCCGGGCCCACGACCGCCCCGGGGCGGCTGCCGTCGCCGCCGGTCGCCCCGGCGCCGCCGGCGGGCCTGCCGCGGGCCACGGGGGAGCGGCTGGTCGGGTCGGTGCCGCCGCCGGCCCCGGTCGCCCCGGCGCCGTCACCGGTGTCCCGCGCGACCCCGCCCGGCGGCGGCATCACCGTCCCGCCGCTGCCGCCGGTCAACGGGGCCGCGTCCGGCGCCGCCGGCCGCCGGCCGCTGGGCAACGAGGACTTCGAGGAGGAGCTCGACATCCCGGACTTCCTCCGCCAATGACGGAGACCCCTCGCTCTCCGGCCCCCTCGCAGGGGCCCGCCGCGAGCGTGCGAGCGGTGGGGGGCGAGGGGGTCCTTCGTCCGCCGGAGGTGCGCCCTCGACGGGTGGTCACCGACCGGCGGGGCGGGCGCTCGCGCCCGCCCTACGACGCGTTCAACCTCGGGGCCCACGTCGGTGACGACCCGGTCGACGTCGCGGCCAACCGCGAGCGCCTCGCCCGCGAGCTCGGTGTGCCCGGGGAGCGGCTGGTGTGGATGGACCAGGTCCACGGCACCGGCGTCGCCGTCGTCGACGGACCGGTCGAGGCCCCGCTGCCGGCCACCGACGCGCTGGTCACCCGCACGCCCGGTCTCGTGCTGTGCGTGCTCGTCGCCGACTGCGTCCCCGTGCTCCTGGCCGACCCGGTCGCCGGGGTGGTCGCCGCCGTCCACGCCGGCCGCGAGGGCGTGCGGCAGGGGGTGGTCCCCTCGACGCTGGCCGCCATGGTCCGGCTCGGCAGCCGCCCGGCCGACACCACCGCGCTGCTCGGCCCGGCCGTCTGCGGCGCCTGCTACGAGGTGCCGCGGGCGATGCAGGCCGAGGTGGCCCGGGTCGCGCCGGCGGCCGCCGTCCGGACCCGGCGGGGCACCCCGGGACTGGACCTGCGCGCCGGGCTCGACGAGCTGATGACCCGCGCCGGCGTGGCCCAGGTGGTGCACGACCCGCGCTGCACCGTCGAGGACCGCCGGCTGTTCAGCCACCGCCGCGACGGCGTCACCGGACGGCAGGCCGGCGTCACCTGGCTGTCCTGACGCAGGACCCCTCGCGTGCACTTCCGGGGAAGTGCACGGGCCCGATCCGGGAGGATCGGCGCATGACCTCCCCGGCCGACCGCCTGGCCGCCGTCCGCCGGCGCATCGCCGACGCCGCCCGCGCCGCCGGCCGCGACCCCTCCTCGGTGGCGCTGCTGGCGGTCAGCAAGACCTTCCCGGCCGACGACGTCCGCGCCCTGGCGGCCCTGGGCCAGACGGCGTTCGGCGAGAACCGCGCCCAGGAGCTCACCGCCAAGGCCGCCGAGCTCGCCGACCTGCCGCTGCAGTGGCACTTCGTCGGCCAGCTGCAGCGCAACAAGGCCGCCGCGGTGGCCCGCACCGGCGCCGTCGTCCACTCCCTCGACCGGCTGCCGCTGGCCCGGGCGCTGGCGCGGGCGGGGGAGGCGGCCGGCCGGCCGGTCGAGGCGTTCGTGCAGGTCGACCTCGGCGGGGCCGCCGGTGAGCTCGCCGAGCGCGGCGGCGCGGCGCCCGACGACGTCCCGGCGCTGGCCGACGCCGTCGCGGGGCTGCCCGGACTGCGGCTGCGCGGGCTCATGGCCGTCGCCCCGCGCGACGAGGAGCCCGGGCCGGCCTTCGCCCGGCTGGCCGCGCTGGCCGCCCGCGTGCGGGCCGACCACCCCGACGCCGCCGAGCTGTCCGCCGGCATGAGCGCCGACCTCGAGGAGGCCGTCGCGGCGGGCGCCACGCTGGTGCGTGTCGGAACCGCGCTCTTCGGCTCCCGGCCCCTACCCTCGCCCCGAGTCACACGAGTCACAGGGGTCCCACCCGGGTCCCCGGAGGAGGTCTGATGGCCGGGGCCATGCGGAAGATGGGCATCTACCTCGGACTCGTCGAGGACGACGACGCCCGCGCCTACGGGCGCTACGACGCCCGCCAGGCCGACCACCACGACCGGTACGACGACGGCCGCTACGACGAGCGCTACGACGACGGGCGCTACGACGAGCGCCGCGCCGGCCGCTTCGAGGGCCGTTTCGACGAGCGCGCCGACGACCGCTACGCCTCCGAGGGGCGCGCCGGGGCCGGCTACGGCGGCTACGACTCGCTGACCGGCGACCCCGGCTACGACGAGCGCTACGACCGCCGCTACGACGACGAGCGCTTCGACGAGCGCGCCGAGCCGCGCGGCCCCGAGCCCCGTGGCCTCGACCCGCGTGGCCTCGACCCGCGCGGCCTCGACGCGCGCGACGACGCCGCCGACCCGGAGCCGGCGCTGCCGCGCCGCGGCGCGACCCGGCTGGGCCTGGCCACCCCGGTGGCGTCCTCGGGGCCGGTGCCGGCGCAGGGGTCCGCCGGTGAGTCCCGGGTGCCGGCGTCGGCCGGCACCCCCGCCCCGCGCCTGGGCAGCGTCGGCGCGGGCGCCGGCACCGCCGGGGGAGCGGGCGGCGGCGCCGCGGCCGCCGGGCTGGCCGCCCGCGAGCCGGTCGCGGCCGCCGAGCCGGCCCCCGCCCCGCAGCCCTACCGGATCACCACGCTGAGCCCCAAGACCTACAACGAGGCGCGGGCCATCGGGGAGGCCTTCCGCGAGGGCAGCCCGGTCATCATGAACCTCACCGACCTCGACCACGCCGACGCGCGCAGGCTCGTGGACTTCGCAGCGGGACTGATCTTCGGCCTGCGCGGTAGCATCGAGCCCGTCACGGCCAAGGTGTTCCTGCTCAGCCCCAGGGACGTCGACGTGACGGCCGAGGACAAGGCCCGGATCCGCGAGGGCGGGTTCTTCGCCCAGTCCTGAGGTCGTCGGCCGGGGCGCTGGCAGACACACGGCACCGCGCGTGCCCCGGGACGAGCGAGGACAGTGGCTCTCTTCTGGCAGATCGTCTCGTCGATCCTGCTCGTCTTCCTGATCCTGCTGTTCGCGCGCTTCGTCGTGGACTGGGTGATGGTCCTGGCGCGCAGCTGGCGCCCGTCGGGCTTCGTGGCCGCGGGTCTCGAGGTCGTCTACGCGACCACCGACCCGCCGCTCAAGGCCATCCGGAAGGTGATCCCGCCGCTGAACCTGGGGTCCATCCGCCTCGACCTCGCGTTCATGGTCTTATTGATCGCCGTGTACATCCTGCGGAACATCACGACCGGTCTCGCCCTCACCGCCTGACCACCGCTCACGCGGCCCGCGCGTGATCGACCGTCCCCGTCCCCGCCGTCCGACCCGAGGTGAGCCCCTTGCCACTCACGCCAGCCGACGTGCACAACGTCGTCTTCAAGAAGCCGCCGATCGGGAAGCGTGGCTACGACGAGGACGAGGTGGACGCGTTCCTCGACGTGGTGGAGGCCGAGCTCGCCCGGCTGATCGAGGAGAACAACGAGCTGCGCTCGGGGTCGAGCACCGGCCGGGTCGCCGCCCAGGCCGCCGCACCCGAGCCGCCGCCGGCGCCCGCGCCGCCGCCCCAGCCGGTCGCGCGCGAGGACGACACCGCGCGGGCCTCCCGGATGCTGGCGCTGGCCTCGGAGACGGCTGACCGCTACGTCAACGAGGCCAAGGCGCAGGCCGACCAGATGGTCTCCAGCGCCAAGGCCACCAGCGACCGGCTGCTGTCCGACGCCCGGTCCAAGAGCGAGCAGATGGTCAACGACGCCCGCGCCCGCGCGGAGTCGATGGTCAACGACGCCCGCACCCGCGCCGACACGATGGAGCGCGAGGCCCGCGCCAAGGCCGCGGCCCTCGACCAGGACGCCGAGCGCCGGCACCGCGAGGTCATGGGCGGCCTGGAGGAGAAGCGCGCCAACCTCGAGCGCAAGATCGAGGAGCTGCGCACCTTCGAGCGCGAGTACCGCACGCGGTTCCGCTCCTACCTGGAGTCGCACCTGCGCGACCTCGACAGCCGCGGCTCGGCCGAGCCGTCGTCGGCCAGCCGGCAGACGCAGCACGCGCCCGCCTGAGGGGCGCGCACACCGCCCGAGACGACGAGAGAGGCCCCCGGACCAGGTCCGGGGGCCTCTCTCGTGTGTGCGCCCTGTGCCGGGCCGGCGCTCAGCCCTTGACGCTGCCGGCCAGCAGACCGCGGACGAAGTAGCGCTGCAGGCCCAGGAAGACGATGAGCGGCAGCACCATGGACACGAAGGCACCCGCGGCCAGCAGGAACCAGTCCGACCCGCGGGTGCCGGCGAGCTCGGCCACCCGGACGGTGAGCGGGACGACGTCGGGGGCGCCGCCGGCGAAGGTGAGCGCGACCAGCAGGTCGTTCCACACCCACAGGAACTGGAAGACGCTGAACGCCGCGATCGCCGGCGTGAGCAGCGGCAGCAGCACCTGGAAGAAGATCTTCACGTGACCGGCGCCGTCCATGCGGGCGGCCTCCACCAGCGACGCGGGGATCTCCTTCATGAAGTTGTGCAGGAGGAAGATCGCCAGCGGCAGCGCGAAGATCGAGTGCGACAGCCAGATGGTCCAGAAGGACCCGGCCAGCCCGGTGTCGACGTACAGGCTCAGCAGCGGGATGAGCGTCACCTGGATCGGGACCACCTGCAGCGCGAACACCGCGACGAACAGGAGGTTGCGGCCGGGGAACTTGATCCAGGCGAACGCGTACGCGGCCAGCAGTGCCAGCGAGATCGGGATGACCACCGCCGGCAGGGTGATGACCAGCGAGTTGACGAACAGTGCCGCGAAGTTCGTCGCGCCGCCGTAGAGCACCTCGTTGTAGTTGTCGAGGGTGAACTGCGGGTCGCTGAAGACCGTCCACCAGCCCGAGCGGCGGATGTCGAGCTCGGGCCGGAAGGAGGTGATGAGCAGGCCGAGGGTCGGCACCGTCCAGAGCACCGCGATGACCAGCGCGATGATGGAGGCGGCCGGGGAGCTGAGCTTGTTCTTGGCCGCCACCGCCCGGCGCTCGGTCCGGGTCAGCCGACGCTCGTCCGGGGGGACGGGCGCCATGACCGGCGTGGTCGTGGTCATCGGATCTCCTCGGCGAGACGCAGCTGGCGGACGTTGTAGGCGATGATCGGGATGACCAGGACGAACAGCAGCACCGCGAGCGCCGCACCGAGACCGAAGTTGAACTGCCGGAAGGCCTGCGTGTAGAACTCGTTCGCCACCACGCTGGTGCCGAACTGGCCACCGGTCATGGTGCGGACGACGTCGAACACCTTCAGCGTGGTGATGGCCACCGTGGTCAGGACGACGACCAGCGCCGGGCGGATGCTCGGCACCGTCACGTAGCGGAACATCTGCACGCCGCCCACGCCGTCGAGGCGGGCGGCCTCCACGACGTCGTCGGGGATGGCCTTGATGGCCGCCGACAGCACGGTCATGGCGAAGCCGGCCTGGATCCAGATCATGACGACGATCAGGTAGAAGGTGTTCGACGGCCAGTTCAGCAGGAACTGCTGCGGCTCGATGCCGATGAGCACCAGCAGCTGGTTGAGCAGGCCGATCTGGCGCACGCCCGGCTGGTCGGGGCGGTACTCGTAGACGAACTTCCAGATCACGCTCGCGCCGACCATCGAGATCGCCAGCGGGAGGAAGACCAGCGCCTTGGCCAGCTTCTCGAAGCGCGTGCGGTCGACGAGGTAGGCGTAGACCAGGCCGAGGCCGGTGGTCAGCAGCGGGACCAGGACCACCCACAGGAACGTGTTCAGCAGGACCCGCTGGAAGTTGTCCTCGGAGAACACCGTGGCGTAGTTGTCCAGGCCGACGAACTCCGAGCCGTCCCGGTTGTAGAACGAGCCCCGGACGGTCTCGACGGCGGGGTAGACGAGGCCGACGCCCAGCAGGAGCAGCGTCGGGCCGACGAAGCCGGCCGCCACGACCCAGGTGGGGACCCGCTTGGGCCGGTCGACCGCGAACAGGATCAGACCCATCACGGCCGCGAACAGGAGGATGGCGAACACCATCAGGGCGAACTTGTGCCCCGTGGTGCTCGCGTCGAGGAACCACTGCACCGCTGACGACCTTCTCTCGGCAACGGAACGCCGGGAGGACCGCGGCGCCGCCGCAGGTGCGGTGGCGCCACGCTCCCCCCGGCCTCCAGGGTGGTGGGACGGACGGTCCCGGTCAGCCGGGGTGGCTGACCGGGACCGCGGTGATCAGGACGTCGGCCAGGCGTTCTCGACGTCGGTGAGGACCTGCTGGGTCGGCTTGTCGTTCGCGATCCAGTTGGTCAGCTCGGTCCACAGCGCACCGGCGCCGACCTCACCCGGCATCAGGTCCGAACCGTCGAACCGGAAGACCGCGTTCGGGTCCTGGAACTGCTCGGCGGCCAGCTGGTCGATCGGCGAGGTCAGGTTCTCGACGTCGAGGCCGGTGTTGGCGCTGACCCAGCCCGGGCCGGAGACCTGGGCCTTGATGTTGGCCCACTCCGGCGAGGAGAGGTAGGTCTGGAACGCCTGGGTGGCCGGCTCGTCGTTGAAGGCCGCGGTGAACTCACCGCCGCCGAGGACCGGCGCCGTGTCGCCCTCGATGGGCGGCAGCGGGAAGGCGAAGATGTCACCGTCCTCGGAGATGTCGGTGCCCTCCGGCCAGTTGGCCTGGTAGAAGGACGCCTGGCGGTGCATGAAGCAGCTGCCGTCGAGGATGGGCAGGCCCGCGTCGGTGAACTCGGTGGTCGCGATGGACTGCACCTCGCCCAGGCCGCCGTTGACGTAGTCGGGGTTCTTCAGGACGCCGCCGACCGTGTCGAGCGCCTCGGCGATCTGCGGGTCGTTGAACGGGATCTGGTGGTTGACCCACTGGTCGTAGACGTCGGGGCCGGCCGAGCGCAGGACGACGTCCTCGAGCCAGTCGGTGGCCGGCCAGCCGGTGGCGTCACCGGAGCCGATGCCCGCACACCACGGCTTGGCGCCGGACTCGGCGATCTGGTCGGACAGGGCGATCATCTCGTCCCAGGTCTGCGGCACCTCGTAGCCGGCCTCCTCGAAGGCCGACGGCGAGTACCAGACGAAGGACTTGGCGTTGGCGCCGAGCGGGGCGGCGTAGAACTCGCCGTCCACCGAGCCGTAGTTCTTCCAGCTCTCGTCCCAGTACTCGTCGACGTTGGCCTCGGTCTGGGCCGGCGCGGGGACGACGGCGCCCTGGGCGACCAGGTTGGCCAGCAGGCCCGGCTGCGGCACGAAGGCGATGTCGGGGGCGTTGCCGCTCTGGACGCGGACGACCAGCTGGGCCTCGAACTCGCGCGAGCCCTCGTACTGGACGTCGACGCCGGTGCACTCCTCGAACGGCACGTAGGAGTCGATGTGCGGCTGGTCCTCGGGGTCGACGATCGAGGTGTAGACGCTGACCGTCTCGCCCTCCAGGTCGCCGAACTCCTCGTAGGGGGCGCAGTCGATGCTCAGCTCGGAGGCGTCGGTGGTCCCCCCCTCGCCGCTGCTGGTCTCGCTGGCACCGCAGCCGGCGAGCACCAGCGCCACACCCAGGCCACCGGCCAGCGCCGTGGAGCGTCGGCCTCTCGCGCGCATCGTCATGTGTTTCCCTTCGGTTGCTGCGGCGTCCTCGCCGCCCTGCTTCCTCGCACGCGGACGGACCGGCATCCCATGCCGGTCGCCGTGTTCGCCCGGGGACGATAAGCGGCCGAGCGGTCGGTTTCGCGCAACAGTGTTGAAACCGTTATGCAACGGCACCACTGGCTCATCCGGACGGGTCGTTCCGGAATCGGTGCAGGTCGGGAGACGGTGACGGTGCCCGCGTGCCCCGGACGGGTTGCCACGCCGGTGCCCCGTGGTCCCGGCGGCGGCCGACGTGTCACAGTGGGGCGATCTGCACCGGCGCAGAAGGGACGATCAGAGGAACCTCATGGCCGCCATCACCTACGACCACGCCACCTTGACCTATCCGGGGGCGTCCGCGCCGTCGGTCAGCGGGCTGGACCTCGACGTCGCCGACGGGGAGTTCCTGGTGCTGGTCGGCCCCTCGGGCAGT